>CAYTNN010000001.1:0-1107 GCA_964439135.1 uncultured Pirellulales bacterium
AATAAACAGCGAATTGAAAGAAGCGCTCAAATACACACTCGGGGCCCCGGGCAAACGAGTCCGGTCAGTGCTCGTTCTCTGGTGCTGTGAGCTTGTCGGTGGCCAGGTGAATAGCAATGCCGAGGTTGCCTCGTGCGCAATCGAAATGGTGCATACGTATTCGCTGATCCATGATGATTTGCCGGCGATGGATGATGACGATCTGAGGCGGGGCCAGCCGACGTGCCATAAGGCCTTTGACGAGGCCACAGCGATCCTGACGGGCGATGCTCTTTTGACGCTTGCGTTTGAGATCCTGGCAGAAGGTATTGACCAGCCGGTTGTTGCCGTAAAACTCATCAATCAATTGGCTCAGGACGCTGGGGCTGCCGGGATGATTGCCGGACAAATGGCGGACCTGAGAGCCGAAAAAAGTGTCGGTACCAAAAAGATGCTGGAATACATCCATATCAACAAGACGGCCAAGATGTTCCGATGTGCCGCAGCCATGGGAGCTATCTGCGGCGGCGCGACGCAAAAGCAGTTCGAGTATCTGTGTGAATATGGCTTGCATGTCGGTTTGGCGTTCCAGATTGCCGACGATATTCTCGATGAAACCGCATCGAGCGAGCAGTTGGGCAAGACAGCCGGCAAGGACCTCAAGGCCGCAAAGTGCACGTATCCTGCGATAGTAGGCTTAGAGAAGGCAAGGGAAGTTCAGGAGAAGCTAACATCGGAGGCTATGGGAATGCTCAAGCCGTTCGGACAAAAGGCCGACACCCTCCGCCAATTCGCCACGGCCCTGATGGAAAGAACAAAATAGCAGCTTATCAAAGCAATTTATAGATACTGGTGAAAAGCCAGTCCATTCCGCGACAATTATATTTTCATGCCGAACAGCAGCCGGGTGACTTTGGTTCGTTTCACGATCAGTTCGTAGCTTCCGAGCGTTGCGGCAAAGGTCAGAACGCTGAGGACCACGAACTCGGCTGTAAGTTGCAGACGCCACTGCACAACGTAATAACCGATGACGAGCATCAAAACGAAGTGCAGGATATAAAATGGGTACGAGGCCCGGCCGGCGTACCTCAGGAAACGATTCGTGCCGGAGAGAAATTTCCTTGCCAG
>CAYTNN010000001.1:1207-69784 GCA_964439135.1 uncultured Pirellulales bacterium
TTCAGTTGGGCCATCGGCCATTTCGGCGCCAAGGCTATGTTGATTGCTATTAATGGAACGGCCAGGAAAAGTAGCATACCTTTCCTCGATAGAAAGCCGACGTATTTACCGGCCTGGCCACTCTCGCCCTGCCTTCTGAGGCAGATTAATAACGGCATACTTATCAGCGAGAAAATCAACAGGTATGCCACGAACCACAGATGGGCCCATCCGGGCATCGGGATCCGTCCCGGCATCCGGCTGTGATGAATTGTTGCCAGGCAGTGCGGCCAGAAACGGACGATGTAGTCCGGGAGACTCTTATTATCGCAGACGCCCGGCCAGAAGTACAGCAGAACCGGATAGCAGACCAGCATGAAAAACATCAGCGGCACGAACAGTCGCCTGGCCCGTTCCCTGACAAAAGCTCCCGGCGAACGATGGCTCAGTGACAGGCATGCACTCGCTCCGGCGATGAAAAACAGCAGCGGAATCTGCCAGCGAAGGGAAAAGCCCGTGTAGTACCGCAGGATAGTGACGCCCAGGCCCTCACGAGTGGAATCTGAAGATCCCGTCACATACGCCATCAGCCAGGCCGCGTGCCACGGGACCAGGTTGAGAATGACCAGCACCCTGAGCCAGTCGAGATCGTAACGGCATCCGGGTCTGCCCGTCGATTCCGTCGCCGGTATGGTTCTGTTTTCCTCTTGAAAGTCACTCCTGTGCATGTTCGCTGCCTCGCGTCCCTGCCCGTTCTCATCCTCTCAATACAAATCTTCTCGCTGCAAACTCTTGGACTCTTACCATGATGAAGTCGGCAGAATATACCGCAGTTCCGGGATACAGTCGAGAAAAATTGAACAGACCGAATAATTTCTAAAAGGTACGTCTCGAAAAAAGCTGCACTTTGGTATTGATAACGCCGGGGTGCAAATTCGGATGATGAGAACTCGTGGCGATCCAGTATAGCATGTGTATTTTTCACACTAGTATCGGCCTTTCCGGTCTAGTTGCTATCTTTTTCCTGGTTTTACGATAAACCAGTTCAAAGCGCCGATTTGGCTAAGGAATAAATTGTGGTTCGGTCGATACAAATACCGATAGATAGTCTTTTAAGAGCCGCGTAATGAAAATACATAGATATCAAATCGAAGTGATGTGGTTAATTCTTGCCGTATTGGGTAATTGGGCGTACGCCGACAAATTGGGCGTATTGATCCATCATCTGATAATGCAAGAGAGTCTGCAAAAGAAGCCCCCTTTCGCCAATCAAATCCGGCCGCCGCCTTTGTTTGACTGGTGTTTTCAATAATATCTTCCTTTAAAAAAAATCATAATACGAACCAGTGGCCATAAGAACAACGCTTATGGCCTTTTTTACAAATGGACAGCCCGAGCAAAATGTTCTTTAGAAATCCACAAGAGCAGAACAAGTCACGTTGCTTCATTTTTCAACCTTCACGGGCAGTTACTATCCCGGCGTTAATTCCGATAGAAGGCTATATTTCAGATACTTCTTATGTAATCAATGGAGAATTGTTGTTATCAGTCGGAATAAGCCAGTTCCTTCGCCAGGTCCTTGTATCCGGCGATTTGTAATATTGTCAACTCATGATACAATCTCAAGCTGGTCAGCCTGGCTGAATAGATTTCTTTTTGGGCGGCCGCATCTTTAATTTCACTGTCAATTATTGCCTGATGGGCGGCGGCATTGCTGTTTTGAAACATCTTCCTTGTTCGGTACTTGTTTGCATGGAACATGGTTTTTACCGCTCTCAATGCCAGCCTGTCATCGAACAGCCATCTATATCCTTTTGTGTCCAGATAGTCCAAGAATGATGAAATATCCTTTTTAGCATTTGTTACGTATTTCCGCACGCGGTCGATGTCCCGCCGGCGATAACCGAATGCTTGAAGATCGCCGATAATATTATTCTTAATGGTAGTCCCCTGATCTTCACTGGTATAATCAAGGCTGCCGTCGCAATATTCGGGATCGTATCTCAGCCTAAGGTCGGTAGCAAATTCGAAGCAGG
Organism: uncultured Pirellulales bacterium; assembly: GCA_964439135.1. Taxonomy (GTDB): domain Bacteria; phylum Planctomycetota; class Phycisphaerae; order Sedimentisphaerales; family Anaerobacaceae; genus JAFGPJ01. The sequence goes on from CAYTNN010000001.1 coordinate 3,223, forward strand.
GCAGCAGCATTCTGTCCAGCATAATCGAGGCGTTTTCATAATCAGCACCCAATGCTCCCTTGATGATTGATTTTCGTAATTCCAGAACTTTTTCTTTTGCTCCCGTGAAATCATCCATCCATTCCGCATTTTCCTCGCCCGGCCAAAGCAGCGCCTGGGAATTGAACATGTTAGTGCCGTAGTTCTCGTTCAGGTCCCTGACTGCCTTTCCCACGCCGGTCGCAATCTTCCTCGTGATAAGGTAAAACCAGAACCGCCACGAGGCCTTTCTGGCAATCTGCCTGGCTGCGTCAAGTCTGCCGAAGCCAACCTCATTCTTGATATTCGTCAAGGCGATATTTCCAATGTATTGCTCAAATAGCTTGACGTCGCTCTCGTCGAAATAAGCGCCGTCGCACGCATCTTCATACAGATTTAGACAGAAGCCAATTTGTTTCGCCTGGCTCGACTGCGGCAGGGCATGCCTCAAGGCGTAAATGGATGAAATGATATACCCTTCTCGTGACATTTCTATCTTGTCGCTAAGCGGCTTCTCGGTCATGATTGCCATGACAATATCGTCGAAATCTTTTTCGCTTCCTGCCCCCAGACGCTGAAGCACGTCTTTGTCCCACCCGGAAATCTCTTCCCTGAGATATTTCTTATCCGCGATAATCCGGTCACGCTCCGCCAGCCTCTGGTCATGAGTGTACCTTATATCCGACTCGTACCAAAATACCTTATCCCAAAGTACATTAAGATGCTCAATTACCTGCGACTTCCTGTAGTCTTCCATCAGGTTCAGATCGTTCGCTTCCGCAATAGTCGCTAATTTTTTGGAAATCGTTCTTGGAATATATTTGATTCCGGCGCCGATGCCGAGCATTCCTCCGCCCACGATGAACGGCGCAGCGATTGCCTGCAGTCCTGTAAAACCGGGAAGCCCAAGATAGCTTGTCAGGTAGCCGGATGAGGTAATGCCGGCGGTCCAAATCGTTGCTTTGGGACTCTTTCGCATCATTACCGTGCCGGCCCTGCTCAGAAGGTCCTGGGGACTAATCAGTCTCCAGAAATCCTTGAAAGGCTTGGCGCCTGGATTTTTCTGCTTTTTCATGCCTGAGACCTTTTGCGAAACTTAACGATTCAGAAAAACATATTTCAGGAAGAACCTTTGGAGACCCCGCCTGAGACGATAAAGGCCATCGCCTGCGAACTTTCGATGCCCAACGGTTTGACCGCCTCTTTTGGAAAGAGCACAACGTTGCCGGCGAAGTTGTACGATTGTGGCAGATAGACCGCGACATAATCAGAAAGCCCAAAATTCTCAAGACTCTCTTGTGTAACGAAGCCGACTACCTTTGCGGCTCCTCCAGGCACAAATGTGGCAATGACGGGCTTGTTGAAACTCTTCTTATCGCCCGCAAACGCCTCAATCATATCCTTCACCGCCGAATAAAGCAGCTTTATTAATGGGAGCCCCGTAAAAACCTTTTCAATCAGGGCGAATAATCTCCTGCCCAGGAAGTTCGATGCGATAAAACCAATCACGATGATCGATGCAACTGTCAGCAGTAGCCCCACGCCGGGTATCTCGATTCTAAATATGGCACGAAAGCCAGCATCCAGGCTGCTAAACGCCCAAAACAGCAAAAAAACGGTCAGTGCCATAGGAACGAAAATCACCATACCTTTGATGAAATATTCTATAAGTTTCTTCATTTTATAACTCCAAAAAAAATCGTTTAAGCGATAAATCGAAAGTCAAAGCCGGTCATGTTCCCTGCTGGATTTTTACATATATCCGGCGTAAAAATTTATTCTCATCTGAGATTTCCTTTCCGTCAGGCCTCCATTGCCTTTATCGGAGTTGCCGGACTGATATCAAATATGTATAACTTATACAACATTTTTGAACCGTTTCACAGGACGGTTGTTCTGTCGCGGCGGCGGGAGAATTCTTTTAGTATTTGCTTAGATCGGGATTGAGCAAGTCATGGATTTCCGGCTTCTCGATGTTTTCTTTTGTTACCAGTGTGGATCCCGTATCGATTCGCCGGGGCGTTTGCTGGCCCCGGATGTGCCCGACCAAAGTTTTCACACCGAGATAGCCGATCCTCATGGGATTCTGCACGACAAAACCGCTCAGCTCGCCCGCACGCAGGGCGGCAATCATTTTGTGGGAACTGTCAAAGCCGATGAATTTGACCTTGCCGGCAAAGCCCGCATTCTGCAATGCACGCAGAATCCCCAGGGCGGTCGGCTCGGTTGCGCAAAAGATGCCGTCGATGCGTAAGTTTCCCTCGGTTGCGCCGAATCGAGAGAGCAGATTTTCCGCCGCCTGTAACGCGCTTTCCGTAGTTACTCCGGCGTACCGGTTGGAAGTGACAATCTCGATACCCGCAAAGGCCTGCATCGCATCGAGAAAACCGTCCTCACGTCTGGTTGTACTGTCTGAACCTTCCGCGTATCGCAGCACCGCGACGTTGCCTTTGCCTTCGAGCAGTTTTGCCATGTATTGGCCTGCAAGCTGGCCCGCTTTGAAGTTGTCCGTTGCTACGTAGCTGATGTAATTGTTCCCCTTCATACCCGAATCGAAGATCACTACAGGTATCCCGCTGCTCATCGCCTCATCGACCGGCCGGTGTAATGCTGCATCATCGAGCGGCGCCAGCACGATTCCATCAACTCGGCGCGTGATGATATTTTCCACCACGGAGATTTGGGCTTCGCGGTCGTCCTCCTTTAGCGAGCCCTTCCACAGGATATCAACATCCAGTTCCCGACCGGCCATATCGGCTCCGGCGTGAACCGTTTTCCAGAATTCGTGAATGGTGCCTTTCGGAATGACCGCAATTGTCAAACGCTGGTTTTCGACAGGGGCCTCTTTCCTGCATCCCGTAAGACAGATACCGATTGTGAAAGCCAGCAATAGAATTGCTTTTGCTCGTATCATATTCAATCCCTGTAAGGTTCGATATGAATTCTGGCGTAGCGAAGATTCGGATTGTCATTAGCAATGCCAAAGATGTCTATAATGTCGGATGGTTTTGATCCGCCGCGAGGGGTGTTCGTAAAGAAATTGCCGAACGGATGCTTCAGTTCGATATGCTCGAACTTCGGCTTGTTATTGCCTGCCGGTATTCGACCGAGAAAATTGCCGTATGTGCGTTGTCCATTTACGACGCTCGTGCCGGCTGCGATTACATAAAGCTCTCCGGCGCCGCTGATATGGAAGCGGCTGAACGAGGGCTCGAAATCTGCCGGTCCACCGGGCTTTTCGGCCAGTGTCCGGCGTGATAAGACTTTGCCGTTTTTGACCACGACATATTCCAGGTAGGCCGTCATCGTCTCGCCCGGGAAGTACTTATCGCGGATGAATCCGTATTGATGCGGCTGCTTCAGATAGAGCAGGTGGGCGGCGTCTGTCTTGTCGATGTAAAGATCGAGATTTCGAATATGCCCGCACGTCTTTTCGACGGTATCGATTTCAATCGGGGCACTGAAACCGGTCGAGCGGATATTGTCGGTGTACGTATAAAATAGCCGCCGGAAGACATAGTCCCAGTTGCTTTTTAGTTTTTCGTATTTGAGTTTCTTCCATTCTTCAACCGGTTCTACGATATCGCCGATAGCCATCACGTGGGCCGAGCCGTCCAGCAGGGCGACCTGTGGATAGCAGGATCTGACGGGAAATGTGATAGTTCCTTTTTCATGCCATTGGCCGTTGCTGTCGCGGTATGAAACGAATTGCTCGCTGGTCCTGGCGTTAATGTTCAGGAGCAAAAGCTCGCCGTTAGCTCCATCGGCGGCAAAGCCTCTGTAGGAATGGTCGGTGAAATAAGTCACGTCTGCCCACGCCGGCGTATGTGTTTTCGCGGCTGCTGCGGGATTGGCCGGGTCAAATTCAAGCACGAGCGGCTTGCAAGGCCCGTATTTCGTCCCGGCAGGCTCTGTGGAAGGATTGACCGACAGAAAAACATGTCCTCCCTGAAACACCGCCAGGGGGCAGGGCTCTCGTTGCCGATATTCCTTTTCGCTTTGTGCAAGCTTCCAGCCGTCAGACGAACGATGCCACAACTGCCAGCGCGTATTGCAGAGCAGCGGAACATCCTCGCCGGTCTCGATAACCGAAAGAAAAACGTCGCCGCCTTGCCGTGCGATAACCGTCGAGCCATAGCACCACAAGGGCCCCGCCCCATTATTCGCCGGCGTATACCTGGTGATAACCTCCTCGACCTCAACCGCACAAAGAACGTTTTGCTCTTTGCCGGCTGCATCCGCAGCGAATATTGTAAAAAAACAATAAAGGCAGCAAACAATCACCCATGGACAACTCCGAATTCTTAACCGGTATTTCATAAGTTCCTCACTAAAAATTTTTCATAAACAATGCTCAATCAATGCGTTGGATCCAGAAGCGGCTTCTGGCGGGGATGGTCAGGTCCAATGCGATATGGTTCTTGGATTCAGTTGTGCGGACGGGTATGGGTGTTTTGGAAAACGCATCAACGAATTCGTTGGATTTATCCTTTTCAATATTGATGGTGACATTGACCATCTTGTCGTTGAAGTTCTGGATAACACAACTGCCGGAGCCGACTGAGGCGAACGGGTGATACGTAACACAACTCGGGCCTTCGAAAGCTGTGCCGCCGAATGCCTCGCGAAGAGCTGAGAGTGCCGGGCCATTCATTTCAAGCAAGCCCAGCGGCCGGGGACAAAGCAGGACCTCACCGACGGCATCGAAGTCGGCCTGGCTGTAAGTGTGCGTGTTTAGCAGGGCGATTCGGCCTTGAGGCGTTTCACTGACTGTAAGAAGAGCGAGCTGTTTATCGCCGGAGGTGCATACGATATTTCCCGGCACGGCTTTGCCTTCTATCGGCGATTCCAGGTCGATGGTGACATTTGCTTTGCCGGACTGCTGAGTTAGTTGGGCACTGGTCGGTTTTGATTGTATATCCGGGCCGACTCCAGCCATGCGGGCGAGTTCCTCGCCGTGCGGGGATGCAATGAGCAGATTTGTTGTAAAGATAATGTCAGCGCCTCTTGTGCGGGCCTTGTTAATATGGTCCAGCAGGTCAGGATCGGCGGCGGCCTGGGCGGGCAGAAAGATGACAGGGGCGTTTGTGGGAAACTTATGCACCGGTACTATGGGAATGCCGAACATGCCGAGGAAGTCCATGATATACATATCGCCGGCTGGGTCGCTGTTCGGCGGCTTATAGGCGGGGATGCCGGTGACGGGATGCTCGCGGACAAAGGCGGCCAGGTCTGCGAGCTGGTCGTATTGGGCGATGACTTTATCATGGTCGGGGTGGCCTGCCATGACATTGCTAAAGTTGAAAAAGACCAACTCCGCCGCGCCGGCCAGAACGCTCGTGTAGGCCTGGTCGATGAAGTCGTGCTCTGCGCAGTCGCCGTGGTCGAACCATGCTCCGCCGATTTTCTCGCCGGCGATGCCCGCGAGCCAGCGATAGTTTACGAATCCCTCGTAAGGCTGAACGAATCCGAACCGCTGAGTATTTCGCCCGCGTGTTTCCGTGCCGACCCAGACCTTATCGAATAGCTCCGGCAGCGTTTGCGTGTCGTAGCCGAACAGATGAAATCGGTCGTACCACTGGGGGTATTTGACAATCATGGTAATATCGGGATTGACTTCTTTCGCCGGCCCGATGAAAACGGATTGTGCCAGTTCGGTCAGCAACTCCCGGCGGTATTGGCCCCAGGAACGGTCGCCTTTGGCTGCTTTCGATTCGTCGCTAATATCGCCCGTGCAGAGAAAATCATCCACGATGAATGAATCGAAAATGCCCGCGGCCATGCGGATGACTTTTTCGAGGTCACGCTGTGTCTTTTCGTTCTGCCAGTTGAACCAGCCGAGCGGTCCTTTCTGCCGGACGCCGAAATCTCCGCCGGGAACGGTCGCTATGCCGCCGACGATCTTGATTTCATATCTTTGAAGCCAGTCGCGGGTAAAGATTAAGTGCTCGGGCGAGACCACGTGGCCGCTACGATAGACTTCAATATAGAGCTTTGTGATGCCCATTCGCCGGATGGTCTGCATGGCCTTAGTGCGAACGGCCGGATCGGTCGCGAGCTGCTCGACTTCCCGTGAGGTGACATAGGACGCCAGACGCAAATCGTTTACGCGTGCGATGGCCTTATCCTGCTGCGTCTGGGCGGTGGAATGCCCGGGCCAGAGGATTGTGGTTAGTGCTATTGTACCAATCAATACGATGTGTTTCATAGTTTCACTTGCCGGGAGGGCTTTTGGTCAGCATGTCTGTTTTTCCCGCTATCAAATCGGCTATAGCGCGTGTGTAGCCGAATCTCTGGAGAAGTATCTTTACGACGCCCGTAATCGGCACCGCCAGGAACATCCCGATGATCCCCCAGATCATCCCGAAGAAAATCAAAGACAACAGTACAACAATCGGATGCAGATCGAGAGACTCGCCCATCATCTTTGGCTGGAGAAGATTTCCGATGACAAACTGGATGCCGCCTGGAATTACAAGGACGAGTATCTTCGAGATCATGCCGAGCTGCGGGTCAATCAGAGCCACGGGCAGGGGCAGTAACGTCGCGATGACCGAGCCGATGCTGGGAATGAAATTCAACATAAACGCCAAAAAGCCGAACATCCAGTAGAACTTGACTTGCAGCAACCACAGCGCTAGCCCCACGAGAACGCCTGTAACCCCGGAAGCAAGCATCATCGTAAGCACGTATCGTTTAATGCGCGACTCGACCTCCCACCATAAACTGCCGGGCGAAGCTTTGTATGTCCCCTTTCCGGCGATCATGAATATCATGAAGATTACAACAAGCAGGCCGTTGGATATCACGCCCATGATACTGCTGGCCGTATCGGTGAGCACTTTTCTAATCGTATTGGTAGGAACGCGAATCAGCGGCTCGGAGGGATCTGCGGAAAGACCGTTGGGATCGATGACCGACTCATTAGGGTCCGTATACCACTCGGGTGGAAGCAGACCCCGGGTTTTAACGAGCACTTGCTGGATCTGTTTTTCATAGTCGTCTTTGTTTTTTACAATCTGATTTGCCGCTACCGTAACAAGCAAGGCGCCGAGGATAAGAAGCGCACAACCGACGGCGACTGTTGTTAGAATCGCTGTTAGGCGTGGAATACGAAGCAGCTTCATTTGAACGTCGATAGCGGGAATCAGGCAGAGCGTCAGAAAAATGGCCAGAACAAACGGAATCAGCACAGAGGCAAAAAAATACAATGCCGCGGTGATGCCCAGAGCCGTCAGAATCAACAGGCATATCGTTTGGACGCGTTGTTCGTAATTTTCACGGTCTTTTGCCATCGAGAAATAATGATAGCCCCTGAGGCTCAAGGTTTCAAGTCAAAACCGAACGCTTGGAATGTCTGTTCATAGGGTCGAGATGAACATTTTAGCTCTTCGTAATGGGCTTTTCCCCGTTTTTTGGTGACAAATCGGCAGAATTCTGGTACTATAATATACGGAGTTTGTACTATTGAAAACCATGTTCGTTTGGATAATATGTGATGAAGAGATTGTCGTATCTTGTAGGAACAGGCCTGGTGTTGTTGTTCTGTTTGACGCGTCCCGTTTTTGCCGCTGATGACTTTGGAGCCAATACCACCGGCGGAGAGGGTGGGACCACCGCTGTCGTCGACAACGCCAAAGACTTCAAAGAGCTTGTAGAGATGGCGAATGTGCCTTATGTAGTGCGGGTTTCGGGTGCGATCGACCTCGGTTCGGTAGGTGGAAGGGTCAACATCCGCTCGAACAAAACCATTCAGGGAATGGACCCTAACTCCACGATTACAGGCCAGCTCAGTTTCAAAAAGGGCTCTTCCAACATAATCATCGAACGGCTGAACATCACCAATCCCGGCCTCTACGGCGAAGGTGACGGCATCAGCTTAAAGGAGGACATTAGTGACGTAATTATTACCAAGTGCACTTTTTACGACTGCGAGGACGGCTGTCTGGATATAACCAGGAGGTCCGACCGGATTACCGTATCCTGGTGCAAGTTCTATTTCACTGCTTTGAACAGCAAACAATCGCGAGTAAGCCTCGTCGGCAGCAGCGACAGCGCCACTGACGACCTCGGCAAGCTCCACATCACCTTCCATCATAACTGGTTCGGCCCGCTTTGCTGGCAGCGGATACCTTCGGTGCGTTACGGCCGGGTGCACATCTACAATAACTATTACAATTGCCCGGGCAATCTTTACTGCGTTCGCTCGCGTATTCAGGCCGAGTGCCTTATCGAGAACAATTACTTCGATAGCGTCAAAGACCCGTACTACATTTATGTCCATGACGCCGGCGAGATAATAGGTAAGATAAGAGCATCCGGCAACATCTTTAATAACTGCACCGGGCGAGTCGATGACGGCGATGACGATGTCTTTGTGCCGCCGTATTCCTATAAGCTGGATAACGTGCTGGATGTTCCTACAATTGTGCGATTAGGTGCGGGTGCTGACGGCGTTGACTTATTTCCTCACTGGCTCTTCGGTCTTTACGGCGATTTTGACCGTAACGGCTCAGTGGATGCCGGCGACCTTCCGCAGTTTGTCGATTATTGGCTCAGAGACGATATTGCCGACGCCGACTACAATCAGGATAGTATAGTCAACGGCTTCGAATTCGCAATTTTTGCCGGCAATTGGCTGCAAACCATAGCTAAGTAGCGGTGTAATTCATCCGGCAGCATGTTGCCAATGCAGGAAATTCCAGATTCTATACGGACAAACGAAAAGCCGCTGCGTTCCACGAAGCTGAAATCGAAAAGCAGGGACTCTGCAAAACTGGAAATGTTCGATTCCCAGCTCTTTTCAAACGTAAATTTCGATAATACTCTTATAGTGCTCTGCGTCTTCGCAGCCAGCCGACAAGACCTACGCCGATGCTACCTAATAGAATAGCACCCGGAGCGGGAATAGCCTCAAACTCGATTCGACCGATACCGATGTAGCCAGTTCCATCATGAAAAGTAATCTTTTTGGTAAGGCCGGTAAAGACGCTCCACTGGCCATAGCCCGAACTACTAAATCCAGCAATGGGATTGCCGCCAAGATCGTACGCAGTTCCGTAAATAGTGTTTTCAGAGATGGTCACGTAATCAACAGTAAACGAGGTGACCGGTTGAATGAAGACCACAGTCATTGCGTTGTCCTGCCCGCCTGTTGTTGTAATGCCTCGGTCATCAATTCCGGCGCCAACGAATCGAGAGTCAATTCCCCAGAAAGTCGTATCCTCAAAAGCAAGACCATATGCGTCAAAGTGCGTAGTTCCGTCAAGCAGCGTAGGTGAGGGAAGATCGACCTCGCTGAACTCAACGATTATTCCTGCTTTGGATACCGGTGCTCCAAGAGTAATTATCAAAGCCACTATGACACAAATTGTACTGAATCTCGTCATAGTACTCCTCCTCTGTATATAGTTACCCTAACATTTTCCAACATGAAGGGCCTTGCGCATAGACCCTTCGTGTTGCACGTTCATGTAAGGTTATCAATAGGCAAAGTTGGGTAGACTACAAGCGCTGTTACAATCTTGGTGATAAGCAACCGGCAAACCCGGCTCAGTGAGCCGATTTCTCCGTCGCCTGACACCTCTCATCCGTTCTTTTGCCGCATTACCTTACTCCATCTTTGTTCCAAACCTGATAACGCATCAGGCTTTTGCCCAGGAACCGTGGATACGTAATACGGAATAAAGCCACAGGGAATACACACCCTCCTGACTCTATAAACTAAATGTTAACATAGGTTTTATGGCCTTGTCAAGAAGTAATTGCCAAAATTCTACATATTTCTTATATTTCCATGCTCACATAGGAGTTTCTCTGGTTCTCAGGTCCTCTTTGATTTGGGTCAGCTCAATATGGGTTGGGTAGCTGATATCCAATAATCTTGGCGGGGCTGGATGAGGTAAGTGGGGTTGGATCGGCGACTGCAGCTCTCTCGCCCGAACAGAAGCGTGAAATCACGCCGCTCGACCGCTTCTCTTGTAAGATGCCGCAGCAATTCCGGATGCAAAGTCTCGGCGTCGTCACATCCGTTATCCGCCGGATCCCAGATGCACTCTGCAATCAAATAATCCAACGACAGCCGATCCGCATCCAAACAAATATCCTCCGTCTTCTGTGACATGAGACTGCTCCTGTTATCAATTAATTACTCACGTTTTCATAGCCGCGACGAGTTGGCGGGTTTGGGGGGATTGGTTCTGGTGGGCCTGTTTGAAGGCAGGGGTCTGGGCCTGGTTCTGCTTTTTGAATAGCTCGTTGCTGGCGATGATTTCGTGCAGGGCGTTCGATTTGCCTCTGGCGTCTTTTAAGAAGCGGACCGTTCGCGTGCCGTAGACTCCGCCCAGCAGGGCACAGATTCCAATGCCCATCTCCAGCATCGAATCGGCAACCTGCCACGGATCCGGCCGCTCGGTACTTTCCTGCAACGCCGTGCCGGCAAGCTGGAAGTTCGATTCGACGAGAATATCCTCGGCGGTCTCGGCCGGCGGAAACTGCTTCGGCAGCCCACAGTAAGAACTGAACGCCCGGCTCTGCACTTCTCCGAGCTGCGTCAGGGCTTGCAGGCTCGGTGATGTTTCTTCGGCCCTGGCCGTCTCGGCGGTAACAATTGCCGTGCGGTTATGCAGCCAGGCGTTCTGCTTCTGAGCTTCGCTCGGTGCAAACCGCAGGCTATCGCATCCTGCCAACAAAAGGCAAATACATGCAGAGATGAAGACTACGGCTTTTGGCGACGTTGCTTTCTTACATTTTTCTTTCATCGTTTCTCTCCTTTGTTTCTGGTTGACCTTAATGGTTTTCCGCTATAATGCTGAGTACGAGACGTTGCGACTTATAAGACCAGAGAAAATATTCAATGATGGACACAGCAAGAACCTTCAAACCGAAAACGATACTGTTGTGGCGGCAGGTGGCGGAGGATCCCGAAGCCCGGAGAATATTGAAATTGTTCCCATCGGCTCAGGTCCGGCTGATTGAGCGGCAACGTATGGCTTTTTCGCCGGATATGTCACCGTCCCAGGCGCTGCTTGCCGGTAAGAGGACTCTGATGATCGGCCGGACGTCGTCTTTTGTGGGGCGTTTCGACGGCCGGCTCGGCCCGAACGTCCACTGCTGTCCCTATTACAAGCTCGTTCCGCTCTCAAATGGCTGCCCTTACTTCTGCACATATTGCTATCTGGCGTTTGTCTATCGCAACTACGCTCCATTTATCAAAATCAACATCAATTACGACACAATGTTCAAGCAGATCCGAAAGGCTCTCGCCGGGACCAGCGGTAAAGTCAGCTTCAATATGGGCGAGATGCTTGACAGCCTTGCGCTCGACCACATCACGAATCTAACGACGATGCTGGTCCCGTTTTTTGCCGGATTGTCACGCGGCTTTCTGATGCTGCTGACGAAAAGCGGCAATACCGAGAACCTGCTTGCCGTCGAGGCTAACGAGAAGACTGTTGTATCCTGGAGCCTGAACAGCCGGCGTATGATCGAGCAGTATGAGCTGGGCACAGCAGTCCTTTCCGAGCGTATTGAGGCAGCCAGGAAATGCCAGCAGCACGGCTATCGAATCCGGATTCGTATCGATCCGGGCATTCTCCATCCGGACTGGCAGGCGGACTATGCCGACCTGGTTCATAAAACATTAACCATCGTAAAGCCTGAAAATATTACGCTCGGCATGCTGCGGCTGCTACCCGGCCATTACCGCCTGGCCGTCGGTGCGTATGGCAATCGTGCTCGAAAGCTTCTGGATAACAACTTTGTCAGAGGAGCCTCGGATCACAAGCTCCGCTATCAGCCGAAACAACGCATCGAATTCTACACCCACCTAATCGATGTGATTCGCAGCTTCGACAAAGAAGTCTCTATCAGCCTGTGCAGAGAAACATCCGAAATCTGGAGCATCTTCAAAGACCGCTGCAAAGCAGGAAAATGCAATTGTGTGAACTGGTGAAAATTACGCAGCGGAGATATGAGGAATCCTTCCTTTCTTAGCAGGCGGATATAAGCAGCAATAATACGAATAAGTATAAGTCTCGTTTGTATTTCTCTTGGGATAGACTTCTTGTGTGGACTCTTCTTTCTTCCGTGATATGCCGAGGGCTCTGCTTATTTGTCTCATAATTGTTGGTTGGAACTTGTCCTGTAAGATCAGAATTCTTCCGTTACGACTGAAAAGACTCTCGACGTTTAATAGGCCGTTTACGAGATCCTTGAAGCTTGTATCTTCATTCAGGGGTGACACAACATAAGATAGTGTTGCAATATCATAAGAGCCCAGTTTGCCTTTTATCCTTCGAAGCTGATTCATGTTTTTGGGGAAAGCTTTTTCGAGTCTGAGTATATGACCGGGTGTGATCTGGCTATTTTGCCTTGTACAAATGCGAAAGTAATCGGTAAGCAATTGTTGGCCGGTGCCCAGACAGAAGCCGGAGATATCATTTAGAGTATAATCTACTATTACCTTGTTTCCTGACCTATATCCCTCTTCTCTGAGATGTTTCAGAACGCAGGCAAGCATGTCTGTGATTGCCAAAGAAGTCACTGCAGGGCCTGAACCAATATCGAGAATTCGTAAGTGTCTATCCATGATAGTTTCAAGAAAGTCTTAAGAGATCATATAGTCCAACAGGCTGTTTTGGGTTTGAAGATAGTGCCTGACGAGAAATTTGACTAAGAAGGCTCTCATGCTTGCAGGGCTTTGCGGATAGCATGTTTCATCTTCTGAGACTTTTTTGTTAGGCAAGCGGGATATATGATATCTCAAAACCGATTTCATAACATCGGTTAATTGCCATATCCCGTCCGGGCAAAGATCTTTTAACACAAGGTTCTTGAGTGTTTTGTTCATGAGAAATATTAACTCCGAAATTATGCCTTTGCTTTTTTTATGCAGTGACAGACGACATGTATTTGGACTTTTTTCGAGCTTAAAAGGTGTCATCTGCTATGTTGGTTTTACTTCTCGACTTTTCAACTGCCTGCAGGCGGTATTCGTGAGAGATGCTTTTGGTCCAGAGCAATTCGAGTTTCCGCTCGATACTGTTTTGCGATTGCAGCAGCATACTCACATCTCTCTGCAATATATCGAGCTGTCGCTGCAGATTGAACCAACTGCCGACGATAAGCGACGCCAGCAGTACGAGCTGAACGATCACCGAGAGATTGATCTGCCGGTTTAATCGCCAACCTTTTGTATTTTTTGGAGTCATAATTTACCCCGGTCTCGATAGCATGGGCCTTATAGTGTCAGTTAAGGTTTTACATGGAAGACGTTTTTGTCGCCGACTCTGGCCATCACGGCGTATGTCCCGGCGGGCAGGGCTCCGGTCTGGGTGAACGATTCGGCCAGGTTTATCGCCTTTGTCTGCTGGCCGATCTCGGCCGGCTCCGAGCCGGCGTCGTTTATTACCACGGCCACGACGTTATAGACGTTGTAGGATGAGTTGCTCTTGACCTTCACGGCCCATGCAGCAGCTCGTGCTCCGGGAGAAGTGACAATAGCGGTCTCGCCGGTTCCTTGAGAACCGGCCCGGCACAGCCGATCCAGCACCTGTTGACGATTGATAGTGTTTGCCGCGTTGCTCATATACATCAGCTCCTTTGTCGAACGATTTTCAAATTCGTGCATTGCTTTTCAAAATCCATCTGCACTCTTACAATCCGGCTTATACTGCAGTTGTCGCTTCGGCAGGCTAAAAGGTCCCTGCTTTCGGGGCTTGTGCTCACAATGTCACCGAGGCGGTAATCGAGCATCAGGTTCGGTGTCTGGATATTGAAGGTCTCGATTACCTCGGACGATGTCACCGCCGTCCGACGAACAAATTCATACAAAGCGACTGAATCATCCGCCTCATCGGGCTTGCCGAACATTTGACTGGTTGCTTCGGTGAGGATGCTCTGGTCCGAGACTTTGCGATACTTGAACTGCCTGGGCAGCGTTATGACATGCTCGACGACCGGAGCTGTTGAATTGACCGGACCATTGACGGCCACCGCGGTCAACCGCTCATCGCTTACGACCGAAGCGGTGATTCGGAATCTCAGGGATCCTTGCAGTGCCGCGGCCCAGGTCTCCATATCGAGCCGGTCACTGCTGAGCCACACGCCGCATTCGTCGAGCAAGATATTGAACGCATGAAGGTACTGCCACCAGCCCTGGCCGCCATTGTACGAGACCTGCAGAAAATAGCCGAGTGAATGTCCCTGAACATCGGTAGTCAGAGCCGGCCGGAAACGCCTTCGCCGATGAACGAAATTGCCGCTTTGGAAGATTTGTGAAAAGTCAAACACATCTGACTGATTGTAAGGAGGCCCACTGTATTGGCCCGCTTCGTTCAGGCACCATTTGCGATAGACGTCTTTGGTCATGCAGAAATTCGGATTTGTCGAGGGCGAGAAGTTGTCATAGTTGTTCTGTTCGAGGCCGGCGTCCCATGCCTTGATTAGCTCGAAGGTCGCTTCATAGATTTTGAAGTCGCCCTGGCCGATATATTTGTGCGTGATCGGCCAGAACTTTTTCCTGCTGTGCATCTGTGCGATATTGCTCTTCGAGATGCTGAGCTGCTGACCGGGCGGCTGACAATTCAGCTCAACGACTCTGCCTGTTCCGGCTCTGTAGAATACAATCGCCTGGTCCGGCCCGTTGGTTGCCAGTCGCGGGACGAACTTGAACTTCAGGCCTATCCGTTCGCAGCAGCGGTGCAGGGCCTCTGCGAGATTCAGTCCCGTGACATCAAGGTCTCGGACGATTTGATTTTCCGTCAGGGCTTGCAATCGACTGAAGCTCGGCGTTTTTAGTTGCCCTGCCGGCGTGTATTCGCAGAGCAGATAATCAATCACTTCGGCATAAGTCCAGAGCCTGACTTGCATGGATTCGCCGCAAAAGACTGTGTAACTCTTGCCGTCGAGATCGATCGCTGTCTGATTGGCGTTACCTTTGCTGTCAGGATTAAATACTGTATCGAGACCGGCCAGGAATATGCTGGAACCGTCTGTTTTTGCAAGCCGCTGGCCATATACTGAAAGTCGCTTCAGATTCACGCTGAAGTCTCTGGCAATGATTTCCAGCTTCTCGCCACCGGTTGTTCGTTTTGTCTCGATGCTTTCTATCTGCCCGTTGAAGATCGGCAGGCCAAAGACCGCTGAGCCGCACAAATCGGCATTATAATATTGCCGGATGCAGACTGTCTTTCCTGCTGCAAATTCATTTACAAGATCTTCGGTGGCTTTTACATCGGCTCCGGTGTGTGCTGCAGGATTGTAGGCTAATTTAGCCAAGCCGAACTCCGGCCAGCCGCAGCGAATAATTTCAATCACTTCGAGAGTCGGACACAGTGTGCCGTCAATTAGGATAGAGACGTACGCAGCTGGTAGTGACAGTCGCGTTTCCTCTGATTGGAAAAAATCTATTCTGTTGGACATAGCTCATTTCTCGTTTTTGAGTCAATGTGTTAAATCGTCTCAACCTGCAGTATATTGATCGCATCCGGTCCGGTACCGTTAAGTTCGATGGCCATGTGGGCCGACGAACTGTTCTGGATGCCATCGGCATTTTCCGCCCTGATAGCGAACAGGTATCTGCCCGGTTCGAGCGGGTCACTTTCGTAGCTATAAAACTTCTGGCCCTTGTAGCTAATCTCAGCCAGAGGATTTTCATGGTCGATTTGCCCGGTCCTGCTGTCATGATATATATTAAAACATGCCGACTGAGACTCTTGTTCGAGCGGGCAATAGAACCAGGTCAGCCGAACCTGATCGGCGCCCACTTGCTCGACCCTGGCAGCGAAAATTTTATTCGGCAGCGGCTTATCCAGCTCGCCTTCGGCATCGAGTGATACCTTTGCCGCGGCAGCCAATGTAAGTTCCTGATAGCCGCAGTGATTGTATCGCCGAAAGACGTAGAAGTATGTCGAACTACTTGAGTGTAGAAGGTAATTGGGCGGTGAGATATCGCTGGCATTCTGTTCGGTGACAGTCAGGATGGTCGCAAAGTCTATCTGTTCCATGGCGCCGCCGCGATATAGCACCGAGCAGCCGGCAATGCGGGCCCAGAACCAACCAAGACCTAAGGTTGTTCCCAGCTTAAAAGCGTTGGCGGTCATTCCATTGAACAGGGCGTCTCTGAGCCAATTCAGCTCGATGTGCGGCGTGCTGCCCATTGAGGTCAACGTCGCGAATCCCGCTGATGTTGCACTGACAGATCCAGCAACGGAAACAGTCGCTTCGGAGGCATGGATCGACGCCGGGCTGATTGGCCTTGCGAACATTGCAAAAGGCTCGTGATAGAGCCATCTTACTTCTTCGGCACTCAACATACGATTGTAGATAAAGACGTACTCTATCTTGCCGTTCCAGCAGTAATAGTAATCGTCGTTTTCATAGGTCCCTCCGATACCCACGGGCTGAGAATCGTTGATAAGGTTCAGATTGCCAGAGCTTGTAGATTCGCTGGCTTCCTGGACACCATTGACATATAGCTTGCCGTTGCCTGCACGCCAGATGCCTGCAACGTGCACATATTCACTTCCATTTGTTGCATGAGAAGACGTTGAGTTGATGATACATTCTGTTCCGTCGGTATAAACCAGCCATTTGAACCTTCCACCGTTGTAGCCTGTAAGTTTGCAAGGTCTTACAAAAGCGCTGCGGGCGAAGATGGTATTTAGCTGGTTGGCACTTTGATTGACTGATGCTACGACACTTACTTCGTTGGTGGTGTCCAATCCAAATTTGTCGGTTCCGCAATCGATACATCGCTCGGTGCTGAATTCCAGGCATGAGCCGTGCTTAGCCGGTTTCCATGCCGGCGAGGCTGTGCTGTAATGGAAGCTGCCGTTATTGCGGCGGGGACCGCAATCGGCGACCATTTCGCCGGTCGCTTCGTTCATCAGCCAGCATCCCGCTAATCCCCTGGCGAGCGGATGGGTCCAGTTTATTTGTATCGCCCTGATTGGTTTAAACAGTGGCATCTAATGTCACCCCGTAGAACTTGTAGGTAAAGTTGTATTTGTTGTTGTAGTCTACCTTGGTGTTTTGCCAGTCAGCTCGAATTGCATCGGCTATCTGGGCTTGTGTCTGGCCGGCGAGCACCACGATGCTTCGTGATACTTCAACCAGCGAGCCGGCAGCCAGGGCATCAATCTCGGCCTGCTGAAGCTGTGCCGCGATTGCGCTCTCCGGCGTCGGCACAATTCCGCCGACCGGCGTGTCGATGGGGATGTGATAGAACAGCTCGGCCTTGCCCTTGCCGGATTCGGTCCTATTGATCCTTCCTATGTGTATATCGGCCATGTTTGCCTCCTTATGTTGACTGATAGTTCCAGCACTGGACGTACGCTCTGACGTTGTGACTGTCGGTCGAACCGGTTTGCTGGATGCCGATCCTGAAATGTGCCAGGTCTCGAACGACGAAGCTCAACTGCTGCGGATCGACGCTTTTGTCGCCCTGCATTTCCCAGATTGGTGTGTCATCGTAATTTGAGCCGTCCAGTGATCCGTACAATTTGATCTTAACTTCATCCGTCGGTGTCGCATCGTAGTCGATTTCCACAGTGACGTGAGTGCCTTCGTAGCCGTTGGTTTCCATATCAATGTCGGACGAATAAGATTCCGTCGTGCCGGACAGCGTGACGTAGCCGTCGCCCGTCCCGATTATCTGAGACTGCGAGGCCCAGTTTCTGTTTATTGTTGCCATTCTAAACTCCTGCAATTAGCACTGGTTAATCTAAGCTTATATCCAGGTCACCCGCTTCGAATCTGGCTGTATCCGAATCGCCGATCGTTTTGGACTGACTCAATATTCCGTGAGCCAGCATGTTGCCTGCCGTTGCTGCGTCGAACAAAGCGAAGTGAGTTATCGTTCCCCAGCTCCCGGTTGCTTGGTTGAAGGTGATGTAACTGGCATTGTCCAGAGAACCGTTCGACGCGGTGTTCCAGTCGGAAGCGGATGTTTGCACCCGTGCGTAGGCGTTGCCGCTCGGCTCGACTAATCCTGAACCGTCATCGGTCGGATCTGCGGTCGAGAGTCCTACGTAGATTGTCGGCGGCGTATAACTGCCTTTGCAAAAAATGTGATCCAGAATCTTGTTTTCCCAATAATCTGAAAAGCCGCCCATATCAAGTCTCCTGAGTTCTCAAGTGTTATTAACCTGGTGTTCTTGTGATCGCCTCGGCAGCGTCCGTCGGCGTATGGGTCAAAAGGACCGTCTGCCCATCGTCATCGTAGTATTTGATTTCACCGCTGGATTTGTTCTGGATGGCTTTGTTGGCCAGCAATTTGTCAGCGGTCACTGCACCCGTCCCTGACCATACGATTTCATCGCTTCCCACAAGTGTGTCACCATTTGCAGGATTCGCCCCGGCCTGCAGAAAAATCTGAACAGAATATCTGCCGGCCTGTATATTCGTGTCAAAGCTGCCGACGTACCGGCTGCCGCTCTTGTCCGTCAGGCTGATGTCGTAATCGTCTGCGGTACGGCCGCCCGTCCCCCATGCCTCGAAGGCCTGCCCAGCGATGTACCATACGTTACCGGCGGCGTTACGAACAACGGCGTACAGTGTACTGCCTGATGCGTAGTTTATATGAATTTCGTTTGCCATATCTGATTCCTCCGCTGCGGATGCTTTTTATGCTTCTTCGCTCCAGGTTCCGTTTTTGGCGATGGTGGCCCAGTTGCCGGCCGATTCAGCGATAATCGTTAATGATGCCCCGATTGTGCCGGCTGATTTGTATTTGTCCGCTGTCTGGCCTGAGTCGTCACGAATTGCCGCCGTGCCCGGATCGATACGTAACTGCTGGGCTGCCTGCACGGCGAAACTAAACACCGTTCCCGGAGATGCCGAGGCGGGCAGGGTCAGCGTCACCGTCGCAGAAGCGCCAAGGTTTGTGTGCACGCTGCCTGATTCGGCCGCCGTCAGTGTGTCGTCGGCAGTATGGGCCTCGATGGTTTTCTTTATCCCGCCGGCCCCGTAAGGCATTGCGATGTTGTGCCCGGCCCGGCAGTCGGTGATCGAGTCGATGTCACCGCCTGAGGTGCTGACCTGGGCCAGGCGAATGTGAGGTGTCGCTGCCATATCGGGGAAGCTGCTGTATTCATCAGTGACGAGTGTTCCGGACGAATCCAGGTAGATGTAAATATTTGCTTTATCGTCGGCCAGCGTATTACCCGTCGAGCCCGCGTAGCTGATCAGTACGGTGCCGAGCCAGAACTTGCCGAGCTTGACTCCCACGTCCAGGTCGCCTTCATCGTAGACTCTCAGGTCGTTCGCACGCCGGGCCGTCAGCAGTAATCGGTACAGCAGCTTTCTAAAGTGCAGGTAATATGGCGCCGTCCCGGTCGGGATATACTCGACACCGGTCTCGCTGTCGGACTGCATGTTGAGCAGCTCATTGTCGGATGGATAAACTTCAGCCATAACTTTCTCCTTATTCTTTGGAAATCACGCGTTGTTCTCTATGTTGAGCACCAGTTGATTCGTTTGTTTATCGAACGAAGAAACGCTCAGTCCCTCGGCAGGTCTTGCCGCCGGCGTCACTGTGATCGGCCCGGTTTCGCTGCCGGTGCTTTGTCTGCCCGATGCGTCTCTGATCTTTACGCCGAATTTGTAAGTTCCACTCGGCAGGGACGGGCTTGTCCATTCGATTGTATCTGCGTCGAGGCCAAACTGGCCGTAGCCGAAACTGCCCTTGCCCAAGCCGATCGCTGCTGCCGAATCCCACCCGAAATCACCAAGGCCGAATCGGCTCATGCCCAACCCGGCTTTGTCCTGCCAGGCCGGCCAGATTCGGATCGGTGTATCGGTCATTGGTTTGTCGTAATCGATTTGGCCTGTGCCGTTGTCAAAGTAAATATCCGCAGAAGCACCCATCGGTAGATTCTGACTCCGTAACAGCGTGATTGTGACACGTCCGCTGTCAACCAGTGGCTTGGTAAGCTCACTGCTGAAATCCGTATCGGCGTATTCTGCCTCAACGGCAAAAACCTCGATTCGAACAGGACACTCCGGAGACGTTGGGAACGGGACGATCAATTGTCTTTGCCCGCTGTCGAGCGTTGTCCCTGCGTATCGGCCGTTGACATACACCTGGTGGAATTTGTCACTGAAGGTCGATCGCCATTTGACCAATGCGACACGGGGCTCCTTGACGTACCGGCCGTCCCGCCAAATACCGGCGGGTAAGTCAAATGCTCTGACCGAATCTATGCCGTTACTGTTGAGTGACATTCCTTCTGCGTCCTTTTCCGTAACCAACTGTTAAGCCAACTGTGTGTAGACGATTTCATAATCGACGACGATGCCGGTTCCGCTGGCGTTTTCTGTGCCTGCCTTGAACGAATCCATGCGGAGATTTGCGAATTCCCGGCCACTGCTTGCTATGAGTGTGTGCGTATCACCGTCCATAAATGCAGCTATCTTATTGATTCTCTCGTCCAGTTTCGCCCGGCTTTTTGCCCGCAACGTGCCGGTCTGTTTAATCTTCCTGCCGCGTCGTCCAAGGTCGATACTCAGCACGCCGTCCAGTCCGGGTACGGTCCTTTCGATCGAATCCCTGCTGAAGCTGCCGGTGCTAATCTCCAGTGCCTGCTCGTCAAACAACATCTGTGAATCTAATGTGACTTTCATCTGTCTTCTCTTTGTAAATTAATCCCGCACTAATCTTCCGGCCGCTCCGATCTTGGTGACATCGGCCACTCCGTCTGTGCCGAAGTCGATACTGAGTCGGCAACGCCCCCTTGCTTTAGTGAAGAGCTTCTGATAGTACAGGCTCTTGTTCCAGTGGTTCTGGTCCCTGGTTTTGCCGGCCAACATCGCGCAGACGCTGGATATCACCGCGAAAACAGATGCCAGCCTCAGCACGCTCGTATCCAGAATATCATCGGCGTCGATGTCACTTGCCGGGTTGCCTGGTTTGATACCGAAATATTCTGTCAACTGAAAACCGACCTCGGCGGCCTGTGGTCCGAACGTGCTGATTCGATAGGATATGTTCGTCGCTGCCGGTGGCGGTACGGCGGTCTGCGTCGAATCGGCTCTGACTACCGATATGCTTAGCTGCGTCGCAGAGTCCACCGAGACGATCTCGTACGCTCCATCCAGCGAACCGTCCGCCGATTGCAGGTAGATGACACCGCCTGCCCGGACCTGAGCGGCGATGAAATCCGCTCCGCCCGCCGTCAATGTCGTGCCGCTGAGTGCCGCTCCGGTACCCGTCGTCAATACCTGCCACGGCAGGTGCAATTCGCCGAACAGGATCGGCTCGTATTTCAAAATGTCGGCATCGTTTGAAAAAGTAACCATTTCTTGTGTCTCCCTGCGAGGGTGGAATCCCGCATATAGCGCGGGATTCCCATCCTCGTATGTCCCCCCGATAAATCGGGTAAATGCTTAGCTGGTGCTTAGATCGCGAATCAAACCGTGTGCCGCTTCGTTTTTAAGCTCCACGGTATATTCGCCGATCAGTTCTCCGCACTCATAGTCACCGCTGCTTGCCAGTGGCTTGAAGTGAAAGCTTCGGCCGGCTAACGGCAGCACGTTGATGCGCGATGAATCCAGCAGCAGTGCAGCATCCTGCGGCATCCAGCGTGTCGTGACAATTTTGCAGATGCCGAAGTCGCTTTCATAGATGCCGATCATGTCGGTGAAGGTGGTGTCGTTGGCTCCGTACGCCCGGCTGTCGGAGCAAAATGCGTTGATCTTTCGCTTCTGGAAGCCGCCGACGACGATAAGGTCCACGTTGCCGCTGCTGCTGTCCCAGATTTTCCTGAGCACGTAGTTGATCATCGCCTCGTCGAGGGCGGTGCCGCTGGGAAAGCCGCTGTCGCCGGTGTGGAAGATGTTTGTCGAGAGGTGCTGGATAATACCCTTCATCGAGCGTCTGACTGAGCCGCTGCCTTCGGGATTGCTCGCGGGCTGGCCGGCGTTGATGATGGTGTTTTCCAGGTCGCGAACCAGCTCCCGTATGCGTGCCTGCTTTTGGTTGTCAAGTTCATCGGCAAGACCTAACTGGCTGGCGGCCATGTCCGTGCCGCTAACTTCGACCGCAGCAGTGAATATCTGAGTGTAGTTGCCGCACCGGCTGCGGTTGGTGAACCGCGCATTGGGCTTGTCGGCGCCTTCGAGAGCCGCATTGCCGAGGATGTTGATCGCCTGGTTGTCGGCGAGGTTCTCGGCAGTGGTGCCGGCGTAACCGCGAACTATCGTAAGCGTATTTGTGCTGATGCCGGTCACCAGCATCAATTCCTCGCTGCCTTCGATCTGTATCTGATCGCCGATGCGGAATCTGCTGCCGTTATCGACGACAAAGTCGGTGTCGGTGCTCGGATCGCTAAACGTGCTGTCATTTACGGCGTCCTTGTTGGGCAGAAGCTCGTCTTCGAGCCATTCGTGATGCGTGCTGGTTGCCTCACGCATCGGATCGCCCAGGGCGTTCAGTAAAGGCGTCTCAAAAGGCGAGACTATGCCGACCAGGTCCGATACATCCTCGGCCAGCTCCGGCAGGGTCGTACCTGCGGAATACGTTGCTTTTCCTGTAAATGCCATTTGTTATTCTCCTGTTCTGCACTCCGCGATAAATTGCGGAGCTAAGTATGCTTGCTTTTCATGAGTTATAGAAAGTTTCTTCGCAGTTTCAGATACTCGTGCAAATCCGTTCGGTTGCCGGTTGTTGCAGCTTTTTTCGCCGCCCTTTCGAGCAGTGTCTGATTGTTTGTCACCCGGTCCCTTGCACCGGCGGTTTTCGTTGGTGCTGCATCAGGGCTGCTGCCGGTGAACAGATATTGCTTTTCCTTCTTCAACTGCTCGATTACGCCTGTTACATCCGCATCGTTCTTATCCTGCATTCTGGCCCTGGCAATCAGCACAGCCGTCTCCAGATCGACAGCACCCGCGGCGGCTAATTGCCGCATCAGCTTCTGTTCGGTCTGAATGTCACTCAATTGCCCGGACAGCTCCGCCGTTTGCGAGTTTGCCTGGGCCAATTGCTCGGTCAAAGTTTCGATTTTCTTCTCGGCACTCTGTGCCCGCTTGCGATAGCGGATGGATTCGGCCACCGGGACAAGCCTCGTATTGTCATTATCACTTGCCGGCGATATGTCTTCTGACAAAATATCCTGTGTCTCAATCGGACTCATAAACTCTCCTTTTCTGTTCTATGATTTCTCGTATCCTAATTCTCTGAGCACCTGCTCAGCAGGCACGCCCAGCTCTTTCTTGACCTGGGCCTCTTTTAATTTTTCCATCGTATTCTCCGGCAGCGGGCTGGGAAAAATGACCTCGACGTCCCGGTCCTTCTGGTCGGTTTTGTAGATGTTGGCGGTATCGAGTATTCCCAGGACCATCCGGCAGATTTTCCTTAGCCCTTCGCTGTAGGTGAATCGTTTGCGATCGTTCTTCGAGAGCATTCCCATCAGCGTCAAACGAAGGGCCACTGCGCTTGTCAGGTTGCCGAGTTTGTTCTTCAGCACGCCGGCGACGAGCGGCGTGACGGAACTGACCTTGTCCATCGCTTCGCGTATCTCAGCGATATGCAGTCCCTCGCTGGGCGTGGCGGTGTCGCCGCCGAACTCCTCGATCGACGCCTCCGGATTATCTGTGTACCACATCCTGCCGGGCGCCACGGGCTTGTCCTCGAAGCCCTCGATTCCTTTGCCGAGGTACATTTTGAACGACTGAAACGTGATTCTGCTGGCCCGGTCGCTCAGCCGGGTGTTCAGCTCATCCTGCAGCGGGACAAGCGGCTCGACATCGCTTATACCTTCGTAGTAGTATGGCTGAGCGATGTTCTGGATATGGACGACCGGCAGAAAGCCCCACGGCATCCGGCCCTCGGCGACGAGTTGCTTGTCCTCGTACCGCTGCCATGCATTGGCCGAGGTGATCTCGGTGATGGGCACCACCCGGCGATTGTCGCCGGCCTGCGTGCCGCCCGAGAGGAGTCTTGCAAGAAACGAGTTTTTCCTGCTCAGGGCGTTTTTCTTCTGCCCGAAGTGCTGCACGTAATAACGGATCTTTTTATAATCGTTTTCTTCCAGGACAGGCAGTGCTCTTGGCGCCTCAATCAGTTCAAGATCGATTGTCTGCGCGAACTGCAGCACATCATCGATGGACCCCGCATAGCGTCGGTCCGCAGAGAGGGTTTGTGAGGAGGAGGAAGTGATGCGTTCGATGATTTTATCGCCAGGCCTGACGAAACAATCGACAAAGCCGTAGACACTTCCGAGCACTGCCATATCCTGGAAAAATCCGATCTCGCCGTTGGCCGCGAACAATGCCTTTAAGATGCTTTCGATTTCTGCACTTTTTGGCTCATCCGGCGATTTGGAAACGAATGTAATGGGCTTGCCGAACAGGAAATCGACCGCCGCGTTGACTCGCCATGCGATGTCGTTCTCGATGACAACTTCTTTTCGCTGCACCTGGTTGACGGGTCTTGCTCCGAAGATTCCCGCCTGGCCGGTGTGCATAAGTCCGGTGATTCTTGCCGGCAGGCCGTATTCCTGAGCTTGCGTGTAGCACCGGCCGGATTCGTTTATCTTCCTGTCGGTGGCACCGGAACCAGCCGTCTCGACCTTCGGGTTGGCATAGTAATCCCACAGCCGCCCGAAATGTTTCTGGATATCGACTGACTGTGTATCGACGAGCCACTCAAGGTAATCGCCTTCGAGTGACTTATCTTCAAATATATCAAGTTCAAATCCCATTCTTTACTCTCCCGTATTCAAATGTCATGCCGATCCGGCCGCGGGGTGCTTCGGCTTGCCGTCGGCTTTGCCAAGGCGAAAACAATCGCCCCCCATAATTGGAGCTACCTGCGCGTTTGATGCGAAAATCTACAAAATTGTAGACAGCCTTTTTGATGTAAGTCATTATTTGGAATGGGATAAAAAAATTTTTCAGATTTCCAATTTTAGTTTCCAGCTACCATCGCTTTTGGTTGAAAATCTTGCCATTTCCGGCATCATTTTACCGCCGCATCGCCGGGCGGATTATCTCCGGACGCTCGAAGCTGCTTGCCGCTCGTCGGAAGAAAACTTCCTGTTTGACAAATGTAACCGACATCCGTATATTACTCTTGATTCACTGCTTACGCAGAAAGGGTGGTTCGCAAACCAGTCCTCCTATATCGCTCGCCTCTGTGGGCATCGGGCGGGCTAATCATAATTGAAAGGTAGAAGATGAATCCGAATACAGAATATAGAATACAGAATACAGAAGACAGTCCTTCGATCTCCGTTTCGCATCTTCGGCCTTCGGCCTTCTTTGTCTTCACGGTTATTCTGTTTCTGGTCATTGGAGTTTTTTCGCCTGCGATTATGGGTGCCGAATCGCTGCCCGGGCCGGCAATACCCGACGGTTTCGGCGTCAACATCCACTTCACAGGCCTGCCGCGAGATCTTAAAATGATCGCCGACGCGGGATTCAAGTTTATTAGAATGGATCTTGTCTGGTCGCGCATCGAGAAGACCAAAGGCGATTATGATTTCAAGGGATCGGGCTATGACTCTTTAACTCTTGGGTGCGAAAAACTCGGCATCCGAGTCCTGTATATTCTCGACTACAGCAACGAGCTGTATGAGTCGGACAGGTCCGTCCGCACCGAGGCCGGGCGCAAAGCGTTTGCAGATTTTGCTGAAGCCGCTGCTAAAAGATACGCCGGCAAAGGCATCCTGTGGGAAGTATGGAATGAGGCGAACATCAAGCAGTTCTGGACCCCGCAGCCGAGCGTTGACGATTATTGCAAGCTCGTCGAAGCGGTTGCTCCACGTGTAAGAGAAGCTGATCCGAGCGGCCAGGTTGTTGCCGGAGCTACTTCGCAAATACCTTTGGGATGGTTTGAGGGTTGTTTCAAAAATGGGCTTCTTAATTGGATCGATGTTCTCAGCGTGCATCCATACCGGTCGCAAAATCCGGAGACGGTAATTCAGGACTATGCAAAACTCCGCGGACTAATCGCGCGTTATGCACCGGCGTCAAAACAGATTCCCGTAATCTCCGGCGAGTGGGGATACTCGAATCTTAACTGGGACAAATCTCGCCTGACCGAACAGCAGCAGGCCGAGTACCTGGTCCGAATGTTCCTGATAAATTCCTATCAGAACATTCCGGTCAGCATCTGGTATGACTGGAAGAACGATGGTACAGATCCCAACGAGAGGGAGCATCAATTCGGAACGGTCAAACATGACCTTAGTCCCAAGGCGGCGTATCTTGCCGCTAAGGTTCTGTCGTCCACTCTTGCCGGCTATTCGATAAAGCAGAAATTCGATCTCGGCAATGAAAATGACTTTGCTTTCATGCTGACCAATGGCAATCGCCAGGCGGTTGCCTTCTGGACCCTGGGCCCGAAGCATAATGTCACTCTGCCAATAGATCCGACCGAGGTCACGCTCGTCGGCATCTATGGTGCCAAAGTCATCATCAACTGGAAAACAGAACACCTGAACATACGTGCCGAACAAAGTCCACAGTATCTGCTTATCAAGTCAAAGGATTGATAGTAACATACAGACCGGTGCGTTACTTTTAACCGATGTCTTCTTTCTGCAGCAGTTCAATAATGTCTGCCTTCGTTGGCAGTGCTTCAATCGAACCGAACTTTGTGCAGGCCAGGGCCCCGGCTGCCGAGGCAAACTTTACCGCCGCTCGTACATCGTTTTTAACGGCACAATAGGCGGCTAACGCTCCTGCAAACGCATCGCCCCGGCCTGTGTGGTCAACCGGCTCGATTTCGAACGCCGGAATATGGTCGGCACTGTTTCTGTCGACTACCATGCAGCCTCGCCTGCCCATTGTGATGACGGCGGAATCCACGCCGCGAGCCACAAGGTCCGAGCCGATAAGCTTGGCGGTCCGAATGTTGGCCGCTGACTGCTCGGTAATATCGGCAGCCTCGTAGAGATTCGGAATCAAAATATCCGCTTTGAAATATTCGATGGGTAGATCACTGGTTGTCTGGCCCTGCCGCTCCAGCGGCCTGGCGGGATTGAGGATGACTTTTACGCTGTACAATTCGGCGCAGCGAAGGGCACTGACGATTGCTTCCTGCGGCAATTGGCCGTGAATCAGGCAGACGTCGGCTTCTGAGATCATCTGCTCGGCTTCGGTAATGTCCAGGGCCTGTAAGGCGCTGTTGGCGCCGGGATAATAACAGGAGGCGTTTTCGCCTTCAGCGTTAACCAATGTGACAACCAGTCCGGTGTTCATGGCTTCGGCGGTGTAGACAAAATCCGTATTAACGTTGTACTCTGCCAGGCTGTTTTTAGCCATTTGAGCGAAGGGATCACCGCCGACTTTGCTTATCAGGTGCACCTCGCAGCCGCACAACGCGGCTTCCACGGCCTGATTGGGGCCCGGACCGGTGGTTGTGTATGAAAGGGCCGAACCGGTCACGCTCTGCCCGGGTGTTGGTATTTGGCCGCAGCGTATCGCCATATCCACGTACGTGCCGCCAATAACAACTACTTTAGGTTTAGGACTCCTTCCCGGCATCATATCCATTATCTTAGTCTTTCACAGAACTCCTACGTGTTAAATTTTCCTAATCTTATAAAAATCCAGTATAGGTGTCCGGCGTTTGAATGCAAAGGTTTTTTTCGGACAATATTCAGCAAAGTCATTCCCGGCAGGGAGCTTGCTACTGAACGTTCTGCCCAGCCAGCCAGCGTTTCAGAACCTCGACGATATAGTCTATCTGCTCCTGCGTGAGGGACCTGCCCTTCGGGATGTGGTGCCATTTGGCCAGGCAGCCTCGGCAGCAGGTCCCGGTTGCGTGCTGGGCGATAAAAACCGGATGTTTCCGCATAGGCGTCTGTTTGCCGTCATTAGCCGGCTCGGCATCGCCCAGCCGTTTGGTTACAAAATCCCGAGCGTGCTGGAGGATTATTTCCAGACCCTTATCCCTGAGATATTGAGCTTCTTTGCCGGAAAGCCGAAACCGGCTGCGAAACTTCGACCGACCAAGTGCGGCAAATAGCTCATCCATATCACGCATTAGTCATTCCTCATACCTGTCCCGGAAATAGCCAAATGTAATAAAAATCTACGAAAAGGTCAATTTCACATCATAAAACAAAGTATTTTCCTGAAATAGCCGTATTTCCTATATAGGAAAATGCCTGAAATTGAGAAATTTGCTATTGCTTATTTCCTAAAAATACGATATATCCTATATAGGAAATAGTCCAATATCAGGAAAATAACAATGAGGCTTACAGAAGAACAAGTTATTCAATCTCTTAAAAGCATGGGCGAGCAGTATTCCCCATTGATGATAAATAGCCTTGCGGAGCAGGTTTCTATGCCGGAGGGATCTCAAGTTGATGCGGTTATTGAGTTCTCAATTCAAAATGGCCCTTCCTTCAAGGCCGTGGCGGAGATTGCACCTGTATCCACTCCGCAGAATATTCTCAGGAGTGCCCGACAACTTGCTGATTACTTTGGCAAAGCAAAAAAAACAAATATGGTGCCCTTGGTAATCGCTCCCTATATAGGCGCCAAACAGGCTAAGATTCTGGCGGATAAAGGTATCTCGTGGATAGACCTGTCCGGCAATATGTCCGTAAGGGTTTCGAACCGGGTATATATCGAACGTACCGGCAAGCCCAACTCCTTCCCCGACACCGCGCCGATCAAAAAGATCTTCCAGGGGACATCGTCTCTTGTCAGCAGGGCGCTGCTCTTGCAGCCGGAAGGCTTCGAATCTTTAACAAAGATTACTGACTTTATTACTCAGCGAAGTGGAAAAACCATAATGTTATCAACCGTTTCGAAGGTGCTGAAAAAGCTTGAAGACGAACTCTTGATAAACAGAAGCAAGTCTCTCATCACGGCGGCTAATCCGGAGAAGCTTTTAGAGAGACTCGCCGAAGGCTACAAGAATTCGACGGAACGAAAAAGACGGAACCCATACAAATTCGTAATCGAGGGTATTGAACAATTGTCTGATGGGATGACTGCTCTCAGTAAGGACTATATAGCGTGTGGATTCTATGCGGCGCAAATCAAAGGTATGGCTGTAACGGATCAGAAGGCGATATTTGTAAAAGATATAGAACAGTTTCGAAGAAAGGCTGAGATAAAGTTGGTTTCAGTCATTCCCGACGCGGAATATGGAAACTTCATCATCACTGAGACTAATGATCCGGGTGTTTGGTTCAATGCTGATTGGCGAATAACCGGTTCGGTTGTTGACGATATTGAATTGTATCTTGAGATGATGGTTGATACACCAAGAGGACCGAAGATTGCCGAGCAGCTCAAGCGGCGGATTTTACAGAAAGGCGATAGTAATGGACAGCAGGCTAATTGAGCAATTAGCCGAACTGGCGGAATCATTCAACAGGATCGGGCTCAAACCGGTTATCTGTGGCGGTCTGGGTCTCTACCTGTGTTTTCATAAAGCTCAAGGACAAGCGCGGGAAATGATTCGAGTCACGAACGATATCGATTTGATGCTTACACCAACACAGGTCCTCAAAGAGGCCGAACGGCTGGCTATCGCTGAAACAATAACCGATGGCCTGGGATACATTGTGCGCGAAGATTGTGAGTATTTTCAATTTACAAAAGAGCCTGATCAGGACCTGGATATACTTTCGCCGCCAGTTGAGGGACTTGAGGTTGATAATTTCAGGGTCAAGATTGTAAAGTCAAAACTGCACGGTCATATTACACCCGAAGCATGTTTCATAGAAGAAGGTTTAAGAACTGTATCTTTACGAGAGTTCCTGCCGGAAAGTGAAGAAGGTGGCGGTCTTGAAGTTCATGTACCTTCACCGTCGAATCTATTGCTCCTGAAGCTATTTGCGTTTGACGATAGGGACAAAGGCCAAAGTCAGGATTCGGGGCGTGCTCAGGCTCATGCATGGGACATCTATATCACAATTACGTTGGCTACCAGTAGGGGCGATTATCTTGAGGGACAAGATTTTCTGGCGAGGCATAAAGATTCGAAGATAATACAAACCGCCCAATCAATTGTTGGAAGTAAGTTTTCATCTATCGAGCATTCCGGCTGGCACCGTGTGCTCGAATCATCAAATTTTTACCCTGATCTCAACAGGCGGGAAAAAGAAGCCGAACTGGATGAGGCCAGGCGTCGTCTGATCAGGTGGTTTGATATAGACCGGCAGTAAGCCTGAGATTGTTTGAGTCATTAACATTACTGTCACTGGGGCACGCCGATGGCGGCCATGCAGATTGTGCTTTCTTTGGTGCCGTCGATGTTGATGATGGCGTTTACGTGGTCGTCGTAGAGGGCGCCGACCTCGCATGTTCCGAGGTTCAGGCTGACGGCTGCCAGGGCGAGGTTCTCGGCGATGTGTCCGGCGTCGAGATAGATATAGCGGTACGCCCGCTGGCCGTACTTCCATTTACAGCGTTCGAATACCGCGGTCCAGATAAAGACCGCCGCGGCTGTTGCGCACATACTCTGGCCGAGTGCCGCGGCAGCGATTTGTTGCCGGAGGTCACGCTGCTCTAATTGTTCGAGCAGATGAGCCCGGATGGAGTAGTGATAGACGCCGGGCTCCAGGGCTTTGACGTTGTTGATGATCACATAGGTCTCTATCGGATACAAAGCCCCCGCTGAAGGTGCCGTGCGGAATTCATAGCCGTCCTCGACTCGTTGGATGCCGGTCGAGGTCCATAAGAGATATGCGAGTTGGCCCTTGCTGATTGGCCTGTCCTGGTAATCGCGGATGCTCTTTCGTTGTTTGAGCGTCTTATCCAGGCTCATGGGCTGGCCCGGCTCGAACGCCGGCAGCTCGATCTTCTCGGCCTGTGGATACTCCTTATACAAATCTGGCTTTGCCTCCCAGTCGAGCCTGTGGCCCGGCATTTTTCCCGGATCGTACTTGGTTTCCTTCTGGAATATATCGCCTGTACCGCTCATCTGAACACCTTCGTTTCTTTCGTTAGTAAAACTGACTCTTATGGAGTCGAACGATATGTTAAATCGTTTGATGACAAAAACATGACATAATTTGTCATTCCCGCGAAAGCGGGAATCCACTAAATCCGTAATGTTTTTGGATCCCTGCTTTCGCAGGGATGACAGTTCGAATCCGTCTTTTTTAGTTCGTTAGCCGTCACTGACTCGCAGCACGAGTTTACCGAACTGCGACGAGATATTCATTTTCTCCAGCGTTTTATTGCCTTCGCTAAGGGCGAATACCTCATCGACGACCGGGCACTGAATCCCCGGGTATAGTCCCTGTGTAATCCAGTAATCGCGCCTGTTAAATGCCGCCGCTTTGAGCTTGACGATGATCTGCTCCTTGCCGGCTTCTGGACTGGGCCGCTCCTGCAGAACGAGCGGCTGCTTGACTTCGTTCAAAACCAGTGCTTTCATGGCGTATCACTCCGAATCTGAATTCCTGAAATTCCATCCCCAATCATCCCATGAAAGCGTGGTAACTCAAGCAAAAAAGGTGCCCTTATTGGGAGCCAAAACGCCATTTGGCGAAAAATTATTAAATTTTTGTAAAAATATAACAAAATAATTTGACATTATTATTTATTAAGGTAATATTGTAATAATGTGTGATATTTACAAAACTAATTTTATTGACAAAGCACGCTCAAGGGCGGATTGGCAGGCAGGGCAAGGGGGGCGAAGATGAAACGAATTCATGAAAACATCGCACAGCAGATAAATAACAACAGTCGCGGGCATCGAGGCGGGATAGAGGTGCTCCGCAGCAGGCTGAATTTGCTGGCTGGCACGGATAAGCTGCTGATGACCATGTATATCGAGCACGGCAACAGCATCCGGCAGATCGCCCGGATCCGCGGTGTCAGCGAGGCGAGCGTCGCCCGGAGGATTCGAGCAATTACAAAACGGCTCACGGACGGCCCGTACATCGACTGCCTGAGGAACCGTGACAGACTGACTTGCCGCCAGCTCGCAATCGCGAAGGATTACTATCTGATGGGCCTTTCTATGAGACAGATCGCGGCAAAGAGACGCAGGAGCTATTACCATGTTCGCGACATCCTCATCGAAATCCGAAGCATCGTAACCGCGCCGAAACGCCGGACCGGGTAGCGTTGAGTTTCGTTAGCAATATTCACAATAAGAAGGAGAAGCTATGGCAACGTACAGCATTTCAAAGACTTTCAAATGGCGGGGCACTGTAACCGACAAGGTCGCCTCGGTCTGCCGGATGTTCGGCCTTTCGCTCGACAGGCTCGCCGGGCAGCGCTTCAAACACTCGTGCCGGCTCGAAATTGATGCCGGTGACATCGTCTACCTCACCGGCCCATCCGGTGCCGGCAAGAGCGTCCTGCTGGGCGAACTTCAGAAGGCCGTCCCCGCCGGCGAGAGGATTAACCTTGCCGAGATTCCGCTGCCGGACGATAAGACGCTTATCGACTGTATTGACGCTGATCTGGCCGAGAGCCTGCGATTTCTCAGCGTCGCCGGCCTGAACGACTGCTTCTGCATTCTCAATCAGCCGGTCAATCTCAGTGCCGGCCAGCAGTACCGCTTCAGGCTTGCGATGGCTCTGACCGCGGGAAAGAAGTTCGTCTTTGCCGACGAGTTCTGCTCGGGGCTGGACAGCGTCACCGCAGCGGTAATCTCGTATCGCCTGCAAAAGTTCGCAAAACGCACCGGCACGACTTTCATCCTTGCCTCCAGCCGTGACGACATACTGCTTGACCTGTCGCCCGATGTCCTGGTGGTCAAAGAATTATCCGGCCCCGCCGATGTTATCTACAAGTGTGAAAGGAGGAAATAAAATGACAAGCTGTTCTGTTAGTGAGAATCTGCAAATCGTACCGGGCTGTCTCGACGACTACAAGCGGCTCGCCCACTATCACTACCGCGGCAGTCACACGGGACCCGCTTCGGCGATCTTCGCCCTGAGCCGGGCCGGCTGCAAAACGCCGGTCGGCGTCATCGTCTATTCGACCGCGCCGGCCGTGCTGGAGCTGCGAAACATCGCGACCGGTCACGTCTTTGCCGGCTTCGACAGGAGCACGCAATTGGCGCTGATAAACGCCAATATCCGCCGGATCAGCAGGGTGGTTATCGA
Organism: uncultured Pirellulales bacterium; assembly: GCA_964439135.1. GTDB lineage: Bacteria > Planctomycetota > Phycisphaerae > Sedimentisphaerales > Anaerobacaceae > JAFGPJ01. The sequence goes on from CAYTNN010000001.1 coordinate 36,279, forward strand.
GCCTCGGTTCCGTGGCCTTGGCCTGGCGTGCCGGCTGGTCAGAGAAACGATGCCGCTGGTTGATGTCCCAATCGTCGAGGCACTGGCCGTGATGGGATTGGTCAATCCGTTCTTTGAAAGAGCCGGCATGAAGGCCTACAAAGCAAAGCCGTCCGCAGCCAGCGTGCAATTCGTAGAGTCGCTCAACATCATTGGCATCGAACAGGCCGGGCTGATCGACCCGGAGCAGGTGCAGCAAAAACTCGATCGGCTCGGCGACTGCGAAGCCCGATTCATCGAACGTCAAATCCGGCACTTTCTCAAAAGCCACGGCAGACGCAGAGACATGCCGCCCGGCTTAGAACGAACGCGATACATCCTGACAAAACTAACGGCACGCCCCGTCTATTACATCTGGTTCAATCCAAAACTCACAGATACCGGAGACAACAATCTTTAGGAGGAACAGTAATGCGAGAAACCACAATCCAGAATCGAGTATCGAGTATTCCAATCGACAAGCTCACCGCACATCCCGGCAATCCCAACCGGATGAGCAAGAGGAACTTCTCCCGGCTTGTTCGCAATATCGAGCGGACCGGCCGTTATGAGCCGCTCGTGGTCAGACGGCAGGGCGACGGCTTCCAGATCATCAACGGCCATCATCGCTGCCGGGCTTTGCGGGAGTTGGGCTATAATTCTGCCGATGCTGTCGTCTGGGACGTGGACGACGCCGAGGCTGATATTTTGCTTTCCACGCTCAATCGCCTGGGCGGCTCGGACGTGCTGGAGAAAAAGCTTGCCCTTTTGGAGAGGCTCAATCGCAAAATGCACGCCCGCGAGATGGCGAAGCTTCTGCCGTTCACGCGCTCGCAGATCGAGCGGCTGAAAAACCTGAAAGTCCCGTCCGCACCGGCCAATATCTCCGTTAAAAGCTTTGCCGTTCCGATGGTGTTTTTCCTGAGCGATGACCAGCAAAAGATTGTCACCAAGGCGTTGGCTTCTGTACGAGAGAGCCAAAACGAAAAAACAAAGGCTGCAGGAAACGCCGCGGCCCTTACTTACATTGCCCAACGTTTCATCGAAGGCCCCGGATAATGCCCTGTTACATTCTAAACGAACGGCTTTTATTGAGAGACCAACAAAAGACCATTGAAAGACTATCGAAGCTAATTTTTTTAGGTTGGATTTGAAGATGAAGATTAAATATGTCCAGTTAGAGTCTGATGCGTTTTTGACGGATATCGACTTCGTTCAGTTCACGCCGGCCGAGAGGGGCTTGTATTGCAGCCTGATTCTGCTACTTACCTCTAACGACGGCAAATGCACGTTCGATCCGCAGGCATTGAGTCGGATGTGCAATTGCCAGAGCGTCGAAGAGTTCGAAATAATCTGGCAGAGAATCTCAAAAAAGTTCCAGCTCCGCAACGGCACAATCCGGCATAAACGCGTCACGCGGGAGCTCGGCAGAGCAAAGAAACTCTTGCAAGCCAAGCGTAGAGGCGGACTTAGCGCGGCAAGGAAAAGGCAGCAGAGCACCAGCATAGCTGATAGCACTGCTATCGCTAAGGAAAGGGAAGGTAACGTAAAGGTAAGTAAAGATCTTACGAATACGAATACGGCTGATCACTCAGCTTGTACTTCGGATTCGCTTCGCACTGGCTCGACCACAGGCCAGCAGCTTAGCGCGCTTCGTTTTAACGATGCGCTTGGCCGGATAATTCCGCCCCGGTCGCGGTCGGACCGGACGTGCTTTCGCAATGTCACTAACTGGCTGGTCGATGGCTGTGCCGGCGGGCGGTTCAACGCCGAGATTTTCGAACGCGTGCTGGACTACGCCAAGCAGGCCCGGCAGGGCAAAAAGCCCGCCGCCGTGTTTATGGCAATACTCAAAGAAGAGCTGGGATACGAGAAGAAAGGAAAAAGTTGAAAGGAGAACGCGGAAAATGAATGCTGATGTTATGATTGAGGATGTTGAGCCGGCTCGCTGTCGGACGATGCGGGCCGAAGCCGAGATCAAGCGCGACCGTTTCGCCCAGCAGCGGGCGGCGTGGGAATGCCTGAAGTTTTTCGAGCAGACGCCGGCCACCGAGGCGGATTTCCGCATGAGGTTCGCGGGCATGCCTGCCGACGATGTCACGCTACTGAAGGCCTTCTACGGCATTCAAACAGACGCCGAGTTGCTGGCGATGATCTGCTGCTTCTGGAACGTCTAAGCTGTACACACACCCCAAAGCGGGCGGATCATCCAGCTTGCTGTCACATGTGTCGGATTAGGGCACTACTACTTGAATGGAAAAGGTTTTTAAAGGCTCGACACCTTCTTCCCATGATCTGTGATAGACGAGTTCGAGGGTCATCTGTCCTGCGCTTACGGCCTTGAAACGGAAGATTTCCCAGCCGCCGGCGCCGACCATTGGTGGTTCGCCTGTCTCGGATGACTTGAACTCTGCCTGGCCAAGCTGGACCAGGATAGACTTGCTGTTTTTGGGCTGCTCCCACCGATAACCGGTTGAGGGATTTGATTCGAGTGTAACGACAAGTATCTCGCCCAGCTCAAGCTCGACTTGTTCGCCGTCATTACCCTCATTGATTTCTACAGTTTCAGCCGGCGGGTATACCTCGAGCAGATGTTCGGTAAGGACAGTCAAATCCAGGGCATCTACTATGCCGTCGCCCCAGGGTATCGGGGCAATGTCGCACAATTGATTATCTGTGCCCCAGTATTCAATCATGATGTACATGTCGGCAGAATCTACAATCCCATCGCCATTTAGGTCGGCAATATTGTTGTTCGTGGCTGGCATTCGAACAAGAAATGTTCCTCCAAGCCAGTCATAATCTCGTCGTGTTGGGGGATTCTTGTAGCGATACTCCACACCAAAAATCAGGTTCTTGTCTGGACTGATAATACCATCCGGCACACCGTCATCGTCAAGATGAAATTCATTTCCGGGGCCAACAGAGCAATCCTTGCTTTTAACTGAATGTTCGCCGTCGGAATAATTGGCATCCACCAATAGGATTCCATTGGCATCATCAACAGCCTCTATGACACAGGTTCCCTGGCCGCAGGTGTAAGGGACAGCGCCGGGGCCGGTTTCAAGAAATCGAACCTGATAGGTACCTACAATATCAGCCATTGTTATCGCCTGGTCCGTTTTCTTGATGAAAATGTTGTATCCCAAATCACCACTTCTGCCTTCTTCAGGAACAATTTGCCACGCGGATCCGATACCCCCCTTGCCGAGAAAGAGTGCAGCATGTCCAATGTCGTTTATCATAGGTCCAACGATATTTATTATGGCGTTTACGTCATCGAGGGTCCAATTTATTATGCCGCCGGGCTCAATACGGCCATCAGCGTTCGTATAAGTAAGTGTTGAGGTACCATTGGGGTCGAATGTAAAATTCCCCCATTCACAACTATCAGATGGCAATGGGTATATGGTCATCGAGTTTACTTGATGACCCAAAAAGCTATGGTCACCGAGAACATCATTAACATCTACATTGGTTGCTTTACGCGTGAAGATATCGATTCCTTCCCCGCCTCCACCAAGAACACTTCCCGCATGAATCATCACGTCGCCATTCCAGGCAATATTATAAGTCTCGGCCGGAAAATTGATATTGATCGACCCATCCTGCTGGAATGTAGTGGTGAAAGTCTCCGAGAACATATGATTGCCGTCGTAGTCCTCCCAGTGCTGAAGCCATTGATTACCGGTGATCGACACGGTTCCCCGTTTAGCCCAGGGCGCATTCGTATTGACATCAACACTGAGACTGCCGAACCAATACTGCCCGCTTAAGTTTGGACTGCCGAACGAAACAGCAGACAATAACATAACGATTGCGATAACACTTTTTGTGATTGACCGTTTCATTTCGCCTATCTCCTGTATTTTGTATGTTCTGACATTTCCAATTTAGCGATACCTGACTGCATCGTGCATCTTACGCGCACCTTTCGCGGCATATTTTATTTCGATCAGATTCCGCTGATTGCAAGTCATAAGCGAGTTTCTCCTCCAAAAAGCCTATTATACGGGTAAAGAACAGCTTTCTTAATTATGCACAAATCAACTCAATTTGTCAAGTGTGTTGATGTATTTTTCCGGACTATTGGTTTACATAAGAAGGCTCCGAGAGCATAAAATCGCGTTAAGATAGGTAATAACTCGGCTGATTTTCGACCAAAAGCGATGGTAGTTGGAAGTAAAAATAAAAAAGTTTAGAAAAATTTTTATTCCATATCAAACAAGGACTTACAGAATAAACACTGTCTACAATTTTGTAGATTTTCGCATCAAACGCGCAGGTACGTTCAATTATGGGGGGGGCGGCTTTTTTTCGGCCGGGGCCGAGAGCCGGTCGCCCGAAATGTGAATATAGCAGCCTGGGACCGGGATTGAACGGATGGTTTCGAATAATAGTGACATTATGACCTGTCACGAGCAAGAGCTACAAGAGATGCTTGAGATCGGCCTGTATCTCGGTTCCGGGCCGCGATACCTGCTCTATTATTACGGGCAGCTTGCGATTACCAATGGCGTTGGGTTGAATCGTTGGCCGGAAGGGCCGAAGGTGGTCGTCGCCGTTATCAAGGCTCAGGAATGTGCGGGCGGGCTCAGCCCGGCGAGAAAGGCGTATCTGCTGGCGAAGCTGCGTTCGCTGGAAGATGTCAGGAAAGTACAAAGCCGGCTCGCGAGCGAGGAAAGAGGCCGGCTCAGTTTGCAAAGGAGTTGAAATGTCAAAGAAGGATGTCACTATGCCGTTACGAGAGCTTCCGCAGTCGATAGCAGCCGAGGCGGCGGTGTTGGGCTCGATCATACTCGATCCGGCATGCCTTGCCGAGGCGGCCGAGCTTCTCTGCGTCGAGGCGTTTTATTATTACGAAAACCGTGCGATATACGAGGCGTTGCTGCGAATCTCCAACTGTGGTGACGGCGGATCCATCGATTGCGTGCTGCTACGGGATGAGCTGGTCACGATGGGCAAAATGGAGGAGGTCGGCATAGAACATCTCGTAAAGATAATGGATAGCGTTCCGTCGGCCGCCAACGCGATATATTACGCGAAGATAGTCAGAGAAAAATACCTGCTTCGCAAGCTGATTGCAGCCAGCAAGGACATCTGCGAGAAGGCGTACGAGCAGGGCGAGACGGTTGATGAGCTTATCGATATGGCCGAAGCGAGCATCTTCGCAATTGGCCGGCAGACTCAGGTTTCGACTATGCACACGCTGAGCGAGTTGCTGCCTTTGGCATTTGAAGCCATCGAGATGCGTGACCCGAACAGCCTGACGGGATTATCGACGGGATTCTATCAGTTGGATGAGATAACATGTGGCCTACAGAAGGGCGATGTGATTGTGATGGCGGCTCGCCCGAGTATTGGCAAAACGTCGCTGGCACTGAACATTATCGAGAACCTGCTAATCGGCGAAGATGTGCCGGTCGCTTTGTTCAGTCTTGAGATGGGCGGCGTGCAGTTAGCCGAGCGGATGATGAGTTCCCTTAGCCGATTGGAAAATCAGAAGGTCAGGAAAAATCATCTGAACGACAAAGACTACGCCGAGCTGGCGGACGGTATGGGACGGCTTGTGGAAAGACGCCTCTGGATCGAAGAGGCCTCCGTGCTGACGCCGCTTAGCATTCGGTCGAGAGCCAGGCGTCTGAAGGCCGCTTACGATATACAATGCATCGTCATCGACTATTTGCAGCTTATCAGCACGCACGGCCGGCATGAAAATCGCCAGCAGGAAATCACGAGGATAAGCCGGTCGATCAAATCGCTTGCGAAGGAGTTGGATGTCCCTGTCATATTGCTCAGCCAGCTCAACCGGGCGCCTGCCGGCCGCAGCAACTTTATGCCGAGGCTGACCGACCTGCGTGAGAGCGGCAGCATCGAGCAGGACGCCGATGTCGTTTTGCTGCTGCATCGGGAGGATTATTACCATAAGGGACAGGCCGATTACTGTAATACCAACGTGGCGGATATTATCATCGCCAAGCAGCGAAACGGCCCAATCGGAGCGATAAAACTGACGTTCCGCCCGGAATTGTCGAGATTCGAGAGCTATGCGCCTCCGGAGCAATAAAAAACGAAAAATCTCTTGACAAATCACTCGGAAATGCCGATAATACTTATTAATAAGGTAGTGACAGGATGATTTCATCTCGAAATTTCTTCCTGAACAATCGGGGCGGCATGCCGCAAAAGAAGTGTAAGTCTTTTTGTTTTAGTACTTTATGTTAGGAGTACTTGTTTCTAATAGGGGTCCCTTTTTTTCGTTTTTTTGGTGATGTGAACGATTGAGAATAATGAATGAGGTTATGTAATGGCAAACAATGGTGACCAAGATCTTATCAGTGGTCCGTGGTCGTGGACAGAGGATGATATAAAGCTGCTAAAAAGGCTTTATCCACGAGGAAATACCAGGATGATAGCCGCGAAGCTTTGCCGGCCCTTGACGGCGGTCAGGCAGAAGGCTTACGACATGGGTATGAAAACGGACATATACAGCTATTGGACCGAGGATGATTTGAAGCTGCTTGCAAAGCTTTATCCGGAGACAATAACAGACGAGCTTGCCGAGCGTTTTGGCAGGTCGGCAGGATCGGTAAAGACCAAAGCACGCCAATTGGGGTTAAGAAAAAGCGATAGCTATCTAAAAGCTATTAAATCCCGCCCTCGAAAACGGCGCAAGAAACAAGCCTGATTTTCAACGGCATTAAGTCGTAAATGTTTTAATCTTCAGTTTTGCTGGGGGCCATCTCTGGCAGTATGTATTTAATGCGCCATAAGCATAAGTATGTACGCCATCAGTAAATTCAGTCGCAACCGATTTTCATTTCAAGCCGGAATTTTGATAAGGGCAATAAGGGGGGTACAGCCATGACCAAAGCAAAAGCATTAAGTGCCAAACAGCTTGCCGTGATTGAGGATTTATTTGAAGGCCGGCTGGAAGAGCAGGCAATTCTGGAAAAACACAGTCTCAGCAGAAAGCTCTTCGACAAGTGGCTGGCCGATGAGGCCTTCACCAGCCACCTCGATTGGCGCACGGCCTGGGAATACCGCAGGAGCGAGTTTATGCTGGCCCACTACGCCCGGGTGGCTGTGTCAAATCTCGTGCAGCTCACAGATCCTGATAACAAACAACCGGAAACCGCTCGCAAGGCCTGCCTCGACATAATCACAATGCGCGCCAACCGTTCAGCCGGCACCAACGTGACGCCGGGCGAAAATCCCGCATCGCCCCCCGAATCCCCGCCATTCTCACCCGAAACCGCCGGAAAAATCTTAGCCGTCTTAGCAGAAGAAAAAAGCGATTAGTACATCTTAATCAAAGACCAAATTTCTTGCCTTATTATACTTTTCGGCTCTAAACTATAATAAGAATTCGCTTATTAAACGGAAGTATAATAAGATATGCTGAGCATGAAAATGCTATTTGCTGGTCGGAAGGTGGCATAAGGCATTAGGGTAAAGGAGTTTATGAGCATGATATGCAGCAATGACTACACACGGCGGGGATTTTTAAAGACTATGGGGGCTGGGGCGGCCGTTCTGGCTTCGGCGGGGAATATAATGGCTGGAGAGCAGAAGGCGGCGGGTAAGCCGAATATTTTGATGATTCTGGTCGATGATTTAGGTTACGGGGATTTGTCGAGCTATGGGGCGAAAGATTTGAAGACGCCGCATATCGACAGGCTCATGACGGCCGGGATACGGTTCGATAATTTCTACGCCAACTGCCCGGTCTGCTCGCCGACGAGGGCGGCACTACTCAGCGGGCGCTATCCGGACATGGCCGGAGTGCCGGGAGTTATTCGCACGCATATCACCAATAGCTGGGGCCACCTCGCTCCGTATGCAGAGTTGCTGCCGAAGCTGTTAAAGCCGGCCGGGTATCACACCGCCATCGTCGGCAAGTGGCATCTCGGCCTGGACTCGCCCAATACGCCGAACGAGCGCAGCTTCGACCACTTCCACGGCTTTCTCGGCGATATGATGGACGATTACTATAACCACCGGCGTCACGGCAATAATTACATGCGGCTGAACGGCAACCAAATCGACCCCGAAGGCCACGCCACCGACCTGTTCACGCAGTGGTCGATCGACTACATCAGCGGCCGTGCCAAATCGGACCGGCCGTTCTTTTTATACCTGGCCTACAATGCTCCGCATACTCCGATTCAGCCGCCGGATGACAGGCTCGACCGAGTGAAGAAACGCGAGCCCGGCATAGATAACAAGCGAGCCAAACTCGTAGCCCTGATCGAACAACTCGACGACGGAATCGGTAAGGTCATTGCGGCGTTAAAAGACGCCGGAGTAAGTGACAACACGCTGGTGATTTTCACATCCGACAACGGCGGCCAGCTCGGTGTCGGAGCCAGCAACGGCCCACTGCGAGCCGGCAAGCAGGACATGTACGAGGGCGGGATTCGCGAGCCGATGTGTGCGGTCTGGCCGGGAAAGATTCAGCCGGGCACCCGCAGCGAGCGTGTCGCGCTTACGATGGACCTGTACCCGACCATCTGCGAAGCGGCCGGCGCGAAAATAGCTCACCAGATTGACGGGCGCAGCATCCTGCCGACGCTGCTGGGTAAATCGCAGCCGGCCGAGGACCGCTTTTTATTCTGGGTCCGTCGCGAGGGCGGCGGCTACGGCGGACGGGCATATTACGCTGCACGGTACGGCGACTACAAGCTCGTGCAAAACAATCCTTTCGAGCCGATGGAGCTTTACAATCTCAAAGACGACCCGAAGGAGCAGAAACCTCTCGGCAGGAAGAACAAAATGTATCAGAAGCTCTTTAGCGCTCTACGCAACCACATAATTGAGGCCGGAGCAGTACCCTGGCAGAAATACCCGGTCGAAATAAAGGCGGATCAATAACCGCAAACGCATGAGGTGATAATCACGGAGGCAACGCTGAAATGAGAAAGAAAATCCTGAGCGCATTTATATTTGTGTTTTTGTTATCGGTGCTGGTTTCTTGTAGCCGGGCGCAGACTGTTTTTATCGAGGCCGAGGGCTTCGCGAACCGTGGCGGCTGGGTAATTGATCAGCAGTTTATGGACCAGATGGGCTCGCCGTTTCTGCTGGCTCACGGCCTGGGTATACCGGTCGGCGACGCGGCGACGGCTGTATCGTTTCCGGCAGTGGGCACATACCGCGTCTGGGTGCGTACGCGCGACTGGGTTGCTCCGTGGAAGGCTCCGGGAGCGCCCGGCAGGTTCCAGCTAATTATCGACAATGAGCCGCTCGATGCCGTATTCGGCACAGAAGGGGCCCAGTGGCACTGGCAGAACGGCGGGGTAGTCGCGATCACAAAAAATCAAGTCGTGCTCAAACTGCACGATTTAACAGGCTTCGACGGGCGATGCGATGCTATTGTTTTCACGCTGGATATGAACTTTGTTCCGCCGAACGAAGGCGAGCCGATGGCGGCTTTTCGCAGAAGGTCACTCGGCCTGTCTGAAGTGCCTCAGAACGCAGGCAATTTCGACATGGTAGTAGTTGGAGGTGGGATCGCCGGGACCTGCACGGCGATCTCGGCAGCAAGACTCGGCCTGCAGGTGGCGCTGATACAGAACCGTCCCGTGCTGGGCGGCAACAACAGCTCGGAGGTTCGCGTCCACTTGAATGGCGAGGTCAATCAACCGCCGTACCCGGCACTTGGTGGCGTCGTTAACGAACTCGACACCGGGCTCCAGGGCAACGCCCAGCCAGCCGAGCACTATGACGACCAGCGGAAACTCAAAGTCGTCCAGGCGGAGGAGAATATCCACCTGTTTCTGAACATGCACGCCTTAAGGGTTGAAAAGCAGGGCGACCGGATTGTAGCGGTTGTCGCCCAGGATATTCAAAAAGGCACCATGTCGCGCTTTACCGCTCCGCTGTTTGCGGATTGTTCCGGCGACGGCACGCTCGGATTTCTCGCCGGCGCCGAGTTCCGAATGGGACGTGAAAGCAAAGAACAGACCGGCGAACCTCTGGCGCCGGAAGAGTCCGACAAAATGACGATGGGCGCATCGGTCCAGTGGTACTCGACTGCAGGCGACAGGCCATCGAGGTTTCCGGATTGTCCCTGGGCTTTACAGTTTGACGAACAAAGCTGTCACTATCTGATCCGAGGCGACTGGGACTGGGAGACGGGAATGAACCGTGACCAGATAACCGAATTCGAGTTCATTCGTGACCACGCCCTTCGCGCCGTCTACGGCAACTGGGCTTATCTGAAGAACAGCAGTCGGGACAGGGCGAAATATGCGGACAGTCAGCTCGAATGGGTTGCGTATATTGCCGGCAAGCGCGAATCACGCCGGCTGCTCGGTGACGTCATATTGCAGCAGCAGGACATTCAGCGACGCAGGAGATTCCCCGATTCGTTTGTCACTTCCACCTGGTCCATCGACCTTCACTATCCGGACCCGAAAAATTCTCAATACTTTCCCGGCGAAGAATTCCGTTCGATTGCGAAGTATGCCCAGATAAAGCCCTACCCGATTCCCTACCGCAGCCTGTATTCCCGCAACATCAGCAATCTTATGATGGCCGGACGCTGCATCAGCGTGACACACGTAGCACTCGGAACCGTCCGCGTAATGCGAACCGGCGGAATGATGGGCGAGCTTATCGGAATGGCAGCGTCACTTTGCACGAAAAACAATACTACACCTCGTGGCGTCTATGAGAATCACCTGGCCGAGCTGAAACGGTTGGCCCGAAAAGGTGTCGGAAAGCCCGCTGAGATTGACAAAGATACCTTCCGACAGGCCGAAGAGAACGGACGTCTGGCCAATAAAGGATTTATCCACTGCCGGGACTTTGTCAAAGGCTGGCTTCGATATGCCGATAGGAAGACCGGGCTGATCCCCAGGAATCTTAGCCGGGACAAAGACATCTGGAATGCTCAGGACAGTGCCGCGGACAATTATCCGTTTATGGTGCTCACCGCGGCCATTATAGACCGCCCGCTTTTCGACGGCAGGATGCGAAATATGCTGCGCGCTGAAACCATGTTTACATCCCGTATCGGAAGCCTGCCCGATACGTACTCTTTTACCAAGCAGAACTTCCATGATTCGAAAGAAAATCTGGGCCGAATAATCTTCGGCTCATCGGAATATGTCAAAGACGGGCTGTTGCCGCTTACCGAATGGCTCGGGCCGAGTCCATGGTCCGAACGCATGATAAACATTCTCGACGATTTGTGGGAGCGGGCGCCTGTTAAAACAAAATATGGACAAATCGTTTCGGAAAACCAGGAGATTAACGGCGAGATGCTCCAGACATTGTCCCGTGTTTACTGGATGACCGGCGATAGGAAATATTTACAATGGGCCGTTCGTCTCGGCGATTATTATCTGCTCGGTGGACATCACCCCACACGCGATGAAGAATCGCTCAGGCTTCGCGATCACGGCTGCGAAATTGTCTCGGGCCTGTGCGAGCTGTACGCGACCGTTAATTTCGCCATGCCGGCTAAAAAGGGTGCTTATCAAACACCCATTCACGAAATGCTCGATAGCGTTCTCAAATTCGGGACCAACGAGCATGGTCTTTTTTACAACGGTATGTATAACAAAACCGGCCGGCACGACAGAGATCTGGCCGACACATGGGGCTATAATCTCAACGGCTTTTATACCGTGTATCTGATAGACAAAACCGAGGCCTACCGTCAGGCCGTTCAGAAAGCGCTCGGCAACCTGAACGACTACTATAAAAACTATCAGTGGGAAGGCAGCAGCGCCGATGGTTACGCCGATTCAATCGAAGGCGCGATTAACCTCTACAATCGAGAGCCCGTTGATTCTACTGTGAAGTGGATGGACAGCGAAATCAAAGTGATGTGGGACATGCAACAGCCCAACGGCATCATCGAGGGATGGCACGGAGACGGAAACTTCGCACGTACCACAATTATGTACTGCCTCTGGAAGACAAAAGGCCTGACCATCCGTCCCTGGCGGGAGGATGTGGTTTTCGGAGCTATCCAGGAAGGAGATGGACTAAAAATAAGCATAAGCGCCGACAGAAGTTGGCAGGGAAAGCTGCTCTTTGATACGCCGCGTCATAAGACGATTATGAATATGCCGCTCGACTGGCCGCGTATCAACCAGTTCCCCGAATGGTTCACCGTAAAGCAGAATAAACGCTACATGGTACGTGACCTGACTTCCAATACGAGGAAATCCTATACGGCACAACAGTTGGCCGACGGCATAACAATCAGCCTCCAGACCGGCGTTCCGCAGTATTTGATTGTGCAGTGATTATTCACAGGAGCGGTTTGCGGGTCGCCAATAAAATAAGGAGAGATCAGATGGACGAGTCAAAAAACACCAAAATTTATGAAGAGCTTGCAGATGCACTCAACGCTCTTCCGAACGGTTTTCCGCGGACACCTTCGAATGTCGAGGTACCGATGCTTCAGAAGATTTTCACGCCGGCCGAGGCATCGCTGGCCCGGCACCTGGGCCGTGAGCTGGAGCCTGTCGATGCAATCGCCAAGCGGGCCGGACTCGACCAGAGACGGGCCGGTGCCGGCCTGATGGCTTTGGCACAGCGCCGCCTGATATGGTTCAACGGCCGGCCTGATAATCCGCGTTTCAGACTCTCTCCGTTCGTCGTCGGAATATACGAAATGCAGTTGGATAACATGGACTACGAGCTGGCTCATCTGATCGAGCATTATATGGCCGACGGCGGAGCGGTCGGAATCATGAGGCCCGACCCGGCCATCCACCGCGTTGTCCCGGCACAGAGCGCCGTCAAGTCCGAGTGGGTGCTGCCCTACGACGATGTCCGCGAAATTTTGCTGAACGCTAAAACGTTTCGCGTTAATGATTGCGTCTGCCGCAAGCAGCAGGACCAGCTCGGCCGAAAGTGCGATTTCCCGCTGAAAACGTGCCTGATCTATCATTCGGCTCAGCTTCCGCCTACACCTGATATGATCTCGCGTAATGAAGCTCTGGCGGTCCTCGACGAAGCGGAGGAAATCGGCCTGGTCCATACGATGAGCAATGTCAGGAATAAGTCGCTATTCATGGGTGATGTCGGCTATATCTGCAACTGCTGCGGCTGCTGTTGCGGCATACTTCGCGGAATCAACGACTGGGGCATCGAGAATTCCGTCGCTCAGGCAAATTACTATTCCGTCATCGACGCCGAGCAGTGCACCGCGTGCGGTTTGTGCGAGCAGCGCTGCCAGGTCGGTGCAATCTCTGAACAGGATGGTAGTTTTATTGTAGACACCAGGCGTTGCATCGGCTGCGGCCTGTGTGTCACCGGTTGCCCGAGCGGCGCTGCAACGCTACAGCCAAAACCCGATGCCGAAATCATCCCTCCGCCTCTGGACCTTGCGGACTGGGAGCAGCAGCGTATGCAAAACCGCAAGTAGGCGCTGCTATCCACTGCTACAGAAAATTTCTCAAACCGAAGGTGATATTCTTCGTCTTCGACTCAGAATGACATTCAATTAAGGGGGGTATCGTCATGACACAACTATCTTTTCCAGCATGTAGTGACATTAAAAGAGTGGCCGGGGTTTACACCGGGCTGCGGCAGATTCGGCCGCAGACGAGGCGGGACCTGAAGAATTACGTGAAGGTCTTTCTTGGTATCGACGTGCCGGATAAGAGAATCTGTCCGGAACATCAAAGCCCGATGGATTATCTCTGGCATACTTTTCGTGAATCTAAGCACGAACCAAGGGCTGCAAATCACGATTCGATCGTTTGGGCGAATCGTGCTGGCGGTAAGACCGAGCTTGCAGCCATCGCGACGCTTCTGGATTGCCTCTTTAAGCCGAACTGCCAGGTCAGGATTCTGGGCGGCTCGGGCGAGCAGGCCGGCAGGATGTATGAATATCTGACCGGCTTTCTGCATCACGGCTACGAGCAATCTCTTGCCGGGCCTGTCCGCAAGACTAAATGTCACTTTGTCAACGGTTCAGCGGTCGAGGTCCTGACGCAGTCTGCAACCAGCGTCCGGGGCCAGCACGTTCAAAAGCTTCGTTGCGATGAGCTGGAGCTGTTTGATGAGGACGTTTTCGCCGCGGCTAAGTTCACCACGCAGAGCACGCCGGAAATTACCGCCGGCATGGAACTGATAAGCACGATGCACCGGCCTTACGGCCTGATGCACGAGGTCGTGACATCGGCTCCGGAGTTCGGCACGCCGGTCTTCAAATGGTGCGTGTGGGAAGTGATAGAAAAGTGCGTCGGCAGAAGCTGCTCGCAATGTCCCTTGTCGGAAGACTGCCGGGGCAAAGCGAAGGTGGCGAACGGCTATCTGAAAATCGACGATTGCATTACACAGATGCGCCGGTCCAGCAGGGCGTGCTGGGAAGCCGAGATGCTCTGCACGCGGCCGTCACGGCAGAACGTTGTCTTCGATGAGTTCGACCCGGCCGTGCACGTTGGAACAGTCGATTATGATCCGAATCTTCCGCTGTACCGGGCGCTTGATTTCGGATTCGTCAATCCGTTTGTATGCCTGTGGATTCAGGTTGACGATGCCGGCGTTGTGCGTGTGATTGATGAGTACGTTCGCAGCAGGGCGACCATCGACGTGCACGCGGTTGAAATGAAGAGCCGCACGCCGGTCGCGGAAGAAAAAGTGACGGCGACGTTTTGCGATCCGGCGGGTAAAAGCGTTAACGATGTCACCGGCACCAGCGCTGTCCGCGAGCTGCGGGCGTTGGGAATTGCAGTGCGATTCAAGCGCAGCGGCATCCTGGAAGGAATCGAGTTGATCCGCAGGGCAATCCGCTGCGGCGATAGGAAAAGTAGTCTGATAGTCTCGCCGAGATGCCCCCGCCTTATTGAGGCAATGGAATGCTATCATTACCCGGAATCCGCCGCCCCACGCGAGCTCCCGCAAAAAGACGGCCTCTACGACCACCCCATCGACGCCCTGCGATACTTCTTCATTAATCATAATCGCATTGAGGGCAAGATGATTACACGACTTTACTGATAGCTATTCATCGAGCAGGATGCCGGACAATATACAGCATAAGCATATTGTTGCGGATATTTACTGAAAATCACTTAAGACGGGAAAGCTTTTGTTCGATATTGCTAATGATTGAAGGAGGAAACTTGGAAGGGAAAACCCCAGCCGGAGTGAGCACATAAAAAGGAAACAGGGCTGAGGTGCGGAGGGAGAGGAAAAAGCGAGATATCCTCAGCCCTGTGAATGTGCTCATTCTATCTAACTACTAATATATCATAAAGCTCTACGTAAAGCAATACTATTTTTAAAAAAATTTGTTCATTTCAAGAAAAAAAAACTTCGCCAAAAAACATTCTAAACCGCCTATTATCAAAAGTTTACAAAACAACTATAGCTTTAGGCTTGTGTTTTGTCAATTAGATTATTAAAATTTTTTCCAATGAAGCAATTATATTTTAGCACAAATGAAAATTTGAGGACGGCTATGCTCACAGATAACATTCTTGAACTGGTAGGAAATACCCCGCTTCTGCAATTGAAGGGCGAAAAGATTTTTGCCAAGGCGGAATTTCTCAATCCCGGCGGGAGTATTAAGGACCGCGTTGCCCTGGCGATGCTCGAAGCAGCGGAACGCGACGGCAAACTTAAAAAAGACTCCATTATCACCGAGCCCAGCAGCGGCAACACGGGTATCGGTCTGGCTCTGGTCGGACATCTGATGGGCTATCGCGTCCGAATCGTTATGCCTGAGGGAATGAGTGAAGAGCGGAAGAAGCTCATTAAAGCCCTCGGCGGAGAGCTTGTTCTGATCCCCGATGAAGAAGGTCTGGCCGGAGCGGTTCGCAGAGTCGAGCAAATGGCCGCTGAAGATCCGCGTGTTTATGTGCCGCAGCAATTCGAAAATCCGGAAAATCCCCGTGTTCATTATGAGCAGACCGCACGCGAACTTTGGCGTCAGATGGGCGGCGATATCGATTGCTTTGTCGCCGGCGTGGGCAGTGGTGGAACGTTACAGGGCGTGGGAAAATTTCTGAAAGAGCACAAAAAGGATGTAAAAATCATCGCCGTTGAGCCGGAGAACTGCTCGGCACTATTGGGCCATGAGCCGGGCCTGCACCAGATTCAGGGCATAGGCGACGGCTTCATTCCCGCCATACTCGATGTTTCGATGGTCGATGATGTGGTGGAAGTTTCCGACGATAATGCCATTCAGACCACGCGTAAATTGGGCACAGATTTCGGCCTGCTGGTCGGTATCAGCTCGGGCGCCAATGTATGGGCGGCGCGCCGGCTGGCTGAGAAAATCGAGGGTAATATTGCAACCGTTCTGCCGGACAGGGCCGAGCGCTATTTCAGCACTGCCTTGTTATGATTTTTTGGGGAAGTGTTTAATTGTTGATTTTTGCCTTTGCCATTCTGAGCGGAGCGAAGCGTTTGTGTCAAAGAGGCAAAATCAAGAATCTTAACTTCGCTGCGCCCCATTCAGGATGCCAAAAACCCTATTAATGGGTTCTTTTAAAAAAAGAAAAGGGCTGAGGCAAGGAGGAAAGGAGGGTTTAAAAACCTCAGCCCGTAATCCATTACCTGCTAATACGCCGCGCTCCGATAAAAGTTCGCACCATTTATTGTCCAGAAAAATATTTAGCCTAAACCTGCAAACGCTTTCTGTTAACGGCGTATTTAGGGCGATTTTTTTTGCAATCACGGCCGCTAAAGCCTTTAAGATTTCATTAAAAAGATTTGTTGTTCGTTATAGAACATTTCCGCACAGAATCACCGGTTCTTGAAGATATGTTTGGCTTTAAGTCTTAAAAATAGGGATAAAAAAAGGGGCTGAGGTCAGGAGGAGGGGAGTGAAGTTTAATACCTCAGCCCGTGGCTTTGTGTAAATTTATACGAGCCCATTTTACCGAAGTTCGTTTTCTCTGGAAAAACATTTATTTATTTTTAAAAAATATTTATAGGATCGGTTTTTGCTTCAAAATTAGCCCAAAACCGGCAATAATAATACAGAAAAATGCATTCCGGCAAAAATTTAGACACAAATAGAAACGGGGCATTGAGTCATGCTGTCTTTGGCAGTGTGATAAAGCGGGTATGTAAATTACGTTAGATAAGGAATTTTAATGAATTCGATAAGATTGGTTTATATGGTTCTGCTTTTGATGGTTGCGGGTCTTGAATGCCAGAAGAAAGAATCTGACTCGGAGAGCATAAGAATCAATCCATCTAAGGCCCGGGGTGAAGAATTCGGTCGGACGCTGTTGCACTTGGCGCCCAACGGGAAAATGGCCGAGCGGCTTATCGCTCATGGTGCCGACGTCAACGAAAAGGACAACTACGGTATCACACCGCTGCACAGCGCAGCCCACGCAGGCAGTGCGGATTTGGTAGAGCTTCTTATTGCCAACGGCGCCGACGTGAATACAACAGATAACGAAAGCCGAACTCCTGTGGACTGTGTACAAGATTCAGGCCACACCGAGATCGTCGATCTGCTCGGAAAGCATGGAGCTAAAGAATGACAGAGAAATGCGAATTTCGATACGAGGAGAGATAGCATATGTCAGCGAGTGTTTTTGATGATAAAGCAACTTTGCCGGATGATAAGATGCTGGCTAAGGCGTTGGGTAAATCGAATCGGCTGTGGCTGCAGATTAAAAAGCATCTGAAGGCCGAGTATGGCGAATTGATTGAGGAGTGGAAATTCTATGGCCAGAAGTCCGGCTGGATACTCAAAACGCTGCGAAAGAAACGCAACTTGTTTTTCTTCATTTCTCTTAAGGGCTCTTTTCAGGTATCTTTTGTTTTTGGTGAAAAGGCCGTTGCCGCAGTGGAAAAGAGTGATCTGCCTAAGGAGCTAATTATAGAGCTGAAGAACGCCAGAAAATACGCCGAAGGAAGAGGTTTGCGAATCGATGTCAGAAACTCTGCCGATGTCGAACATATCAAGAAGCTGGTGGAGATAAAGGTCAATAACTAATGGAAGGAATTTGAGATGTTTTATTATGACGGTAGAAATGTTTTGCGTTTGTCTGCTATTGTTGTCGTGATTTGTGTGCTTTGCTCCTTGACCTATGCGGGATTTCCGGAATTTGAGTATCACCAGATCGCGAAAGTGGGCCGGAGCATGGGCCAGACGTCGCTAGTCGATATCGACAAAGATGGCGATCTCGACTGGGTGGTCGGGGAACGGGCAAGGACGTGGTGGTTCGAGTACGTCGGCCCGGAGAAATGGATTCAGCATGACGTGGGTCAGGGCGTCCGCACCGATGTCGGCGGTACGGCCTTCGACATCGACGGCGACGGATGGATCGATCAGTTCTGCGGCACCGGATGGTACCGCAACACCGGCAAGCCTTGCACCGAATCCTTCGAGCGATTCGACAGCGGCACCATCGTCTGTCATGACGACGTAGCGGCCGACATCAACGGCGACAGCAAGCTCGACATGGTCGCCTGCAGCGATCAGCAGAACCACAAAGTCACGGTCTGGTATGAGATCCCTGTCAATCCTCGCGAAAAGTGGATCGAGCATAAAATAGGCGGCGGCATCCACGGCGGCGTCGGACCGGCAGGTGTCGGCGATATCGACGGCGACGGGGATAACGACGTCGTTCGCGGCGACGTGTGGTTCGAGAACGCTGACGGCAAAGGGCTGAAGTGGACAGAGCATGCCGGCCTGACCCCGCCCGGTGGCAACCGGCCCGACCGCTACGGCCTGGCGATCAAGGTCTGGAACTGTGACCTGGATAAAGACGGCGACCTCGACGTCGTCGAGGCCGAGGCCGACACAGTGGATGGGCGAGTCTTCTGGTTCCAGAACCAGGGCAAGGGCGTGAGCTGGAAGTGTCACCTGATCTCCGCTAACCATACGAAGCAGGATTTTCATTCGCTGGCCGTGGCCGATTTCGATAACGATGGTGACCTCGACGTCTTCTCCGGCGGCGGGCCGCTCTCAGAGGATGAGGTTCACAAGTGTTTCATCTGGGAGGACACCGATGGTCGGGCCGGCCAATGGAAAGAGCATGTGATCCTGAAAGGCAAGAGATGTCACGAGGCCAAGGCCGCCGACGTGGACGGCGACGGTGACATTGACATCTGCACTAAACCCTGGGATGGCGACGAACACATTTACCTTCGCAATATGTTTAACGAGAATTCCTCAAAATAATCTCGTGCAATAAGAGGCGAATCTGATAGCATTGGAAGGTTAATTGAAACTTTGTAGGAGACGATCGGATGTCGCTGAATGTTTTCCGGCTGTCAGTCAGGCCGTTCTGTTTTGTGCTATTAGGTGTCACTTTGCTTGCTGTGGGCCTTCCTCCTGCACGGGGCGCCGAGTACTACGACAATAAATCCCTGGGCAGGCGTATAACATCGCTTGCCGAACGGAATTCCGCTCTTGTGCGCGTCGAGAACATTGCCCTGTCGATCGGCAAGCGCAAGGTCTGGCTTATCGAGCTTGGTAAAGGAACAAAACAGGATCGCCAGATACGCCCGGCGATGCTGGTCGTCGCTGGGATTGAGGGCAGCGATCTGATCGGATGCACAGCGGCGGTCAACTGGGCCGAGCAATTGGCCGGGCAATATCAGGACGACGCCGAAATCGCCAAACTGCTTCAGACAACGACGATATACATTGTGCCGCGACTTAATCCCGACGCCGCTGGGCATTATTTCGCCAGCCTTAAAATCGAAACTTCTTCAAACGAAAAGAGCGTCGATGATGACCATGATGGTCTGTTAGATGAAGATGGACCCGAAGACCTTAACGATGACGGGCTTATTACATGGATGCGAATCGAGGATCCGGAGGGCGAATATATACTCGATCCGAATGACAACCGGCTGCTCTTGAAGGCCGATCATCTCAAGAGCGAAGTCGGCGCCTGGCGCTATCTTAGTGAGGGCGTTGATAACGACCACGATGAGCGATGGAACGAGGACGGCCGGGGCGGCGTCAACTTCAATCGCAATTTTCCGTATGGTTATAAATTCTTCGCCGAAGACGCCGGCGTCCACCAGGTCAGCGAGGCGGAGACTCGGGCGCTGGCCGATTTTGTGGTCGAGCATCCGAATATCGCCATGGTGGTGACATACGGCTCGGCCGACAATCTATCGAAGGCTCCCAAAGGCGCGGAACCAGCCGGCCGCCGAAAGGCAATGACCGAGATTCATCAGGACGATGCGGGCTACTATCGCGTGATGGGCGAGCTGTATCGCGAAGTGCTTGGCCTGGACAAAGAGCTTGAGGGTGCTTCGATGCCCGGCTCGTTTAGCGACTGGATGTATTATCACCGGGGCCGGCTCTCGCTGGCGGCAAAGGCCTGGAGCCCTGCCGTAGCAGTTGAGCTTTCAAAAGCCGCCGACAAAGAGGACAAAGAACCGCAGGAACAAGCAGAAGACCAGGAGCAGCAGGATTCCGAATCGGAGCCTGAGAAAAGTGACAAGAATTCAGACAAGGATGCTAAGAAAGACGAAGATAAGCGTAACCAGCAGGAGCGTAAAGAACTCAAGTGGTTCGACGAACACGCGCCGGAGGCCTTCGTCGAATGGCAGCCGATCGAGCATCCTGATTTTCCCGGCCAGCGTGCCGAGGTCGGCGGTTATCGTCCTTTCGCCCTGACGAATCCTCCTGCTGAGATGGTTGGCGAAATTGCCGCCAAACACGCCGATTTCCTGACCAAAGCGGCGCAGCGACTGCCGCGTATCGGCGTGCGAAAAATCGAGTGCCGCCATCTGGGCCGGTCGGTTTACGAGGTGAAGATTCAGGTGGAGAATACCGGATTTTTGCCGACTTTGCTGGAGCATGGGCGAACGACGCGCGAGATCCATCCTACCCGGCTGGTAATGGAGCTGGACGATGAATCGTTTTTATCGGGAAGCCGAATTACGAATCTGCCGGCAATCCGGGGTAGCGGCGGGATGGTCGAGCTGCGATACATCGTCAGGGTACCGGAGCGAGAGAAAATCGATTTCGAGATTGTCTCGATGTTAGCCGGGAAGGTCAAAAGCTCGGTCGAACTGCCGAATGCCGAATGAATCGGCAAATAAAAATATTTCAGGATATCAGATTATGAAGCTCCGAATCGAAATTAAATGCTGCATAGCCGTTTTGATTTTTTCATGCATAATTTTATTGCTTGCCGGGTCGGCCCTTGCCTCAGACGGTGCCCGCAAGCCAAGAGTCGGTAATCCCGCCAGGCATTCGTATCCGGCGCTGGGGGCAGGGAGCGAGCGTAAAGTTAGAGTTGCGTGGAACCGGTACTACGATCACGCCGGGCTCACAGCCATCCTGACGCGTCTGAACAAAGCTTTTCCAGATTTGGCCCGGCTGTATTCGATCGGCAAGTCAACCCAGGGCAGGGATATATGGTGTCTTGAGGTAACGGCGCGGAACGTCGGCGATCCGGACCGTAAGCCGGGGATGTATATTGACGGCAACATTCACGGCAACGAAGTCCAGGCCGGCGAGACGGTGGCCTACACAGCATGGTATCTCTGCCATCAATACGGTCGGCTCGAAAAGGTGACGGAACTGCTCGACGAGCGTGTTTTCTATCTTGTGCCGACCATCAATCCGGACGGGCGCGATTCCTGGCTTAGTCTGGGCGGCCGTGCTCGGTCCGGCCTTGAGCCGACGGATGACGACCGCGACGGCCTGGCCGATGAGGATGACAGCGAGGATCTCAATGGTGACGGCCAAATCACCATGATGCGAATCAAAGATCCTCACGGGCGTTTCAAGCTGCACCCGGATTATCCAGAGCAGGTGATGATCAGGACCAAACCGGGCGAGGCCGGAGAATATAATCTGCTCGGCTGGGAGGGGATCGACAATGACGGTGACGGTGAGATTAACGAAGACGGCAGGGGCGGTTATGATCTCAATCGCAACTGGGCATACGACTGGCAGCCGGTCTATGTCCAATACGGTGCCAAGGATTATCCGTTCAGCCAGCCGGAGCCGCGTGCGGTTGCCGAGTTTGTGCTGGCCCATCCCAATATCGCAGGGGCCCAGTCGTATCACAATGCCGGCGGGATGATACTGCGGAGTCCCGGCAGGGAGGGCGGCGAGATACAAGGACGGGACGAACGAGTGCTCAGCCTGATCGCCGAGCGGGGAGAAAAAATTCTGCCCTATTACCGTTCGATGATCATCTGGAAGGACCTCTACACGGTCTGGGGCGGCGAGATAGACTGGTTCTATGGAGGCCGGGGCATTCTTACCTTCACGAACGAGCTTTGGACCTCCAGGAACCTGTACAAGAGTTCCGAATCGTTCTCGGATGAGCAGGAAGCTGAGTTTATAAAATATGTGCTGATGGGCGACGGTTTTGTGCCCTGGCAGCCATACGAGCATCCGACATATGGCAAGATTGAAATCGGGGGCCAGAAGAAGGAATGGGGCCGTATGCCGCCATCTTTCCTGCTGGAAGAAGAGCTTCACCGGAACATGGCCTTTACACTCTATCACGCCGATATGTTGCCGCTGCTGGAAATCAGCGAGGTGAAGGTCGAGCTGCTCGGCGAGAACTTGTTTAAGATTTGGGTCACCATTGAGAACAAGCGTCTGATCCCGACGAGGACCGGCCAGGATGTGGCTCACCATATAAGCCCGCCGGATATCGTTTCTATCGAAGGCGATGAACTTCGGGTCCTCTCAAGCGGGCGGATTACGGATCGATTCTTCAAGCGTGTTCAGGCCGTCGAGCGGCGTCCCGAGCGCGTAGAATTGGACACGATTGACGGGATGAGCGCCGTCCGCGTCCAGTTTGTCGTCGATGGAAAAGGCAAATTTACCATAACCGTCGATTCCGCCAAAGCCAGCCTGCTAAAGAGAAACCAACTACTACCTTCCACAAACTGAGCGGACTGTCCTGTTATTCTTAGCTTAGCGGCCCCGCATGACATATCAAAACACCCCGGCGGCCCGATGGCCGGGTAAGGATGAGGGGTTGGCCGGCTCGCTTCGAATATCGCAAGCCTATTGACAAAATGGCTTTTTGTCGGTTATGCTTTGTGGCGAACTAAAGGCCGGACAGGAATGTAGAATATAGAGTGCGAAATTTCGCACCATCTAATTATGAGGCCAGAGAATTGGTGCGAAACATCTACCAAGGTCTTGATATGAAACATCGTAAAACTAGGTTATGGCTGTTCGTTGGAGTCTTTCTTTCGGCCGCCGGCTGTCTATTGATAGCCGATTTTCTGCTGCCCAGGCCGGTGACCAAAAGCGGGATGCCCCTGCTGCGCCTGATGGCGATTTTGGCGATGGTGCCGGGATTGACGGCCCTGCTCAGCCTGGCGACCCGCGAGCACTTTGCCAGGAAGAAAAAGCCGGTCGCCGAATGGATGATGGTGAACCGGCTGTACTGGCTGGTGGGAATTTTAGCCTGTTTCGCAGTCGTATTCTATGGGCTGGGGGTCATGGGGAAGGTCAGCACGCTCTTGAGCCTTTTCGGCGGCATGGTCATCGGCTGGTCGCTTCAGCAGCCTTTGAGCGGCTTAGTGGCGTGGGTGCTGATCAATTTGCGGCGTCCCTTCCGGCCGGGCGACAGGGTGCAATTCCCAAAGCTCGAACTGACTGGAGACGTCAAGAATATCGGCGCCATGTATATGGAGCTTAACGAGGTCGGCGGCACCATCGGCAGCGAGGAAGCCGTCGGACGCAGCGTCTTTATCCCCAACGCCATGCTGTTTGATCATGTCGTTATCAACTATGCCAGCGCCCACGAAGCGCCCTATATTCTCGATGAGCTCGTGGTGCGAATCACCTACGATTCGAAGTGGGATGTGGCCGAGCGACTCCTTATTGACGCGGCCCGGCAGGTCACCAAAGACGTTATCGAGGCGACCGGCGCGACGCCGTATATCCGCTCGGAGCTTTATGACTACGGCGTTTATATGCAGCTTCGATACCAGACCCGGGTCAACGACCGGGCCAAGACGTCGTACAAGATCACCAAGCTGATATTCGAGGAAATCCAGCGAAATTCCCTGGTTGATATAGCGATTCCGTACATCTATTCTTATCGAGCCAGCCAGCAGGAGCGAACACGGGATGATCGAAGAAGGCCCACGTCGGAAGAGCTTGACCAGAACGTCCGGGAGATCGATGCTTCACTGATCGAGCAGGGTTCCCTTATGGATGCCTATGATGTCGAGCAACTGGCGCGAAGTATCGAGATGCTCGGGCTGCTTCGGCCCATCGTCTTGAAAGAGAATCCCGACTTCGGCAGGTATGAGATACTGGCCGGAAATCTACGCTTTCAGGCCTGTAGGAAATTAGGCTGGAAGACTATTCCGGCGCTGGTCCTCGCCGGCCCGGGCAATAAGATCGAAGAAAAAGCCTTGGACCAATCCGAGACTCGTTCTGTAATGTCTTAGCCGAAACCGGGTCAATTCTCACGGACTGCAGAACTCCATTATTGACGCGACGGCAGTTTTTGACTATTATGTTCCTCTGGTGTTTCCGTGCGCGCGGGAATCCGGGATATCTTTTTTATTAAGAGAGATTTAGTAATGCTCAAGAGAACACATAATTGCGGCCAGCTTCGTTTGGAAGACGCCGGCAAAAAAGTTGCGTTGGCAGGATGGGTCCACTCCTATCGCGACCACGGCAATCTGGTATTCATCGACCTGCGTGACAGAGAAGGTTTGACACAGATTGTTTTCGACCCTGAGACTAAGCCGGAAATGCATAAACTGGCCAAGACGGCCCGCTGCGAATGGGTCATTGCAGCCGAAGGCGTGGTTCAGCCCAGAAGCGAGGGCATGGAGAACCCGAAGCTGGCGACCGGGGAAATCGAGATTGCCGCCGAGCGGCTGGAGATTCTCAATACATCGAAAACGCCGCCGTTCGAAATGGACAGCGCCGAGAAAACGGGCGAGGAGCTGCGCCTGGAGAACAGGTATATCGATCTTCGCCGGCCCCAGATGCAGAAAAAACTCCGCACGCGGCACCGGGTGACGATGGTTGTGCGGGATTATTTCGACAAGCTTGGCTTCTGGGAGATCGAGACGCCGATGCTGGCAAAGAGCACGCCGGAAGGGGCGAGAGATTTTCTCGTGCCGAGCAGGTTGTCCCAGAACTGCTTCTACGCGCTGCCGCAATCGCCGCAGCTCTTCAAGCAGATTCTCATGGTCAGCGGCGTCGATAAATATTTCCAGATTGTGCGCTGCTTCCGCGATGAAGACCCGCGAGCCGACCGGCAGGCCGAGTTTACGCAGATCGATGTCGAGATGAGCTTTGTCGATGTGGACGATGTCATCGCCGTTCACCAGAACCTTGTGGCGCGAGTCTGGAAGCGGATTCTGGATATGGATGTCCCGATGCCGATGCGGCGAATGACTTACAAAGACGCGATGGCCGATTACGGGACCGACAGGCCGGACCTGCGTTTCGATATGAAGCTCAAAGATATTTCCGACCTGGCTAAACAAACTTCGTTTAACGTTTTTACTTCGACCATTGAAAAAGGTGGAGTCGTCAAAGGCCTCTGCGTCCCGGGTGGCGATAAGTATTCAAGAAGCGATATCGAAAAAACGCTCACGAGTTTCGTCGGCGACTACGGCGCCAAGGGCCTGGCCTGGTCCAAGGTCAAGGCCGAAGACGGCGCATTTTCACTGCTGGGCGGCACCGCCAAGTTCTTCGGCCCTGATTTGCAGAAGCAACTATTCGAACGCTTTGGGGCGAAGGATGGCGATTTGCTTTTGTTTGTTGCCGATAGCGAAGAAGCTGCCAACAAGGCTCTGGCACCTTTGCGATGCAGGCTCGCCCGCGAATTGAAGCTCTACGACAAGGGCCGATTCGAATTCGTGTGGATTGTGGACTTTCCGCTGTTCGAGTGGAACGAGGACGAAAAGCGTTACGATTCACTTCACCATCCTTTTACTTCTCCTGTCGAAGAGGATTTGGGCAAGCTTGAGACGGACCCTGCCAACATTTGTTCGCAGGCTTATGATATCGTGGTCAACGGCTCTGAAATCGGCGGCGGCAGTATTCGTATCCACGATCCGAAAGTGCAGCAGAAGGTCTTCGACCTGCTCAATATCTCAAGAGAACAGGCAAAGCAGCGTTTCGGGTTTTTTTTGAAGGCCCTGGAATACGGCGCTCCGCCTCACGGGGGAATCGCCTTCGGCCTCGATCGGATGGTTATGCTGCTGACCAACACAGAAAACATTCGGGATGTTATCGCTTTTCCAAAGACCCAGAAAGGCCAGTGTCTCTTAACCGATGCGCCGAGCGAGGTGGACCAAAAACAGCTCGACGAGCTTAACCTGCGAATGCAGAGACACTCGCGTGTAATCGAGCAGCAAATCGAAGAGCAGAAGCAGTAGGTGAGGGTCCCCATTTCGTATAAAACAGCGAAATGTGGGCCCGACAGCAGGTTCTGAATTTATGCGTATAAATGTACGGCATATTTGGCAAAGGCTCTTGAAGTATTTGCGGTTCTGGCCTTTGCCGCTGGCGAAGAAGGTTCAAGTCACCTTTGGTGCCGCTGTGCTCCTGGTCCTGACACTGGCACTATCGATACCTTATATATGGATGGGCCAGCTTATAAAAAAAGACCTGCTCGATACCGGGCGGTCAAGGTCAATAGTGCTGCTCGACCGACATTTCCAGTCAAAAGAGCCCAGCCAGACTCTTCTGCCGCTGGATAGTATTGGTCAGGTCCGTGATCCTAACGATAGCGATATATCCTGGATTCGCTTCACACAAGACGATGGAAACATACTCCTGGAACTGGATACAGACGTCAGAGACATGATCGAGACTCTGAAAGAAGATCCGGATCGGTATGAAGATATCCTGCTTGAGAAAAATGAAGGTCGTTTGGAGAGCCATTACGTACGAATATTCAGGGCTACTGGTCACTGTGTAAGCTGCCACAATCCGCAGGGTTCCGCCGGTCCCTTTGCGCTCAATAAGTTGATCGGTGCGGCGATTATTCGAAACCGGGACCTCGCCAGTGAAATCAATAAAACAGTCTTTATGAATCGCATCTGGATTATCGTGGCCGGCCTGATCGGCGGCGCCGGCGCGATAGTCGTTTTCTACATGATAACCCAGCGTCTGATCCTTCGGCCAATCCGGCAGTTGCGGGCGCTGGCAAACAACGTCGCCGAGGGAAATCTCGAAATAAGAAGCTCAATCGCAACAAGGGACGAATATGAAAAGCTGGCCAAAGCATTCAACCACATGCTCGATACACTGCAGGCGATGCAGGAAAAATTGCGGCAGGCGAACAAGCAGCTCGACGCCAAAATCGCCGAGCTTTCGGGGCGGAATATCGAGCTGTTCAAGGCCAACAAGATCAAAGGCGAATTCCTGGCAAATATCTCACACGAATTCAGAACGCCGTTGAATGCGATTTTGGGATTCGCCCAGGTCTTGAAGGACAAACCTCTTTTATTAAAAAAGGAGAAAGCACAAAGATACGCTGAGAATATTATCACCAGCGGCAACAATCTTCTGAATATGATTAACGACCTGCTGGAACTGGCAAAAACCCAGGCTGGAAAAATGGAGCTGCATATAGGAGAAGCTTCCGTAGCCGATTTACTTAAGAATCTCCTGTCTCAGTTTTCACTACTTACAAAGAAGAAGAAAATCAAAGTCAAGCTGATTGTCCAGCCGGATTTGCCGCTCGTTGTCACCGACGTCGGCAAGGTCCAGCAGATCCTTTATAATTTCCTGAGCAACGCGGCGAAGTTTACTCCCGCTCGTGGCAGGATTGAGATTGAAGCTCAATTCCCGTCGCCCGGAGCGCGGGGCACGGGCCCTGAGTCGCGAATGATACGAATTGCCGTAACCGATACCGGCTGCGGAGTTGCCGAGTCTGACAGGGAAAAGATATTTGAGAAATTCAGCCAGGCTGACGGCTCGCTGACCCGCGAAACGACCGGCAGCGGGCTGGGGCTTGCCATCTGCACCGAATTGGCCGCCATGCTTGCCGGTAGTATTGGGATGGAAAGTCCGCCGAAGGGACGCAGCGAAGGCTCTACGTTCTGGCTCGATATCCCGATTACCCTTACAAAAGAAGAAAATAAGACTGCTTCAACATAAAGTTAATCTTAAGCGGCCCATAACTGTTTTATTTCGACAATGTCGGGTTAGGAGAAAATCATGCGTTGGATATATTTATTTTTATTTCTTCTGTTTGTAGTGGCCGGTTCGGGTTTTGCGGCCGGTCTCGACCAGACTCATCCGTTTTCCATTCACGATATGCTGGCGATGGATAGACTTTCAGACCCGCAGGTTTCGCCGGACGGCAAGTGGATTGCTTTCGTGCTGCGCAAGACGGACCTCGAAGAAAACAAAGGACTGGCCGACCTCTGGCTGGTTGGTGCCGATGGAACCGCTCTTCGCCGGTTGACATCTCACAAGGCGTCGGATTCGAATCCCCGCTGGGCTCCGGACGGCAAATCGATCTGGTTTGTATCGGCGCGAACCGACACTTCACAAGTTTGGCGTATTGCGATTGACGGCGGCGAGGCCGAGCAGGTGACCCAGCAGCCTCTTGATGTGGGTAATCTGATTGTCGCTCCTGATGGCCGGCACATCGCTTTTACGATGGAAGTTTTCCCGGACTGCAACACGCCGGGCGAGACGAAAGAAAAGCTCGATGAAATCGAGAAAAGAAAAACGAGCGGACGAATCTACGAGAGCATCTTCGTGAGGCACTGGGACACATGGAAGGATGGCCGGCGTTCGCATTTGTTCGTGATGCCCGCCGCCGAGGGCAAGGCCGCCGATGTGATGAGCGGTATGGACGCCGATACCCCATCCAAACCGTTCGGCGGCCCTGAGGAAATAACATTCACTCCCGACGGCAGGGCCGTAATTTTTGCCGCTCGCGATGTGGGCGCCGAAGAGCCCTGGTCGACGGACTTCGACCTGTACATGGTGCCCGTTGACGGCACGGAGCCGCCGAAATGTCTGACTGAGAAAAACCAGGCGTGGGATACGAATCCTGTTTTTTCGCCCGACGGCAAGACTTTGGCTTACCTGGCTATGGCCAGGCCCAGATACGAAGCCGACCGCTTTCGCATTATCCTGCGCCGCTGGCCGGGAAATCTGGAGCGGGTCTTAACCGAAGACTGGGACCGCAGCCCATCATCCATTTGCTTCTCCGCGGATGGAAATACCATTTATACCACGGCAGACAACACGGGCCAGGGATCCCTGTTCGCCATTGACGTAAAAACCGGTGCGACCCGGACCATCGTCAAGGAGGGCCGAGTCGGCTCGCCCGGCATCGCAGCCGATAGAATTATTTACGGCCTTTCTAATCTAAGCTCTCCAGTGGAATTGTATTCGGTAAGTCGGGAAGGCAGCGATGGTCGGCAAATCACCAAAATAAACGCAGAAAAAATCGCCGCTGCTCGCACGGGACAGTACGAGCAGTTTACCTTCGCCGGCTGGAACGATGAAACTGTCTATTGCTACGTAGTCAAACCGATCGATTTCGATGCCGATAAGAAATACCCGGTAGCTTTTCTGATTCACGGTGGCCCGCAGGGTTCTTTCGGCAACTCTTTTCACTATCGTTGGAATCCACAGGTTTATGCCGCTGCGGGCTATGCCGCTGTGATGGTCGATTTCCACGGCTCGACCGGTTACGGCCAGACCTTTTGTGATTCTATCCGGGGCGACTGGGGCGGCAAGCCTTTGGAGGATTTGCAGAAGGGGCTGGCTGCCGCTTTGGAGCGTTATCCCTGGATGGACGGCGAAAAAGTGGGGGCTCTCGGAGCTTCGTTCGGCGGCTATATGATCAACTGGATCGCAGGCAACTGGCCCGATCGCTTCCGCTGCCTTGTCAACCATGATGGCAACCTTTGCGAGCGAATGGCTTATTACGATACCGAAGAATTATGGTTCCCCGAGTGGGATCATCTCGGCACGCCTTGGGACAATCCTGAAAACTACGAAAAACACAATCCTGTGAACTTCGTCAAGAACTGGAAGACCCCGATGCTCGTAATCCACGGAGCGCAGGACTTTCGCGTGGCCGATACCCAGGGCCTGGGCACGTTTAACGCCCTGCAGCGGCGGGAAATTCCAAGCAAGCTGCTCTATTTCCCCGATGAAAACCACTGGGTCATGAAACCGGCAAATTCCGTCCTCTGGCACGAAACCGTCATTGACTGGCTCGACCAATGGCTAAAATAAGACCCAACGATCATACACTTGGCGAGTTCTTTGGCTGCGCAGTGCAATATAAAGAATAAAATTGACAATCACCCCACTATTTGATAACCTTACTCGAGTAAGACATGGGCAATAAGCGCAAGATATTAGACAGCCTTAATATGCCTGGGTATTTGGCAGATAGAGGGACACGATTATGAAAGGTGAGTTTACGGCAATCATTGAAAGTGCTCCGGAAGGAGGCTATTGGGCCGTATGTCCGGAGATTCCGGGAGCAAACGGCCAGGGAGAAACAATCGAACAGGCAAAAGAAAGTCTAAAAAATGCGATAATTCTTATACTTGAAGATCGCCTGGAGGATATTCGACGCGGCTTGCCTGATGATGCAATTCAGGAAATAATTGCGATCTAATGAAAAGAAGACGGTTAGAAAAAAGACTCAGGATTGCCGGCTGTTTTTTGAAAAGAGAAGGCTCATCACATTCGCTTTGGATAAATCCAAAAACAGGAATTATAGAGGCCGTACCCCGCCACACCGAAATTAAAGAACCTCTGGCCCAAAAAATCTTAAAAAGCCTGAATGCTGAATAAAAGTCTTTTTGAATCGAGGGTTAGGAAAGAATGATTATTTAACTCCCCAAATATTATATGGTTTTTTGAGACGCCGATTTTCGATAAAAGATAAATTCATTAAAACATATTCGAATCTGAGCGAGCAAAAAAACAAATTCAACATAACAAGATAAAAATGGCGGGACAAGCCCTACCTCACCGCTACCCGCTGATTTTTTAATGCTTTGTAACAACAGAATTGCCTGCTATATTTGACATATGGCGTGGTTTAGCTATAATAACTACCTGTTTTTAAAAAGGTGCAGGAATGAATAAGAAATATGTCAGGGCGATTTTTCCGGGCTCATTCGATCCGATTACGAACGGGCATCTGGATGTTATCAATCGGGGTATGAAGCTGTTCGATGAGCTTATCATCGCGGTTGGGCGAAGCCCGGTCAAAAACCAGCTTTTCACGCCCAAAGAACGTGTGGAGATGATCACCGAGCTGATCGACAAACAAAAGATGCCGGGCGTTTCGGTGGAAAGTTTCGAAGGGCTGATGGTCGAATATGCTACCGGTAAGAAGGCGGATGTAGTCCTGCGCGGCCTGCGGAGCCTTACCGACGTTCAATATGAATTTCAGCTTGCCATGACCAACCGGGCCGTGGCCGGCATAGAAACGGTCTTTATTATGACCAGCGAACAATACGGCTTCACCAGCTCGACCTTGATTCGCGAGATTGCAACGCTGGGCGGAGATCTGTCAAATTTGATTCCGAAAAGTATCCAGAAGCGTTTGAAAAAGCGTCTTAAGAAGTAGAATCATACGGGATATTCTTTATTCGGATTTGTACCTAAGATGTTCACAATCAGTGTAGAAAGACACTTTCAGGCTTCGCACCAGTTGATTTTGCCGGACGGCTCAAAGGAGCCCGTTCATCATCATGACTGGGTGGTAACCGCCAGTCTCAGCAGTGAAAGGCTGAATAATATGGGAGTTGTGATGGACTTCCAGGCACTTAAGGCAATGATAGATAAAACGGTTGCCGGCTTCGATAATACGGCGTTGGAGAGCATCGGCTATTTTCAGCAGCATAATCCATCTGCCGAGAACGTGGCGAAATATATCTATGAGAAGCTCCGAATCGAGTTGCCAAAAGGCGTAAAGCTGCGAAATATCCGGGTTGTGGAGGAGCCGGGCTGCTCGGTAAAGTTTCACGAATAAAAAATCGCTCTTGAGTGGCCCTCGGAATTTGTCGATTATTTTTGCTGGATTCCGGCGTTTTCATTTTGATACATATTGTGCTATATGCTTTTGTTGTTATAATAATGGATGGTGGCGATTGATCCGCTTAAGACGGACGCTTTCAACCGCATTCATGAAGAGGCAGATATTCAAGAGACAAAATAAGTTATGCTGTGTCAGATTTGTAACAAGAACGATGCGACGATTCACCTGACGGAGATTGCCGATGGAGAGCGCACGGAGATGCACATTTGTGAGCAGTGTGCCATCGAGCAGGACATCGCGGTTAAGAGTCATATCCCGATCAACGAGCTGCTCAGTAATCTGCTTGCCGTCCAGCCGTCGGATGATGAGCTTTTCGGTCCTTCGGAGCAGAAGCTTGCCTGCCCGAACTGCGGCTTTACTCTGGCACAATTCCGCAAGGAAGGAGCCCTTGGCTGTCCCCGCGATTACGAGGTTTTTGAGAAAACACTTCTCGCCCTTATCGAAAAAGCGCACGATGGTAAGACAACTCACTGCGGCAAAATCCCTTTGAAGACGCCCCGGGACACGAAAAAGCAGATGGAACTGATGAACCTGCGTCAGCAACTGGAAGCTGCGGTCATAAGTGAAGATTACGAGCTGGCCGCCGAACTGCGGGACAAAATAAAACAAAGCGAAAAATAATAACGCTAAAGACGATACGCAATACGAATATGAAACTGACCGATATAAGCAATGATATAAACGAGTGGTTTGACGGTTCCGGGCCGTTGGCCGATATCGTAATATCCTCACGGATTCGCCTGGCGAGAAATCTGGACGGCTATAAGTTCCTCAGCCGCTGCTCGAACAGCGAAAAATCCGAAATACTCGATAAGCTAAGAGACGTGATTATGTCGCTCGATCTTGGCGATAAAGTCTCCTATGTCAGTGTGGATAAAGCCCCGACTCTGAACAAACATTTTCTCGTGGAACGCCATCTTATTAGCCGGCACCACGCCTTCGGCAAAGGCCCCCGAGGCGTCGTCATCGCCCAGCGGGAATTCTTCACGGCGATGATTAACGAAGAGGACCACCTGCGTATCCAGGTCTTAAAAGCGGGCTGCCAACTGTCTGACTGCGCCCGGCAGATAAATCGCATCGACGATATGATAGAAGAAAAAGTCGATTTCGCCTTCAGCCCTCGCTATGGGTACCTGACAGCCTGCCCGACGAACGTGGGCACCGGAATCAGGGTCTCGGTAATGCTTCATCTACCGGCATTGAAGATGACTGGCCAGATCGAAAAGTTCTTCAATGCCGCCAGGGATATGAATCTTGCTGTGCGGGGGCTTTTCGGCGAAGGGACCGAGGCGGCCAGCGACCTTTATCAATTATCCAACCAGGCGACGCTCGGCGTATCGGAGGCGGATGTCGTCTCGCGATTTGAGAAGACCATCATCCCCGAAATCATCGAATACGAAAATGCCGCCAGATCGGAATTGCTCAGCAAGCAGTCCGATATCCTCGACGACAAAATATCCCGCGCGATGGCACTGCTGCAAAACGCCCATTTGATCAGCTCGCAGGAAGCATTGTTCCTGCTGAGCCACCTGCGAT
>CAYTNN010000002.1:0-17048 GCA_964439135.1 uncultured Pirellulales bacterium
TCCCCCCATAAATCACACAGCAATCCTTGTGCCGAACAGGATTGGGTCCGTCCCTCTGATTGCTGCCAATTCCGTAAATTCTGCCGGTTTCAATCCTTAATAATTTACTTATAACCGCTTTTTCTTATAATGATTAAGTCATCCTTATAGAATTGATTAGGGATGCACACTATTTTATGGGAACAAAATGGTGTCAATAATAGGGTCCGTCCCTCTGATTGCTTGAGCAGTGCTATGTGGAATAGGCAGAATAGTGCGGTGATTGGGCTGGTGGTAGTGGGGACCACGCCTATCAACTACTGCCTTCTGGAATCTTGAGAGGAAGATGGAAGTAGAAAGGAGGACAAGTTTATGAAGACATCTGACAAAGCCAAGGTCGAAGTCCAGATAATCGAGATGACACCGAAGGATGCGGGAAAAGTCCCGTTGTGCGGGCACAAAGATCCGAGCAAAGAATGCTATCAACACAAGTTCCAGTGGATAAAGAAACGAATGTCCGAAGGTTTGAAGGTGAAGATGCTTAGTACACCAGACGATGGTTTTGTAGGGTATATCGAGTACGTACCAGGTGAACGTGCATGGAGGGCCGTGAACTCTGAGAATTTCATGTTCATTCACTGCATATACATCCAGTGGAAAAGGTGTAAGGGCAGAGGTTATGGCACACTCCTTATACAGGATTGTGTGAAGGATGCTAAGAAGGCAAATATGAATGGTGTGGCAGTTGTAACACGCAAGGGTACTTGGATGGTTGGAAAGGAATTGTTCCTTAAGAACGGATTCGAGGAGGCTGAGAAGGCACTTCCAGATTTTTCACTGCTTGTGAAGAAATTTAAGAAATCTGCTCCAACACCGAGCTTTAAGGGGCAGTGGGACAAGAAGCGAAAGAAATTTGGTAAGGGCCTCACGATTATAACCTCTGGCCAATGCCCTTATAATGTGACAATGGTTAACGATATTGCTGAGATTGCGAAAGACAGATACGGAATAGAACCGAGAATAGTAGAGTATAGAAGTTACAGGCAAGCCCAGAACGCACCGTGGCCCTTTGCTGTTTCTGGCGTGCTGTACGATGGTAAGCTGGTCGCTGACCATCCCATAGGTGGCACGAGATTTCAGAATATCATGGAGAAAGAGGTAGGAATAAAAATGACAAGAAGGGATGCTGATTTGAAAGAAAACCCGCCGAGTAAATCGGCGGGCTAAATATTTTTGGAGATCGGCTGGAATTAACCATTCTGCCCCCATAATTCAATCTCCCCGAAATTAAACCGCTTAAAATCGACTTCTACAGTGTAACGAAGCTACAGAAAATCCTTGACTTCGAGATAACATTTCGCTATTATGGGACTTGGCATAGGCAGGAGTTTTTTTACGAAGTATCAGCAGATATGCATTTTATCAATTGATGTACTAAAAAATATCAGGTGTTTTGGTGTGTGACCAGGGCATTTCATAATCATTATATTCTCGTTGAGTGAGGTCTGATTATGTGCAGGAAATTTTGTTTTTTTACTTCTTTTACTATTGTACTGGTTATAGTTCTGACAAGTACTGCTAAGGCAGAACTTATAGGCTGGTGGACTTTTGATGAAGGTTCAGGAACCACTGCCTTTGATTCGTCCGGCAAAGGTAATGACGGCATATTGGGGCCTGAAGGCGACCCGAAGTGGGTCGATGGAATCATCGGCGGCGCGATCGAACTGGACGGCAGCGATGATTATATCGCGATTGACAGTATAGCCGACGACCTCACAGAAAACAATTTTACAGTCAGTGCATGGATCAAAACCACGGCAGGTGAAGGCAACGTGATTGGCGCTAACGATAGCGGCAGCGGTCACCAGTTCATTTTTGGCGTTACCGGTAGCGGCACTTTGCTGGTGGAAGCTTCCAGCAATATTAACAGTTATCCCCCCGTTATCAACGACGGCGAGTGGCATTTCATAGCGTACGTCAGGGACGGGACCACCGCATACGCATACACCGATGGAAAGCTGGTCGGTATGGAGACACCTGATGGAAATCCGGCTGGACAGGTGCGTTGGTCAATCGGTCAGGAATGGGATGACAGCCCGAGCGACGAATTCACCGGTCTGGTGGACGATGTCCATTTCTTCAACCATCCATTGACAGAAGATGAGATTCAACGTGTTATGAAAGGGGGAGGCTTTGTTTTGTCTTCTCGCCCGGAGCCGGCTGATGGTGCTGTCATTTATGATACCTCGGTGAGTTTGTCCTGGAAGCCGGGAGACTTTGCGGTCTCGCATGATATCTATTTGGGCGAGACTTTTAACGATGTGAATGACGGCACCGGCGGCACATTCCGGGCCAACCAGGTTGATGCGTTATTTGCTGTCGGCTTGTCCGGATTCCCGTATCCCGATGGTCTTGTTCATGGAACGACTTACTACTGGCGAATCGATGAAGTCAACGAGGCCGAACCTAATAGTCCGTGGAAAGGCGAGATCTGGAGTTTCACCATACCGCCGAATACCGCATATGCACCCGATCCGGCCGACGGCGCCGAATTTGTCGAACTTAATGCTCAGCTTAGCTGGGCTATGGGTTTTGACGCAAAATTGCACTATATAGTCTTCGGTGAGGATTATGACGAGGTGAGTAATGCCGATGTGGGTATGCCTATGGGCGGTAATACGAATTACAATCCCGGCCCACTCAAAATGGCTAAGACTTATTACTGGCGTGCCGATGAGTTCGATGGCACCGAGACGCATAAAGGCCAGGTCTGGAGCTTTACTACAATAGGAGCCGTCAGCGGCCCCAATCCGGCTGACGGTGCCGTAGATGTGAAGCCATCTGTGATTCTTACCTGGGATGCGGGCTCCGTCGCTACCTCGCACGAGGTGTACTTTGGCATGGATGCTGATGCCGTGAAGAATGCCACAACAGACTCGACCGAGTATAAGGGGCCCAAAGCCCTCGGTAAAGAGAGCTATGATCCTGACAAACTTATATTGAATTCAACTTACTTCTGGCGGATCGATGAAATCAACGGCGACAATCCCGATAGTCCATGGGCAGGAAATATCTGGAGCTTCACTACGGGCAACTTCTTTGTCATAGATGATTTTGAAACTTACGATTCCGAAGATAACCAAATATGGATCGCATGGCATGATGGGATCGGTTTCGGAGGACCTGGTGCTGAACCTTACTTTACCGGTAACCGTACCGGGGCAATAGTAGGCGACGAAGACACTTATTCCTATACCGAGGAGACTATAGTCCACGACGGCAGCCAGTCTATGCCATATTTTTACGATAACAATAAGCAGGACTTCTCGAACTATTCCGAAGCAGAGCTGACATTGGATTATCAGCGTGACTGGACTGAACAAGGTGTGGACAAACTGATAATATGGTTCAGGGGCATTTTGAATAACGATGCCGAGCGTTTGTATGTGTCACTATCTAATCGGGCCGGCAATCCCGTGGTTGTATATCATGATGATCCGGCGGCAACACAAATTGTAACCTGGACCGAGTGGGTCATCCCGCTTCAGGCTTTTGCCGATCAGGGCATTGATCTGACTGATGTTGACAGGATCGCAATCGGCGTCGGCACCCGGGGTAACATAACGATCCCCGGAGGTTCGGGCAAGATGTATATTGACGGGATCCGGTTGTTTCAGCCAGCTCCGGAACCTCAGCCATAAGATGTGATAATGCGGGTGACAACATAGCGTCATTTCGGGGCTTATGCTAACTTTTTGGTATAGGCCCCGGTTATTTTAAAAAAGAACAGAAGGATTTTATTAAAACAGATTAAAATCAGGACAACTGGACATTAAGGAGGATGACACATATTTTAATGAATTATGTTTAATCATGATAGGTTTTGATAGAGAACAGCGGGTGGGCTGAATTACTGCTGAGCTTTGGGACGCAGAGATCGGCTGGAATTAAGTATGGCGGCCGCGGAATTAATAATTGTTAAAGCAAAAACAAAAGGCTCCCTCCAATTTTTCCCCTTGGCGCAAAGGACCATCTCTTATATTTATGGTGGCAGTTTATCTCAATTAATGTTCTTGACCCGGCCCCGATCCGGCCTATAATCGTCTTTGCATGATAGCAATTGCAGGAAAGGAAAGCTTCTTGGAAAGGACTTAAGATGGAACAGGTAACTCAATGGGTGGATGATTACAGGCGGAAATTCAGACTTTCCGGACAATCGCTACTCTGGCTCAAATTGGTGGTCCCGTTTCTATTGGCGCTATGGCTTTTGTCGGGGATATATATCGTACGACCCGGTGAACAGGGGGTGGTGCGCCGATTCGGCAAGGTTGTAAGGATAACAGAGCCGGGCCCGCATTACCGCTTGCCCAGCCCGGTTGAAAGAGTCGATAAACCAATGATACAGCAAGTCCGGCGAGTGGAAATCGGAGTTGAAACCGTCAGCCAAAGTCAGCCGGCAAGGTACAAGTTCCACCCCGAAGAGTCGCTGATGCTGACCGGCGATGAGCAGATTATCGATGCGCAAATCATAGTCCAGTATAAAATAAAGGACCCCGCCGACTTTCTGTTTAACGTACGCGGTCTGGAAGGGCCGCAAGGCACAATTAAAGACGCTGCCGAGGTAGCTCTGCGACAGGTTGTCGGGCAAAGGCCGATTGACGATGTGCTCATCAAGGAAAAACTCCAGGTGAATATCGACATCCTCGCACTCCTGCAGGAAATCGTGGACGCTTACGAATGCGGCGTTCGAATAATCGAGGTCAAACTTCAGACTGTCCAGCCGCCAAAGGAGGTTGCATCGGCATTTAGCGACGTGGTAAGCGCCAAGGAGGACAGGGAGAAATTGATCCAGGAAGCTGAGGGCTATAAGGAGGACCTCATTCCCAAGGCACGCGGCGAAGCCAGGAGCATGGTTCTGGCGGCGGAAGCCTACAAGCAAGAGAAGGTAACACGGGCCCAGGGCGATGTAGAGAAATTTTTGGCCGTGTTTGCAGAGTACGAAAAGGCAAAAGAAATAACGCGAAAGCGGCTCTATTTGGAAACAATGGAGGTAGTGCTCCCGGGCATCAGGAAGTTCATAATAGATTCCAAGACCGGAGACGGAGTGCTGAAACTTTTGCCCCTTGAGGGTGCCCCATTTGGCAATGCACAACAGAATACAAGCCCGGAAATTCGGAGGCCGAAATGAACGGAAAAATCATAGCTGTAATTGCAATAATCGTGATAGCTGCGGCGGTGCTGGCCCTTTCGCTGTTTACCGTGGATGAAACCGAGCAGGCAATTGTCACTCAGTTGGGAACATTTGTGAAAGAAGTGAAACAGCCCGGCCTGCACTTTAAGATTCCGCTGATTCAGGCGGTGCATAAATTCGAAGCTCGGGTATTGCAATATGACGCCGCTGCGGCAAAGATTATGACCGACGACAAAAAGCACCTGGTTATTGACAACTACGCCTGCTGGAAGATCATCGATCCGCTCAAGTTCTATAAAGCCGTGCAAACCGAGTTCGGCGCCCAGTCAAGACTGGATGATATCGTCTTTTCTGAAATACGAGAGGAGCTTGCCAGGCACAGCCTGACGGAAATAGTCTCGGTCAACCGCAGCCAGATAATGGACAAAGTGGCCGAGCAGTGCAACC
Organism: uncultured Pirellulales bacterium; assembly: GCA_964439135.1. Classification (GTDB taxonomy): domain Bacteria; phylum Planctomycetota; class Phycisphaerae; order Sedimentisphaerales; family Anaerobacaceae; genus JAFGPJ01. The sequence goes on from CAYTNN010000002.1 coordinate 5,618, forward strand.
AGAAAGCCGGTGACTACGGGATCCAGGTCATCGACGTGCGAATAAAGCGGGCCGACCTGCCGCAGGAGGTTAGACAATCGGTCTATGACCGAATGAAGGCTGAAAGGGAAAGGATCGCAAAAAAATACCGCTCCGAAGGTGAGGAAGAGGCTGCTATAATCATGGCCGAGACGGACAAGGAAAAGAAAATTCTGCTTGCCGAAAGTTACAAAGATGCCGAGAAACTGAATGGTGAAGGTGACGCCGAGGCCATCAAAATATATGCCCAGGCTTTTGAAAAGGATCCTGAGTTTTATTCGTTCGTCCGGACTTTGCAAGCTTACGAGAAGTCACTCGGTGAAGGGACAACTATCGTTTTGCCGAGCGACTCGGAATTTTTCCAGTATTTTAGCTCACCGATAAAAGAATAGATTTTGACCTTTAATTTCGGATAGATTTCCGTCTCATAAGTGGATAATTATACCAAATACGATTAAATTGTGCACTTTTGTCATTTCGACCGGAGGGCCACGAAGTGGCCAGAAGCGGAGAAATCTGGTATACGAAACCAATCCATGTACAGTAACCAGATCTCTCGACTCCGCTGCGCTTCGCTCGAGATGACCCAGGCAAGCACAGTTACTAATCAGAAATCGTATTAGGTATGTTTACTATTTCAGCCTCCATTGCGGCCCAAATTATAAATACAAGAACGGCGAGGAGTGGTTGAGAACATCCATCCTCGCCGGGTTTGTGAAATCCGTTCGGGGCTTTTATCAGGCCCTCCCTGGCCGGCCACGCAATTTATTTTTATATCATATAATGCCCTTATATCCCATATTGTAAGAGGTTTTTTACAGCTCCTTCGATTATATCATCACTCTCAAGCCTGCCGGACAAAAATAGCTCACGCGCCTGCTGGACTCGCTGGTTATCCGTTTTTGGGGGCTGCATCGCCTTATCGATAAGAGAAGCATAATTTACCTGAATAGACACATCCACATCATTACCTCGAAGCGCCCCCGAAGTGTTCGGCTGCCCGGTTGATGACCCGGATTCAATCAATGGTTGATTATTTGATCCTATTTGTTCTATCATAAACCTATAACGTTCCTAAAATCCTTTGTCTACGATTCTTTTCGCAGGTTTTAGATGAAACTTTAGAATTTTTTTGCTTAATTTTCATTTTTTTCTAAAGTTAAATCTTTATTTAGACGAAATACTGCTTTTAAAGAGTCTTTCTTAGTTTCCCATTAAATCTTTTTGGAATCGAACCTCAACTAAAACGTCCCAGCCACTTCATAACTGACAAACTTGATAAACTCAATCGGACTGACTGCCGCAATTTTTTCATGCAGAGGAGCAAAACCCGAACGCTTCTCGGATTTAAAATAGCTCTTGATACGTTTTTCAGTCGTTTTGTCGGCACTGTCCCAAACCTGCTCAAGGGCCCACTGTAACTGACCGTCTCTCAGATCCAGAAGCTTCATGCGCAGCCCAACAGCCATATGAGGATAGGGCCTGTATTCCGTAACAGTTCCAAGCAGCACTCCATCACATCTTAACGCTTCACGGATTGCTGATAACTTTTCAAGATTATATGTTGAGTCCCGGTCCAGTTGCAAACTTCGCCAGGAAGGATCATGCTGACGAATTACAGTCAGACCGAAAACCTGCCTCTTCTGCAGTGCCTGATAAAGCGCCTGGGTAATATCGGCAGAAATCTCGGGATAGCTCGAATCGTTATCCAGCTCAACAATAGCAACCCTTCCAATGGTATTTAGTTTATTGTTCGGATTCAGATAATAATAATCCGATACCGGTGCAGAGGCGCTATGAGTTCGGCAGCCGGATAAAATGACCACCAACAATAGCAATATCATGCCCCATGATTTGCGGCTTGCAGCTCGCAACCTTTGCCTTGAATAACGGGCGATAAACGATGAGTTACGAGCCAAAAGATACGATAATACCGTTGCCGGTCTGTTCATTCGATTCACCTAATATTTATCGTTTTCTGCAATTAAGGCTGATCAGGCTTATTCAGCGATGCGACGGCTGAGCCTACAGTTGACGCGTTCTCTGCCCTGGCCGATTCTGTGGTGACCTGCCCGCCGAGAACTTTAAGTATCCGAAGCAGCGTTTCCAACTGAGCTGTTTCGGCATTACGCATTTCATTACGGAAGCCGAGGATGTCGGCTTTCCAATTATTCAATTCAACGCGCATCTCGATCAGAAGGTTATTGGCTTGGGCTAATTCCTTTTGCGCCTGCTGTAGTTGGGCATCGAGAGAAACGACCTGCTCATTAAGCTGACGGTTTTTAGCGATAAAGTCCTCGTTTTGCTGCCGTAATTGAGCCGCCTCCAGGCTTAGCTTGGCGTATTCTCCCGATAATTTCATTGCCGACTGGACTACAGTGGAGTCTTTCGAATCAGGCTCCTGGAACCTTTTAGCGACAGAATCATTCTGCTGTCTTCCGACAGCAGCAGAATCGACGGCAAGCCCCGCCGGTTTTTGAATGTATGAGCAGCCCGCCAGCAGAAATATTGTAACCAATAAAATCACTAAACCGATTATCTTCTTTTTGGTTTGCATTGTATTTTTCTCCATATTCATCTCATTTACTTTAGCACCTTGATAACAACATTTTACGTTTGGGGATCATCCGGAGCCTGTGCCGCGGCACCGGCATATTCGCACTTTAAGGACATTTTTGTCCCGCAGGAACAGGTTACTTCTATTACGGCGTATTCCGGATGATTTTCCAGGATGCGTACCTGTGGTGCAGATAAAGGCACGACTTGCTGTTTCGGCGAACCCGATCCGGCGTTTGCCGCATCGAGATGGAATTGGCCTTCGAGCTTAACATCATTACTCTTTAAAATCCGCCCTGCTGTTCTTATCATTTATTATCCTAACTCTTCTTTATCGATTACATTTAAGCACAGTAATCGATCCCAGTGCTGTCGGAATTAATATCACTTTTATTGCCGGTCTGCTCTTCCGGCGGAGTTTCTTCGCCCCGGGCGGATTTGTCTTTTTCCTCATTTTCATGATGTAATTGCTGCCGGCGTTTTCTTTCTTCGCGTTGTTTTACCGGAGTCAGGCCCGAGATATTTTTCAAACTCTGCACGGGCTTTATCATATTGGAATCATAATCTGCCATCTTTCCACTGCCTTAACTTTACAGACAAATTAAATAAAGCACTTGCGTGCAATTGGCTGACACGCGACTCGGTAATTTCTAAAATTTCAGCGGTTTGTTTCATTGTCAGTTGTTGCTGGTAATAAAGCAGAATCACCTGCCGTTGTCTTTCGGACAATTGCCGTATCGCCTCTGTTAACTTCTCTATAAGCTCTTCTCGTTCGATCTTTTCTTCAGGAGCAACCGGATGCGCTGACGCCAAAAGATTGCTAAGTACGGGTGCGTCCTCGCCAAAGCCGTCAAGCGAGATAAAATGCTGCGCCCGGGCGTTTTCGAACGTTTCATAAAGCTCCTCAAGAGTTATTCCGAGTTTTTCAGCTAATTCGGTATCGGCTGGAGCGGTTCCTGTCTGCTCGGTGATCTTCCGGCTGAGCTGATGGGCCATGCTGATCCGCTTTCTGAGGTTATCAGGCATAAAGGACCAGCCTCTCAGTTCGTCAAGAATAGCACCTTTGATCCTGATATAAGCATAGGTTTTGAATACGACATGGTGAGAAGGGTCGAAATCGCGAGCGGCCCTGACGAGCCCGACAGTTCCAGCAGAGACCATATCTTCAAATGATAACGGAGGCTTCAAATATATTACGACCCGCCTGGCTATATTGTGAACCATGGGCAGAAGTTCGGTTATCTGTTCGTTCTCGATTTCTCCCCGGACAGACCTTTTTTGGACAGAGTATGCGCGCAGGGCAGCATTATTCAGATGCTTTCGGCTCTTGCCGGCAAACCGGTCATCACTGATGTCTTTAGTCTGTACCGACACTGCCCTTTTCCTCAAATCTCATCTTTGGATTAGCTCCAATACCAGAGCCATTCTGCTGATTCACCTGGTTTGCTATAATCGCATCGACCAAAATAGCATTTATCGCTCTTACAGCCCATCCTCCCGTTATATACGCAAGCACCGCCCCTATTAGCGCCCTCTTACAGCAAACAAACGGCGAAAGGCCGCAAAACCATCCAATTAAGCTCAAGACGAAAAAACATATCACTGCAATACTTACTGCAATTGATCTAACATGTAGCGGCATATTTATCTCGTATTTCCTGTTGCATATATCATATTGCATTTATCTGACGCACAACACATCACCTCGAAACTCCGACAAGTTCCCGCTCCCTTGGCTCTATCGAGTCGGTCTGCTGGATGGATATTATTTCTATCGGCTCTACTTCGGTTCCAAGCACAACTTCGTCATACGCCACGACCGGCAACATCGGCACCGTTCGCGACAACATTACCGCCAGCGGCGAGCGCAACCTTGCATCACAGAGCAATACCACCTTATCGTTACCCTTATCCATCGCCGACTTCCAGGCTTGTGCTGTTTTTCTGCTTATATCCATGGCCATCTCGGTCGGTAAAGCCAGATTGATTCCCTCTGCCTCCTGCTGCAAGGTCGAGGCCATCTGATGCTCGAGTGCGGGATCCAGCGTTATGGCCATAATACTGCCATCGTCATTCTTACACTGCTCGGTAATAGATCTGCTCAGGCGCTTACGAACCATCTCCGTTAAAACAGCGGTGTTCTTGGTTTTTGAAGCGTGTTCTCCCAACGACTCAAGAATAGCGGTTAATTCACGAACCGGTATTCCATCCTTTATGAGGTTTTTAAGCACACGCTGAAGCAATCCGATAGACACTTCCCGATCGGCTCCGATAACTTCTCCGACCAATGACGGCTGAGTATTACGAAGTCTGTCTATCAGAAGCTGCACATCTTCACGGGTCAATAAATCGCCGGCGTGTTTTCGCATTATTTCGGATAAATGCGTAATAAAGACCGACTCAGGATCGATCACTGTATATCCGTTGAGTTCGGCCTTTTCCTTATTGGCTTGTGTAATCCACAAAGCCGGCAGTCCGTAAACAGGTTCGGTCGTTTCTATCCCCTCGACTTTGGTTTGAACAGTACCAGGATCCATAGCAAGAAACTTCTCAGGTTCCAATCGCCCCTTCGCTACAGGCAACTCTGCGATTCGAATCTCATAAGCAGTCGATTCGAGATTAATATTATCGCGTAGCCGAACCAGAGGAATTATGATGCCAAGCTGCCGGGCAAACTTTCTCCGCAATGCCCCGATGCGTTCAAAGATAGTGCTGTCTTTACGAGGGTCCACCATACTGATTAATCGCACGCCGACCTGGACGGAAATCCGGTCGACATCCAGCAGCTCTTCGACCGGCTGTTTCTCGGCCTTTGTCTGGGGAGAAACACTGCGCTTTTGCTTGTGGCCCTTTTCGGATTTGGCCACGGCTCGTCCAAGCAGAGCCGAACCGGCACCCAGCAAAAGAAAGGGAATTTTGGGCAAACCCGGCACCAACGCCATCAACGCGATTATGATTCCTGCGATAATCAGCGGCTGACTTGTTTTGAGAAACTGCCTGGAAAGATCCTGGCCGACACTGTAGCGCGACGATATCTTTGTGACCAAAAATCCCGAACTGACCGCAATGATGACCGACGGTATCTGGCTGACAAGTCCATCACCGATGGAAAGAATAGAATAAGTCTTTACGGCGCCCGCAATTGGAATACCGCGTGTATATCCCATTGCTATGCCGCCGATTATATTGACCGCTGTGATAATCAGCCCGGCCTTGGCATCGCCGCGAATAAATTTACTGGCACCATCCATTGCGCCATAGAACTCGCTTTCTTTCACGATTTTCGCTCGACGCTCGTTGGCCTGAGTCTCGGTAATGGATCCGGCGTTGAGGTCCGCATCAATGGCCATTTGTTTGCCGGGCATCGCATCAAGGGTAAAACGGGCGGATACTTCGCTGATTCGCTCGGCACCTTTCGTAATAACGATGAACTGGATCACGACAAGGATCAGGAAAATGACCAGGCCCACCACGAAACTGCCGCCGGCAACGAAACCTCCGAAGGTCTGAATGATTTTCCCGGCATCTCCGTTTAACAGAATCAATCTCGTCGAAGCGACATTAAGCGACAGTCGAAACAGCGTTACGAAAAGAAGCAACGAAGGAAACGTCGACAAATCGAGCGCCTCTTTTGACGACAGGGTCACGATCAAAACAGCCAAAGCCAAAGAGATACTACAAGCCAGAAACAAATCCAAAACCTGCGTAGGCAAGGGAATGATAAGGGTAGCGAGAACCGCAACGAGGCCGACAACCATGACAATATTGCTATAGGACGCCAGAGGTGTATTGAGAGAATTCGACCCGGGCGATTCCTGCAAATTTGTTTGTCCATGTCCCGTCATCAAAATTCCTTCTTAAACTTACGCCTTTGCATCTCTGGCGGCAGAATCGCTAAGGCCGAGAATCTGCTTAATCCTGATAGCAAACAGGCCATCCACCACCACTACATTTCCGGTAGCAAACTTAGTGTCCCTGAGATACAAGTCTGCCGGCTCATCAGTAGATTTGTCGAGCTTTAATACCGAACCGGGTCCAAGCTGTAAAAGCCGCTTAACCGGCAATTCAGTTTGGCCAATAACAACCATAACAGAAACGTCCATAGCCAGTAAAACATCGATACTTCCGGCACCGGTTGCAGCCTCGGTTCCAGCAGCCTCGGAAAATTCTACCGATTGCGCCTGCTTTTTACCGTCTTGCTGCGACGTATCTTCCTGCTGATCTTCTTTTTCTTCTACGGCATTAGCTGTATCCGCCATATCTTTATGTCCTCCCAATCATTTAGTTCCTATGCTCGAATTTATGTTTTCGGCGTTACCTCCAAATGCCGCCGCTATATTTGTGATTGTGACAGCGTACTTGCCGGATGATTTTGCAGGCCAGCCATAATAAACCGTCCGGCCATCTACAATCAATTCCGTCGGCTGATCGACTCTCTTATCCAGTAAAACTATATCATCCACCTGAAGATTCATTAGTTCTTCGAAAGTAAGTACGGCAGATGCAAGTTGACCTGTAATGAGTACGGGTATTTCCTGCAAATGCCCGAGAATCATTTTTGAAACGTCCTCAGCAGAAAAATTAGCGGAATCTTGTTCCGCTTTTCCCGCTACAGGCGCCAGCTCATGACAAAGTATCAAAAAATAAACTTCAGAACTCTTCTCCGAGTCAGCTTTCTTAACTTCAAAAGATATTTTGCAGAGTTCTTCGGTACCTTCGGCTCCAAGGGGCCAATGCCCCTTGACAATACTTGTTGCCGAATGGAAATCGAATGATTCATCAAGGCCTGAAAATACCTCAACGAGAGCCGAGACCAGATCCAATAAAAGAGATTCTTCTAATTGCGACAACTCTCTGCCCGGATCCTTTTCGGATTCGGAATCGCCGAGCAATTGCTTCGCCCAGCTAAGTGCTGCTTGTTCGGGCATACCAATAAGTCCACACATCTGCTCCTGTTTGGTGCCGAAGGTAAGATAATGATCCTTCTGTTCGCTATCTGAGGGCTGGTTAAGAAATTCATCTGCAAAGTGCAGCGTGGTCGATGCAATTGTTACATTGAGTTCAGTGCGGCAAAATTTAGAGAATTTTTCAGCTACTGCGGTGGCTGCTGTTTTTGCAAAATCGTCGAGCTTTTCAAGCTGCTTGCTATTGAAGTAATGAGGCTCGTGCCAATTGTACTCTGCGGCCTCTACTTGTGTTAAATCTTCCGTTGGCTCAGAACCAACGGCCATCAGAAGCTGCTGTATCTTTTCTCTGTTCAAATTGTTCGTTACTCCGCCGCTCATTGTACCGGGAATTCCTTAATCAGGACCTGCTTGATTTGAGACTGAGAATCAGGAAAAAGCTTTTCGTTAAAAGAATCGCGTATGTGTGACTGAATACTTCTGAGATTATTGTCACCTCTGATATCCTCAAGGCCCAGACTTGAAAGATATACGGTAAGCCAGTTGATCAAGATGGGTTTTTTCTCATCAAGAAAGACGGTGCCTTTCTTTACATCCATATCGGCACTCATCTCAAGTGTTAAAGAAGCCCGAACATAGCGTGTTACAGTAGGCTCGTTCAGATTCGCAACAACGGGGTCTAAATCATAATACCAGACTTTAGCAGAGTCCTCTGCCGAACCATTATCCGCTTTGAGATCCTCTATCTGTGCTGAGGCATCGGACCCTGAGTCAGATTCGGCTGCTTCGGGTGTGCCCGAGCCGGCAAACAATCGACCTACGCTTAAACCGGCACCGGCACAAATTAACACCACTACAAACAATATTATCCACGGCAGGAATCGTGCGATTAAGGACTTTTTACCGCTCTTTTCGGCTTCCGGTTTTTTTTGCTCTTCCTTCCCTTCCTGCCCTTCCTGCTCTTCCTGCACTTCCTGCTCTTCCTGCTCTTTTATATCATCCGCATCTGCCATTTTTCGCCTCAATCATTTCTTACAAGGACACTATAATCATACCAATTGTAGACAGCCCTCTCGCCTGTACCGGTGGATTCTATCTCTCAGCGTTCGGTCGCTGATACCCAATACCTTTGCAGCCTTTGTCTGGTTGCCTCTCGTCTGGCGCAACGTATCCAAAATCGCCCGCCGTTCTAACTGCTCAAGCGGCACTCCTCCAAGTCCGAAGTCGTTATGTGCATGTTTTTCACGAGACAAATCATAATCGGCGCGATCCTGCTGTGTCAGTGGCTGTAATTCATCAAAGAGCCAGGAAACATCTGCCAACGACAGTATGGGGCCGGCTCCCAAAGTAAGCGATGTTCGCACGACATTGCGCAATTGCCTGACATTACCCGGCCAGTGGTATTCGGCAAAAATATCCATCATCACAGAATCGAGCTTCGAGATACGACGCTGCACCTCGTGGGCATAAAGATTAACGAAATACCACACAAGGTCGGTCAAGTCTTCCTTGCGTTCTCTCAGGGGACAGATAACCAATCTTGCCCCGCTTAACCGGTAATAGAGGTCCTGTCTAAACCTGCCCTGCCGAACTTCCTCTAACAGATTTTTATTCGTCGTACTTATTATTCGCACATCGACTCTAACGCTTTCATTTCCGCCGACACGCTCAAAATCCTGCTGCTCGAGAACCCGCAACAACTTGGCCTGAAACTTTATAGGCGTTTCTGTAATCTCATCCAGCAGCAGAGTCCCACCATGGGCCATTTCGAATCGTCCCTTGCGCTGAGCACAGGCACCGGTGAAGGCACCTTTCTCATGGCCGAAAAGCTCACTTTCAAGAAGCGAATCACTTAACGCTGCACAATTGATTTTAATATATGAGCCCTGGGCCCTTCTGCTTCTGTGATGAATCAGATAAGCAATCAGCTCTTTGCCCGTCCCACTTTCACCGTTTATTAATACCGGCGCCGAAGTAGGGGCGATTTTCTTGGCAAGTTCGACGATTTGAGCGAGGTTTACGCTTCTGCCTACAATCCTGTACAGACTGCGAGTGTCCTCATGAGCTGAAGCTATTGTTGAAACGCTGTGGTTAGGCAGGAAAGTATCCAGCAAGGTTTCTATCTTTTCACGGTCCGGCGGCTTGATTAGAAAGTCACAACAACCCTGGCGAACAGCTCTTACAGCAGTTTTAATAGTTTGCTGTTGATTTTGCGCATCCGCCTTCCGGGCTTTTGTGATCATAACCACCGGTAGTTCCGGCCAATTTTCCCTGACTTTACCAAGCAACTCAAAACCATCCTGCCTTTGACCGGACATGTCCGTCAGGGGGCTTATCGTGTCGCTGGTGAAGACAAAATCGCAACTGCCCTTGCTGATAAAGTCAATCGCTTTTTCTTTGTTGCCGACGAGATGTCCGCGGATTCCCTTGCGGGCCAGAATCTCAAGCATAAATCGTGCCAGCTCGGGGTCGCTATCAACTATAAGTACGTTCGCAAAATCTTCCTGTTCGCCCATGCTTCTCTCATTTAATGTTGTCTTGTTCACTTCCGGCATGCTTTACTTGTAGCATCAACTTAACGGGTTCGTCTTTCAAGTACCAGGCGATTAAATTACTCTGGGCGCTTGCCATGTCTGCCCATGGTGAATTCGGATATTCTGTAAGAAGTTGTTGATACATCTTCGCCGCCGCCGGCAGATCATCGTTCCGCAGGCAGTTGCCTATTTGAAACAATATCCAGGCCCTGTCCCAGGACGCGCTGACGTCATTCGGATCTTTACGCTTCAGCGCCTCGGAGTAAAACATCGCAGCTTCTTTTAAGTTTCCGCTAACAAATAAAATCTCTCCCAGCTCAAGAGGATTATCAAGCTTCTCCGGATCTTGCGCCAGATTTCTGAGCATTTGCAATGTCTCTCCGGTTATCGGCTCGTCCGGCAGCTTGGATTTGGCTTCTGGTTTCGCTTTTTCCTTCTGCCCCGGCACGCCGGGTACAGTTTCATTAGGTTCGATCGCAGGAGCTTTTTCAAGGATAACGACAGGTGCCGGGGCCTGCTTTTGCGGCACAAACTCAACCGAGCGAATCTGCTCGATTATTTGCTTGAGCTGATTCCTGCTTTCCGTATCGTTTTGCCTTTTAGCAATACTAACATCAGCCCGCAGCAGTTCGAGTCCGCTGATATTCTTCGCATCCCTCGAAGTTATAACGCTGCTCTGCGATAATTTCTGGCTATCCCCGGCAGTAGAATTCGCATAGACAGCACCTGTAAGAGATGTTAAGAGACGGAAAGACAAAAACGTAAAGCAGGCAATATAAAAGTATAACCTGAAACTCAAAGATGCATGACTTTTGAGCTGTGAGTCATAATTGAATTTTTTATTGCTGTTTTTCATTTTCACTTCCATTGACCTGAAAGAGCTAATGTCGCTTTGTCGTAATTTTTCTGTTGGTTATAAGCTTCTGCGAGCATTCTCAGGATTTGAAGTTTTTTCTGCTCAGGCACATCCGACTCCAGAAGCTGCAGACAAACCGAGATGGTCTGCGAACCTCGTTCGAGTTTTAGACATACATCGGCCAGCTCCATAGCGGTTTGTTGCGCCAAAGGTCCGGGTTCGACGGTACCGAGAATTTCACTTAAGCCGCTGCGGGCGCTCTCCAGATTGCCTTTGGCAATATGACACTGAGCGAGTTCAAAGGACATTTTCGCATTCAACTGCGGATCGGAAATATATTCCGCTCTGTCACGCAAAGTAACAATCGCTGTGTCAAGAAGTCCCAGCATCCGTAAAATTCTGCATTTCAGCAGCAGCATTTCTACAGATTTTTCCTTTGACAATGCAACCGAACGTACGCTCTCCAGCGTATCAAGCGCCTCGACGAAATGCTCCTGTTCTATTTGAGCTTTCACCAGCAATGCGACCGCCTCGACATATTGTTCCCTCGAACTCTGCTCTTC
>CAYTNN010000002.1:17148-19515 GCA_964439135.1 uncultured Pirellulales bacterium
CTTTCACCAGCAATGCGACCGCCTCGACATATTGTTCCCTCGAACTCTGCTCTTCCAGCGCATATTCAAACGCATCACAGGCCTGCTGATATTTTCCCAGCGCAAGGTTGGACTGCCCCAGCAAAAAATAGGCCGAATACAGGTTTTTGTTTTTGTCACTCCCGGCTAAATCAACGTATCGAGTCAGCCATTTCACCGCTTCTTCATACGCTTTTGTCTCATACAGACACCTGGCGGCTCCAATGGCGGAAGCTGTCTTCGATTCTGCGGACAAGCCAAAATTGTACACCCTTTGATACAACTGTGCGGCTTCGGCGTTAAGCCCCGCCTCCATTGTGGCATCCGCCAGGCACAGATAAGCCTGTCCGTAAATCTCTACATCAGGATACTGCTCGACAAGCAGCTTCAAATCCTCCCGGGCGCCCGGATAATCACGCAGAGACGCCTTCAATTTGCTCGAATGTAATAAAGCGAACGGCGCCAGTGACATTTGTGAAAAACGATTAGCCACTAATTTATATTCCGCAATTGCCTCGATCGGCAGTTCTATCTGAGATTGCAGGAGCCCCATTACAAAATGAGCGCTGCCCAGCCGCTCGTCGCTGTAAAACGTCAGCACGAATTTTTGCCAAAGCGAAATGGCCTGCTCACTCAGAAAAGTTATATGTTGGCGTAAAGACGAATACTCGGCCGGGTCGTAAACAGTCACTTTCTGCCGACCGGGCTCTCCTTCCGTATATGCCAGCAACCCGGCACAGCCTGCTGCTGTCAGGACAATCTGCTGCGATGTCGCCGCCGGCAGATATAAGCTGACCGGCCTTTGCCGCAGAGCATCTTCTCCTGAATCCGCTGCCAAAGCACCGCTGAAAGCCCAGTGTAAATCAAGCTCAGCGCCGGTAGCAAATTTCGCCAGCAACTCCTCAACCGGCGCCCCATAAGAGCTTACAGAAAAGCGAGGCAGCCCCCCCTGCTCTTCGAGTTTTCGAATCTCAGGATCGAGCAACCCCCTGCCCAGGTGCTCGGTGCCGGAATTCAGTAATCTTCGCAGCTCGGCCTCGTTCAAATTGTCAAATGGATCCGAAGAAGCTATGGATTTGCCCCATAAATCACCGGGAATATCCGTATCGGTGCTGCTAAGTAAAAGAATGTGCCGTGTCAAACATTCGGCGACCAGAAACGAACAATCGCATTCGAATGACAATGCCCAGTCATCATCGAAATCAACCGCCTTGATTAGAGCAATCGTATTATAAGCCCTGGTTCTTGCCCTCAGGTATCGTTTCCTTTGTATTTCAAGCTGGCAGAGATGATAATTAGCCACTATCCTGACAGCGGGCGAACGGCTCTGAGAGACCATTGTCAACAAACGGCTCGACTGTTCGAAATCGGCGACCTGCTTCGCACATAAAGCCATTTTTAGCTGAAGAAAATCTCTGAGCAGCTCCTCGCCCGCCGGGAGAGCCTGGCGAAGCTCGTTATAGGCGGCGAAAGCCTTATTGTATTCCTTTTGCAGAACAAAGTCACGGGCGAATTTTAAGGAAAGCGGTTGTGTTGGTGAAAGCACAGGCTCCGGCTCTTGAATCTGCGCCTGCATTACCTGCTGGGAACCAGCGGCAGATGCCCTGGAAACGGGCGTTTGCCCGGCGGTCTGCCCCGACTCATCGGCGGGAATTGACCCCGAGCCGGCAACAAGTCCTGAGGGGGATTTCAACAATACATAAAGAAGCATCGATACGACGGCAATAATACAGACGGCAAGAATTTTCTGAAGGGTTGTAAAACGTTGATACTTATACCGGTTCAATTTCTGTAGCCACTGGCGTTCGCCGGCAGGCTGCTCGACTGGCGTCTCTTGGGAGGATTCTGCCAGGATGTTATAAAAATCCTCATCGCCGGCAAAAAGTTCGTATTCTGAAAGCTCCTCCTGGATAACTAAATCCGATTGTTCGATATCGGCCTTAAGGCTCTCTTCGTCAGCATCATCTGTAAATATCTCGTCGTCCGACAGCACCTCGGTAGTACTATCTTCATCGAGAACATCTTTTTGTTCTTCTGCCGCCATAGCTTTCAACTTCGCCCTGAAGCCCAAAAAAGGCAAATTCGAACCGGTTCATTAATTATATGAGGGCGTATTTCACAACCTCTTTTTCAGAGAACTGCAATAACTGTGCCAATCTTGTTATAAGTGGAGACTAAGGAGTGTTTCGAGGCTTTTAACGCGAAAAATTAATCTATTACGCCTTGTCAGGCTATTGATATTGCTGTGAAATGTCAGGATTCTATACGAACCGGCAGATTTTCTGACAACAACCAGAACTCTATAACCTTATCAGTGGATCGCTACAGGCTTGGACAAAGAGGAGACCG
>CAYTNN010000002.1:19615-56096 GCA_964439135.1 uncultured Pirellulales bacterium
GGCCAATCGTGTTTCTCCAGAGCCTCAATTGCCAGTTGAGTCAGGGATGTTACCTTGGCGCGCTTCTCCGGGCAGATAGACGATGTCTTTAGAAAGTACTCAGCCAAAAGCCTGATGTCTTCTCTTCGGTCAGGTGATCTAAGAGGAGCAAGCGTTATAGGACTAACATTAATACGATAATAAAGATCACGCCGAAAACGATTGGCCAGAACTTCGTTATTTAGATTGCGGTTGCTTGATGCCACTATAGTAGCTTTGCAGTCAATATTCCCGATACCTCCGACCTTTCGGAAACTTTTTTCCTGCAGCACGCGCAACAATTTAGCCTGTAAATCTATCGGCATCTCGGAAATTTCGTCAAGCAGAAGTGTGCCGGTTCCAGCCAACTCCAAAAGTCCGGTCTTCTCACGATCAGCCCCCGTAAAGGAGCCTTTGACGTGACCGAAAAGTTCACTTTCAAGCAAATTCGCCGTTAGAGCGGCACAATTTATCGCTACAAACGGCTCGTTCGGATGTCTCAGAGTATGAATCGCCCTGGTCACCAATTCTTTACCGGTGCCTGTCTCTCCGACAATTAAAATTGGATTACATCGGCTCTCGGCAACGAGTTTAGTCATCTTAAGGGTATAAACAATAGCACAACTTTTACCAACCATAGACACAGAAGCAGCCAGGTTACCGGCAAAAAAACGACCCGTGTTTCCTTCAGAACTGGATGCCAAACACTCTGTTTTATGTCTGGTTTCACAATCCGAAGCTCTTAAATTATTCTTTATCCTGTTAATGATTTGCTCCAGCCTGTTGTAATCCCGTCTTCCCAGTAGATAGTCAAAGGCCCCCATCCGTATGAACTCATTAGATAATCCAGTGTCACTATTATCATTACCAACTACCACTACAGGTATATCGACTGAATTTTTATCGGCCTTATTAAGGAATTCGTGGATGTGGCTCGGATTAAACCTATGGTCGAAAAGAATTAAATTCGGACTTACCGTTTTAACAATATCCAGAGCATCGGTCAGGTCATCGGCCCCAAAAACTTCCCGGCCATACTGTTGAGCGAGCCGTTGAATTTCGGAGTCCTTGCTTACTGCAACAATTCTCCTAAGTAAACTCATCCTTTCCAAAACTATAAGCGCCACCTCTGAATCTGCTGTATATCGTATGGGTATGCCCGTTCAATATGTGGTCAACCCGTAGCCATAAATCGACAGACAGCCTGAAACAACTTTAATTATTTTATTGGACGGGCCCATAATGTCACTACTTCTGTCGGACCAAAATGCTTATTGATATTCTACGATGATGTTATAGGACATAGCATAGATGATTAAGCGTAACGCCGCCCTCAATAAATACGAGCATAGGAAGTAAAACTTGCAGCAAGACAACGCCGTTTCTTATGGGACGTCACGCGGGCACTCGATGCAGCAAATCATAACAAGAAAAGATCCCTGTAACTCTACCCGACCGAAACGGCAAAATTTTCTGGTATATAGGAAAATATGTCCTCTTTAATTATCTCCGGGAAAGCGGGCTTCAATACTCATTCAATTTTTTAGCCTCCCTAACATTCTTTTTGACAAGAAGTTGTGCACAACAGAACCAACTATAATTCTAATGTGGCACAACGATTGCTTACTTATGCGGTATGGTGATTCAGTGCCGAATTGTTGTAACAGGATTCAGAAAAAAACTTCATAGGATTTTAATCTTTAAGAAAAGGTGGTAAAAGTTATGGATTCATCGTCAGCCATCAACACTGCAAGCAACATCCAAATGGATTATATGAAACTTCTGGTAACACAACTGAAAAACCAGAATCCACTGGAACCGATGGATAATAACGAAATGGCTTCCCAGTTGGCGCAGTTCTCACAACTGCAGCAGCTCGAATCGATGAATTCAAACTTTGCAAAGGTCCTTGCCGGCACGGAACGTAACTACGCCAACTCGTTGATAGGCAAGGAGATTTCATTCGCATCGGAGGATGAGACCGGGAGCCGGGATATCACAAGCGGCATCGTCGAAGAAGTTATCAATAACGTTGACGGCGAGATAATTTTGGTCACAGCAGATCAAGCTGTCGCCTTAGAAGGCGTAATATCGGTCAAAAACTAATTTCAGATTTTAAAGTTTCAATATAAGGAGAAACAAAAATGAGTTTTGCATTGTCAGCCGGAGTTACTGGATTGCAAGCCCACCAAAAAATGCTTGATATAGCAGGTAACAACCTCGCCAATGTCAATACAACTGCCTTTAAGTCAAGCAGAATAACCTTCTCGGAACTGCTGAACGAGACGATTAAAAAAGCATCGCAGCCAACAACCGGTGTCGGCGGTACCAACCCGCAACAAATAGGCAGCGGCGTAGGCGTATCTGGAATTACTCCTAATATGTTGCAGGGTAATATCATAAATACAGGTAATCCTTTGGATCTGGCCGTGGAAGGAGAGGGTTATTTTGTGTTGAACGATAACCAGCAAAACGTTTACACTCGCGGTGGTTCGTTCGCAGTTGATGCATCTTCGAATCTGGTCGATCCTTCCACCGGCTATCACATACAGCGTATCGGTTCGGAAGGCGAGATTGACGGCTTCCAGACTCCCGGCATCAGCGAGATTAACGTCCCTTACGATGTAGCAATGCCGGCAAAAGACACATCAGAAATAGCAGTCTCCGGCAACCTGAGTGCAGATGAGGTCGGTTCTGTAACAAGAACGCAGGTAATAACTTCAAATTTAGCTTATACGAACAATGGCACTAATGCCACGGAAGCGACCGCAATCGCCAACCTCGACCAATTCACTGGAACACCAGCTGGGGACACAATCGCGATCAGTGGCTACGATAAGGACGGCAATCTATATGGTCCCGGTCCTGCTGTTGACTTTACTGTTACTGACGCGAGCACCACGCTGGGGGAACTCATCACTCACTTAAACACCACCGTTCTCAGCGGATCGACGGCCTCTCTGGTCAACGGCCAAATCCGGATAACCGATGATACCAACGGCTACAGCAACACCGATATGACCATGTCTTACTCCGGAGCTGGCTCACTGACGATGCCGGCGTATTTCGAGATATCAACCGTAGGTGGAGAGGAATCCAAGAGTATTAACATTACGGTTTTCGACTCCCAAGGTGGTAAACACGTTATTTCCGGCGCGTTTGTCCGAACGAACACCCCCAACACATGGGACATGGTGCTGACTTCTATCACCGGTAACATCAATCAGATAACCATGGATAACCGACGCATCAAAGATATAACTTTTAATCCCAGCGACGGTTCTTACGCCGGGTTAATCAGCACGGGTACACCCCAATTTGTAATGACCTTCGCACATGATACGTCGAATCCACAGACTATCCAATTAAATCTGGGTACGCAGGGCAAGCTGGACGGACTGACACAGTTTGCTGGAAACTCGACTGCAGTAGCAAGAGAGCAGGACGGTTATGAAGCAGGCAGACTCTCCACAGTCTCGGTCAATAATGAAGGTATAGTTATCGGTGCCTTCTCCAACGGTATCAAGAAAAACATCGCAACCATAGAGATAGCACTATTCCAGAACACATCGGGTCTGGAACGCTTCGGCAACGGATACTACATTCCTTCCGCCAACTCGGGCGAGGCCATTGCCACGCAGGCAATGACCGGCGGTGCAGGCTCGATCCACGGCGGATCGCTGGAAAAATCCAACGCTGATGTTGCAACCGAGTTCGTCAGTATGATTCAGGCCCAAAACGGCTTCCAGGCAAACGCCAGAACCATCAAAGTCGCAAATGATATCCTGCAAGAATTGACAAACCTAATTAGATAGTAACTTTGGAAATGTGAGATGGTAACCGCATCAGTAATAACCACAGGATTGAACGCTGTTTTTTTGGCATTGACGCCGATTGCGCGGTGGCATGCCGCCAGTCGGCTTGACAGCGCCTCGACAGACCATCGCTGGTTTATATTACTTAGTGTGATTGCCGTAATCATATTGACTGTGCTGCTCATCGCAGCCAGCTATAACAACAAGGTTAAAGAACGAAAAGCCACCAATAAGATATTTATTAATTATGCCAAAAGAATGGGTTTAAGCCGGCGCGAACGTCATATCCTGCTGGATATAGCAAAAAAAACGAAACTAAAGCGAATCGAATCAATTTTTACGATGGTCACGGCTTTCGACCGCGGAGCCGCCGAATTAACAAAAGATGCCCTTGCACGTCGTGGAGCCAAGACGAGCAAAAATCTAAGTGCTCAGTTGTCCGTTCTTCGTGAAAAACTCGGCTTCGAGAACAAAAGTTCAATCCTGGCAGGCTCGTCGGCAAACTCGAACAAACCAAGCAGCAAACAAATCCCTCCCGGCAAACAACTTCATATGACTCGCCGCAAAACCGGTAACGAAGCAAATATCGAGTCTACTGTTATAGAAAATAATGATGTCGAGCTTACCGTCAAACTTAAAGTGTCTTTGGAAAGCAAGCCCGGCGAGCACTGGTCCGTGCGTTATTATTTTGGCGCATCGGTTTGGGAGTTCGAGACATCTTCGATAAGCTGCTACGGCAACATTTTGGTTCTTAATCACAGCAATAACATACGATTCATCAATCGCAGGCGTTTTTTGCGTGTTCCGGTAAACAAGCCTACCTTCATCGCACGATTCCCATTTGCACGAATGCTCCTGCCAAAAAGTCATAGCGATAATGGCATAGGGCAAGATTCGACCAACATCTCCGAAAACAGTTGGGGACCGCCGGAATTCGTGCAGGCATCTGTTACTGAGCTGGCCGGTCCGGGTCTGCGTATAGAAGCACCGCTGGAAGTAAAGGTGGGCGACAGAGTGCTGGTAATACTTAAGTTGAGCGAAGAACAGGACAATAAACCAGGTTCGAAGAGTACCGGCAAAATCGCCCCGGAAAAGATCGTGGAAAATATCGGCGAGGTCCGGCACACGAAAAGCATAAAAAATGGTTTTTCAATAGCAGTTGAATTGATAGGGCTCAGCGATCCGAACATTAGCGAACTGATTCGCGCTACCAACTCGGCTTCCCTGAAAACCAGGGCCAAAAGCAAAGGCGCCCAGACCTTCAATGGCAGCAACGATAACAAGAAGTCAGAGCGGCCGGAGCCGGCAGTAGTGCAGGGAGTCTGAAATGTCAGTGATTACAGATCAGGTTAGTACAAGCATTGATGCGTTAACACAGGAATTCGATATCATTGCGCACAACCTGGCCAATGTAAGCACAGTCGGATTCAAGCGGAGATGCAATGCTTTTTCAAAATCCCTCGAGGCACAAGATACAGAGGCATATTCGCCCGGAACTATCGACTTGAACTCAGCATTTGATTTTTCCCAGGGCAGTATCGTTAAGACAGACCGGCCATTGGATTTTGCCCTGCACGGGAAAGGCTTCTTTGTGATAGAGACTCCCAAAGGGCCGCTTTACACACGCAACGGCACATTTCAAACTAACCAAAACAGCCAAATCGTCGATTCGCAGGGGCGTATCGTCGCAGGCCAGGCCGGCCCGATAACGATACCAAGCGATGTTGGAATCTCGCAACTAAGCATATCGAGTGACGGAACCATCAGTGCCGGCGAAATTGCTATTGGAAAATTCAGGCTGGTCAATTTCAACGATAACGATAACAAACTCGTGCCGACCGGCGATAGCTGCTACCGGATGCCCGATGAGAATATACAACCGGTCGAAGCAGAACAACTCGTTGTAAAACAAGGATACCAGGAAGCATCAAACGTACAGATCATAGACGAACTGGTGGATATGATAATGGTGTCAAGACTCTACGAAGCGAATATGAAATCCATTACAGCAGAACAACAGGCTTCAAGCAGTCTTATGAGCGTAGCTTTGGGCTGAGAAGTCATCAAGATAGAAGGAGAATAATATTATGTTGAGAGCATTTTCCACTGCAGCAACCGGAATGACTGGCCAACAGACGATGGTGGACGTAATCGCTAATAACCTTGCCAACGTCAACACGTCGGGATTCAAGCGAAGCCAGTTAAATTTCCAGAATTTGCTTTCTGTCACAATGAAAGAGCCCGGCACGGAAATAGCTTCAGGCATAAATTCACCGAGTGGAATAGAAATTGGCAGCGGAGTCCGTGTCGCATCAACGATAAAAGTTTTCAGTCCCGGTGAACTCGAGAATACCGGCAATCCTCTCGACATAGCTATTGCAGGTGACGGCTTTCTTCAAGTGACTATGCCGAACGGTGATCTAAGATACACACGCGACGGCTCTCTGTTGACAAATGCCAACGGTGAATTAGTTACCTCTAACGGATATTCTATAGAGCCAGCCGTCAGCGTTCCGACAGACGCCGTTTCTGTGAGTATCGAAAAAGACGGAGGAGTTAATATTACCGACTCATCGGGAACTCAATCGGTCGTAGGCACGATTCAACTGGCCCGCTTTCCGAACCCATCCGGCCTTTCAAGCGAAGGCGGCAACCTGCTTTCAGAAACCGGGGCAAGCGGCACACCCACGACCGGCACACCGGGAGAAAACGGCTTCGGCTCAATCCAGGCGGGATTCCTGGAAAAATCCAATGTGCAAATGGTAACCGAATTGGTCAATCTTATAACCGCACAGCGGGCATACGAGATAAACTCGCGTGCAATAAAGGTGGGCGACGACATGCTTCAAACGGCAAATAGTATCGTTAGATAGAAAATCATTATGAGCGTAAGAAAAAGCACAAAAGCACAACGGTATAAGAACACAGGAATATTTGCAGCTTGTGTGGTTATGACTTTTGCGCTTTTTTGCCCGGCATCGGCAAATAACAAAACCAGCAACTCACAGAAAGACTCTTACTTAAAGATTTACCTCCCGAGAGAAGTCGCGGTCAAAGACAGCAACTTAAGCCTGGGCCAGGTCAGCATCATCCAGGGCGGAGAATCTCTTGTAGCCAAGGCAGGCAAAATCGCATTAGGGCGGATTTCCCTACCGGGCCAAACGATTATCATCGACAGGCCAATGGTTCTAAGCAGGTTGGCGTGCAACGGAATTCCCACATCAAAAGTAACATTCACTGGTTCGGAAAAGATAACAGTAAAGCAGCAAAACCAAACTATCAGCAGTAGCGAATTTGTTTCATTGGCAAATTCTTTTTTAGAAAAGAATCCTCCCGGCGATTCGGTTTGCAAATGGAATCCGATACGCAAGCCCAAGGATTTTATTGTCTCTGCAGGGAGTAAAAACATAAGCATTTCTCCTCGATTGGTCCAAACCGGCGTAAGAAACCAGGCGAGAATCGAGATTGCCGTGCTTTCCGGAAGCAACAAGATCGGCGTGCGTCAAGTAACTTTTGCACTGATATATGACCGTCAACAAGCAGTCACAAAGGTAGATATTCCGGCGGGCGGCGTCATTAGTCCTGAGAACATAAAGATAGAAAAGATTCAATCGAATGATCCTGAGCCTTCTAATTGGAAGCCGCCTTACGGTCTCATTGCTAAACGCCGGCTGCCGGCAAACACCGAGCTTCGACCAAATATGTTAGAGTCTCTCGAATCTCCAATTATTGTTAAGCGTAATCAAAATGTTGTTATTCGTATCGAAAGCCCCGGATTTCTGATTACGGCCGTCGGCAAAACTATGCAGGACGGCAGAGCCGGTGATTATATAAAAATCCGCAATACGGATTCACAGCGGATAATCTTAGCCAGGATCAGCGAAGACGGCAGCGTTGAACCGGTGTTATAGAAAACATATTCTGTAATAAGTCAGAAAATGAAAATCGATAAAAGGAGAAATAATGAACAATAAATCATTAGTATTGATTGCCTTAACAGCCTCGGTATTGCTCTCAACCGCCTGCTCTCAAGCAGGTTCCATCTGGGCCAAGAGGAACAAGAACATGAAAGCAATATACGCCGATGATGTAGCTCGCCAGATAGGTGATGTCATTACTATCACAATCACCGAAAACAGCAAGGTGGATAACAAGGCAAAAAGAGATATGAAAAAGGAAACCGACCGGTCAAATACTTTCAACGGAGACCTTGGCGACTTCGCAGACCTCGGTGAATTCGGTATGAGCGCCCAATCGGGAAATGAGTTGAAAAGCAAAGCTGATTACAAAGACGAACGAAAGTTTGTCGACAACATTACCGTAGTCGTAGTTGATATCCTGCCGAATCGCAACCTTGTAGTTTTAGGGACTCGTAATCGCGATATTTCAGGTGACACACAAACCATTGAGGTAAGCGGCATAGTCAGGCCAAGTGATGTTTCGTTTGATAACAAGGTTAAAAGCGAGCAGGTCGCGGACTTTCGTATTGTCTCCAGGAATGGTGGAGTTTCAGCACCGTACACCAAACCGGGCTGGCTCGGCAGTATATTAGATATTGTCTGGCCGTTCTAATTGCACTATATAGACAGATTTTCTCAGAGCAATAACTTATGAAATCAATAACAATGACGATACGAGCCAAAACGCAAAAGAGCGTAATAACACTAATGACCTGTGCAGTTATGGCTTGTGCTTTTATGCCCGGTGTCGGGCAATGCGAGCGAATAAAAGATATTGTCGACATTCAGGGCCTTCGAGGCAATCCGCTCACAGGTGTTGGCCTGGTAATTGGCCTGGCCGGCACCGGCGATACAACACTGCTTTCACGACAAATGCTGACGAATATATTGAGAGATTCAGGTCTTGTTCTCAATCCCACCGACTTGACCGGCGGCAATATTGCCGTTGTCATGGTAACGGCAGCGCTGGGCCCCTTCGCTCGTGAAGGTTCGCGATTAGATGTCGATGTCTCCGCGATAGGAGACGCCAAAAGCCTCCAGGGTGGGAAGCTTTTGCCGACACCCCTAAAAGGCCTCGATGGTCAGGTTTACGCCGTAGCCCAGGGGGGGATTTCAATCGGTGGCTGGACGGCATCGGGCGATAAAGCCTCGATTACAAAGAACCACCAGACCGTCGGAAGAATTCCGGACGGCGCCACAGTTGAAAAGGAAGAAATCGCCACATTTGTCGAAAATATCGCCGGAAGCAGGATAATTACATTAAATCTCAGAAACGTCGATTTTTCAACTGCAAGGCAAGTCAGCCAGGCCATTAACCAGGATTATCCACAGAGTGCCGTAGTCGTCGACGCCGGCACCATTCGAGTTAAAGTGCCCGACGAAATCCGTCAGCAGGATATAGCCGGCTTCATAGATGATATTACAAAACCGGAAGTCCAGGTCGATGTCCCCGCGGTAGTTGTTATCAATGAGCGCACGGGTACCATTGTCGTCGGCGAAAACGTCGGCATATCCGCAGTGGCAATTTCCCAGGGCAGTCTCGTTGTAAAAATCAAAGAAAGCGAAATCGTCTCTCAGCCTACCGCTCCTTTCTCCGATTCGGGTAGAACGGAAATAGTCCAGGACACGAAAATAGGAATCGAAGAACAAGAGGCGTACCTGATTCCCGTATCCCGGTCAGTCACCGTCTCGGAGCTGGCCAAAAGCATCAATGCCATAGGTGCGACACCGACAGACTTGATAGCGATATTCAATGCCCTTAAAGAGGCCGGTGCCCTTCAAGCCAGGCTGATAATAATGTAGGAGCATTTTCATGGATAGTGCCAAATTGATATTAACCGAACCAGTCTCGCCGCCGGCACTGCTGGAGCATCTCCAAAAATCGGGACTTAAAAACGTCTCAGAAGAGAAAAAAAAGCAAATCGCCAAAGATTTTGAGTCTGTCCTGCTCAACAAGATGCTGGATGAAATGAAAAATACGGTCGGAGATTGGGGCTTTGAAAAGGACGGGCCTTCCAATCAGGTACAGGGAATATTCTGGATGTATCTTGCGCGTGATATTGCAAACAACGGCGGCATCGGATTATGGAAGGACATACACCAATTTCTAAACAATGCCGAGAAGGCAAACACTGCAGGCAAGTCACTGGATGGGCAAATATGAAAGCGACAGTAGCTTCAATAGAAGATAAAGTCGACCAGTTGTTGGCTTGTTTGGACCAGGATGTGCAGCATATGCAGGAAAGTCTGCTGCGGTTGAATGAAATGCGCAGATTGGTTATCAAACGCGATGAAACCGCTTTGGGCAAACTGCTTGAGAGCATTCAGGCCGAGGCTGGCTGTAACAGGGATCACGAATTAAACCGCAAATCAATACGGAAAGAATTGGCCGACAGTCTTGGCTGCGGTTTCGAGCAAATGACTTTATCAGCACTTGAAGCAAATCTTCCAGAAGCAAAAAAAGACCAGGTAACTCAGATGAAAGCAAAGCTAAGATCACTGAGTGCGGAACTTAAGAAAGAATATTTGAGCACCGCTTTGCTCTTATCTGAATGCGCCAGATTCAATAACCTGCTTTTGAAAGGTATTTTCAACCTCGGCAAGACAGAGTCGCTTCACTACAACTCCAATGGTGAAACCAGACGGCAAATTGATACGGCCTTTGTAAATTTACAGATTTAAGGGACATAATCTCGCATTTGTTGAGCTTAAGCTAAACAAATGCGAGACAGGAAGCTTGAGAATCGTAGTCTAAACGGATATAAGAAATGGATAGTTTTGGCATAGGGATCAGCGGCCTTAATGCAGCTCAAAGGGCCTTTGACATAATAGGCAATAATATTGCCAATGCAGCCACTGACGGCTATCACCGTCAGAGACTGAATCTAACCCCGGCTTATTCGTCGCAAATCGGCCCCGTCATTTTGGGGGGAGGTGTCGATATTGCCGGAATTACCAGGATAATCGATGGCTTTCTGGAAAAAGAGATTATCCGGCAGCAGTCCTCGTTAGAGCAGGTCTCGCAGGAACTTGCTATGCTGCGTACGGTTGAAAACTCATTCGGCGAGCTTTCGGACGGCGGTGGTTTGAGTACTGCTTTGGATGACTTTTTCAATGCTCTGCAGGATCTCAGTGCCCATCCGGCAGAAACCATCTGGCAAAACCAGGCTGTAACCTCAACTCAGACCATGGCTGCCAAATTTAATACCCTCGGACAATTTCTGACAACATTGGAAAGCCAGATTCCCCTGGAAGCAGAGAACGTAGTCAATCAGATTAATGATCTGACAGGCACAATAGCCGAACTCAACCACAACATAAACAAACAGGAAATAAGCAGTGGCCAAGCCTACAATCTGAGAGACCAAAGAGATCAGTGCATAACCGAGCTATCCAAACTAATTAACGTAGAGACCGAGTCCAGAGAATATGGTGTAGTAGACATCAGTACCAACGAAATCCCCTTAGTGGTAAGCACCTCCGCTCTTGAACTGGAGGTGGGTATAACAGAAAATTTAGAGCTGGGTATTACCGCTGCCGGCAGGTCGAATTACAACACAGATGTTCAAGGCGGACGGCTCGGAGCATTAGTATCGCTAAAAAACGATCTGATCGCCGGCATTCAAAACGATCTGGACAATCTGGCAAATGCAATAATACAACAGATAAATCAATACCATGTTCAGGGTGTGGGTTCGGAAGGTTCATTTACCAGCTTAACCGGCTGGGTAAATGAAAGTGGAGATTTGTCCGATTTTTCCACTGTTGCTGTCGGCTATACGTACATCCGAGTTACAAATACCAGCACAGGTGCCGTAACAAGAACTCAAATTGATGTAAACCAGGACGCCGCCTCCGATACACTAACCGAGATAGCTGGCTTTATAAATGGCGCCGGTGTTGCCAATGTAACAGCTTCGGTGAATTCATCGAATCAACTGACTATTTCAGCTGATACAGGCTATAAATTCGATTTTCTACCCGCTGTATTGCCTACGGCGACAACCGATTTTGCAGAAGCGTTGCCGCCAACTGTAACAGTATCGGGTATCTACACCGGCACTTCAAATGACACCTTGACTTTCACGGTTTCTGGCGACGGTTCTGTGGGTAATGATGACAGTCTGCAACTTATCGTAACTGATAGTACCGGAACGATTGCTACGGTTAATATAGGCTCTGGTTATGCGGTAGGAGATGAAATTACGATCGGTGATACTGGAATCAAAATAGCTCTAAGCATAGGTGATCTGAACCAAACAATCGAGGATGACAAGTTTACAGTGCAGGTGTTTGGCAACACCGACACCTCAGGCCTGTTGTCGGCGGTTGGCATCAACACTTTTTTCTCAGGCAGTAATGCGCAGAATATAGCTGTTTGTGCGGATATAACTGCTAATCCCAAACGAGTGGCAACAGCTCTTGGGGAGGATATGACCGACAATAACAACGCATTACGGATAGCAGCTTTAAGAGACCAGGCCGTATCCGATTTGGACTCCTTGACGCCCGGTGAGTACTATCGCCGGTTGATCACGGATATCGGCCAGCAGGTCTCTGTCAAACAGTTGCACCAGAAAAACGTCGAAGTCATGGTCCAAAACCTTGCCAGTCAGCAGAGCGAAATCAGCGGCGTCAACATTAACGATGAAGCCGCGCGCATGTTGATCTTCGAGCAAATGTTCAAAGCAATGGCCAAATACCTGAGCACACTTCAATCATCACTATCAACTATTATGGAAATAATATAAGAAATGAGCGGATCACTTAACAACATATATAATAACGTAAGTTATGCTTTGTACCTGCATTCAGTAGAAATGATTCGGCTGCAGGAACAAGTAACTACCGGCTCGCGGATAAATCGGCCTTCTGATGATCCTTCTTGCTCATATCGTGTACTAACTCTCAATTCTCAGGAAAAGTCTCTGGGAAACTATATAAACGACCTCTCGGAAGCCGTCGGCACACTGGATCTTTCCTTTACTGTTATTCAGGATATACAATCAGCTATCGTAGAGACTAAAGTACGTCTGACTCAAGTAATGGGCGGCATATACAACGAAGAAAACAGAGAGCAGCTCGCAGAAGGAATCAATGATACATTAGAAAAGGTAGTCTCATTGGCTAATACCAAACACATAGGCCAATACCAGTTCGGGGGAAACAATACGAAATCGGCACCATATCTCGTGGAACGCACTAACGGGAAAATCACCAGTGTAACATATCAGGGTAGTCTTGAGAATCGAGAAATAGAAGTAGCTCCCGGCATAAAATCATCGGCTCTTCACGTGGGCTATGATATCTTCCACTCAGATGATCGCAGCGATCCGGTTTTTCTGGGCGATACAGGCGCAGCGGCAGGCTCGGGAACATCGAGCGTTAAAGGCGACGCATGGCTAACGGTAACTGACGATGGTGGCGGCAGTTATGATTTGTCTATTGATGATGGAGCCACAAAAGTGAACGTTGCAGCAGAAGTTTTAGCGGGAGCCAATATAGCCAACATAGCTGTAACAAATGCAAGCGGAGAAGTTTTGTATGTAGATGCTACAAATATAAGCAGCACTGGTGTAGATATGGTTAGTGTTCCAGGAACCTACAATATATTTGACACTCTTATTAGTGTCAGGGATTTATTGAGAAACGAAAGAGAGCTTTCGGACGCCCAATTGCGAGAGCTGCAGGATAACTCGCTAACTGTGCTGGATGAGATAAACGAACTTATAGTGCAGGCCGAAGTTACTATCGGCTCAAAAATAGGTTTTCTGGACAACCTCAAAGAAAGTCTGGAGAAGCTAAAATATGACGCTGAAGATGAAGCGACTCTTCTACAGGAAGCCGATATCGCCCAAATAGCTATTGATTTGTCCAGACGTGAAGTTCTATATCAAATGTCGCTGTCAATAGCCGGAAAACTTATGTCCTTGTCGCTGCTGGATTTCATCGGGTAGCCGCCGGGGACGAGATTCAAAAAGCAGAAAGGCATGTTCTTGAACAACATATATGTTTGATATTTATACATATTTCATGGGGGATACCGCCAAATTGCAAATATGCAACAATACAGTCTAACGGCACGGAATTTGCATGTAAGACTACCAAGGTTTCAGCTTTTTTCGTAAGCAAAATCAGCTTCGCGGGACTTTATAGGAGTAAAGCAAATGACACTGGGACCAGATTCGGACCCGCTTGGCGGGCGAGCACAAAACAACGCATTTGAAAACACAAATCACTACGAAAGGGGTTTGCAATTAGCCGAAGCCGGCAGATATCAGGATGCCCTTGTCTGCATACAGGAGCATCTTCGCACGGCACCCGACGATGCACAAGCCCTGAACGATACCGGTGCAATTCTTCATTGCCTCGGCCGCTCGAATGAAGCGATCGATCATTTTGTTAAAGCTCAGAGACTGCTGAATGACTCGGCCGAGATAGTATGGAATCTGGCCGAAGCATATCTCGCAACCAGTAAAGCAAATGAAGCCATGCAGCTTTTCGATAAAATGCAGCAGTTGGGCGTGCTGAACGCGGACATCCTGAACAGAACCGCCAACGTATTCCTGAATCAGAATAACAAAGCCGATGCCATCGAGATGCTGCTTGCCTCACTGCGAATTTGCCCCAACCAGGAAATCCTCGAGCCAATGGTCAAGGTGATTCGCTCTAAAAGGCCGAAGGTGGCCTTTTTCTGTGGATTAACAGGTGATACAAAATTTCTAACTGATATTTACGCATTCACCGAACGCCGTTTCAATGTGAAGTTCTTCGAGGAGCAAGATGTTAATCAAATGTATGAATTGATGAAATGGAGCGACATTTCATGGTTCGAGTGGTGTACCAATATAGCAGTGGAAGTGGCAAGATTACCTAAAGTATGCAAGAA
The DNA here is from genome assembly GCA_964439135.1 of uncultured Pirellulales bacterium. Taxonomy (GTDB): domain Bacteria; phylum Planctomycetota; class Phycisphaerae; order Sedimentisphaerales; family Anaerobacaceae; genus JAFGPJ01. The sequence continues at coordinate 34,297 of CAYTNN010000002.1, forward strand.
CATTGTCAGGCTTCACCGTTTTGAAGCCTACGGGGACTGGCCAAGCCATGTCCAATGGGAGAATATCGATTCGCTCATCACCGTCGGCAACTCATTTGTCGAAGAAGCCCTGTTGAAACAGGTCCCGGATATCAGAAATCGAACACAGCTTATTACAATCCAGAATGGCGTGAACCTTGATAAATTCAAGTTTACTGATAGATCACGCGGCAAGAATATTGCATCTGTGGGGTATCTGAATATGAAAAAGAACCCAATATTCCTTATGCAATGTATGCAAAAGCTGCATTACATTGACCCGGAATATAAGCTGTTTTGTGCCGGAGATTTTCAAGACCCGATGCTCGAACAATATACCAAACACATCGTTCGGACACTTAAGCTAACGGATGTGGTGCTCTTTGACGGCTGGCAAGAAGATATGAATGCATGGTTAAAGGACAAGCATTATATTGTCTCTTACAGCACCGGGGAAAGTCAGGGCATGGGATTGCTGGAGGCAATGGCCTGCGGTTTAAAACCGGTGGTTCATAATTTCCCCGGTGCGGACCAAATCTTTCCAACCGAGTTTTTATACAACATCACCGAAGAATTCTGCGAGCACATTCTCTCCGAACAATACGAACCACAAAAGTATCGCAGGTTCGTCGAAGAAAATTATGCACTGAAAAACAAGTTGCCCAAAATCAACAATATTTTCACTAAACTCGAAGCCGACATAGATGCACAGCAATCAGGAACTCCGCTATACGATAACCCACTACCTGGATCCTCTAATAGTGGAATTATCAGCGGAGTCCTACCCTCCGGCTTTCGAGAACAATCTGATTGTATAAATCTTAGCTGCTTAGAAAATTTTTAGATACTTATGGAATGAGAAAAAACTACGAGAAAAAGGCTGGGCCGGTTGTCAGCGTGATTGTCCCGACTTTTAACCGGCCACAATACCTCTCTAAGGCTCTGGCCGGCGTTTTGCAGCAGAGCTATAGAAATCTCCAGATCATTGTAATCAATGACGGTGGAGAAGATGGACACCCTTTTGTTAGAAGCAAAGATAATGCGTGAAAATAAGGATTTTATTTCGGCAATTGAACTACTCAAAACAGCAGAACAAATACTTGAAAATCCTGTCCGGCACTTATCAGGTAGCTGCCTGCTTTCACAGGCGCAGCTTTCAGAGCACGAATAAGTACGGAATGGGAATCCTTGAAGGAAAAAAATTGCTATGGACATAACACATAACAATGTTGATCGGCAGCATGATTCGACTCAGCATTATGAAGCTTTGCAGGAAATGGGAGATTGTTACGCTTCTGTCGGCAACTACAAACTGGCACAAAAATACTACGATAAGGCAGCCGTCCTGTCACCTGATGCACCGGATCCTTATGTCGGACTTGGAGTAGTCGCCCTGCAGAATAATCAGCTTGATGAAGCCGAAATAGCCTTCAAGGTCGCATGCCGGCTGGATGCCAATTGCGCCAAGGCTTATGCCGGCCTGGGCTTAACTGCACAGCAGAGAACCGATTACAAACAGGCATTTGAGATGTATCTTAAAAGCCTGGAACTGGACACCGAAAATCTCATAGCACTACTCGGCCTGTTTCAGGCCTCCTGCCAGATGGGTTCATTTGCACAAGTTATTCATTACCTCGATGTATATTTGAACATGCATCCGGGTGACACATCCGTTATGTTTCCTTTGGCGGCGCTATATATGAAAGACGGCAGGTTCGAGGAATCCAAAAAAGTTCTGCTGGACGTCCTGACTCTGAACGAAAACCATAAAGACGCCGCTAACCTGCTGGAAGAAGTCGAACACAGTCTGGCCCAGGAAAATCAGGCAGGGACTCAAACCGGATGAGCACTGATAAACAAATATATATGCTGGATGAGTTGCAGAGCCTGTTAGAAAAGCAAATAGAAATGGCCCGCAGAAGCAATTTGCGTCGTGTTGAGGCACTGGCTGAGCAGGCCGATTCTGTCGTTGAGAAAATTGTCAAAACAAAAACGTTTGACCAACCTGAATTTGACGGCCAGCGCAAACATCTGGTGAAATTGTACAAAAAACTGCAACTGATACTTGCAGCAGGGAAAGATTCTGTCGGCAAGCAACTGAGGCAGGTTGGCAACGTCCGAAAAACACTCAAGGCATATCGTGACAACGGCTGATTCAAACTTGATATTTAAGTTCGGCCTATTTCGTTCGATAATATTGGGAAGGGCCATAAGAAGGACAATCTGGCACTTTTTGTGGTATAAAGCATAGGATAACGATTAGGAAATAAAATGGGCGAATTAAGATTTCCAGGTCTGGCAACAGGTATTGATACTGCTGCGCTCATCAAGCAGCTTATGATAATCAACAGCCGAAGACTTGCCACATATCAAGTAAAAAAGACGGAATATGATGCCCAAACCACCGCGCTGAGCGAATTGCGATCCAAAGTCAGTGCCCTGCAATCAGCGGCGAGCGCCCTTTCCGATGCCGATAACCTGGACATTTTCAGCACAAGCACCAGCGATAGCGATATACTGACTGTCGGCGCATCATCAAATGCAAATCCAGGCTCTCATTCAATCGAAGTCGATCAATTGGCAACGACAGAAACCTGGATACAGGATACTTCAACCTTTAATTACGAGACCGATTACGTATTAACAGATGATAGTAACGGCGTTTTTATCTATTCGTATAACAATGTAGAGAGAACAATAACGGCTGTCAAAAATGTAACTACGCTTGAAGACATGGTTAACTTGATAAATAATGACGAGGACAATCCCGGTGTTACAGCCAGCCTACTCCACCAGGGAGGCAAATACCACCTGATGCTGAGCGGCCAGGAAACAGGCGAAGATCACCAGATATCTGTCAATGTCAGTAATACAGAAGTATGGGAGGCGTCATCAGCCCTAACCGATAATAGTGTAAATGTCGGCTTGACTACCAAAATCACAGAACTTGATTCATTTGGCGGCACCCTTGGAGCCAGCGATGGTGCATATATTACAATTAGCGGAACGCGAACCGATGGAACCACATTCACTACAAACCTTGATGTTACCGCAAACACTACCGTTGGTCATATTATTGACGAAATTAACAGCCGATTTGAGGTTGACGGGGCAAGAGCTGCTACAGCCACTCTCGTTAATGGCAAAATTCGTCTTACAGACCATACCTGTGGGGCAAGCACCTTAGTGCTTAGCACACTGACTTATAATAACGGCTCAGGCTCAACAACCTTGACTGATATAACTTTTGATGAATCTGTAAAAGGCGGCACCATCCCGGAAAGTCTTTCATCTTTTGCGTCAACGTCTTTTACCCAAACTCAAGATGCTCAAAATTCGCAGATTAAGATAAACGATTTTACACCAGCGGCAGTTGCCGAGATACAAACGTTGAGCACTGACGTTGTGCCAACAGGTGGCACATTTACCCTGAGTTACGGAGGACAAACCACTATTGCCATCGACCACGATGCAACACCTGCTTTTATTAAGGCTAAACTTGAGGAGCTGTCAACTGTTGAGGTAGGTGACATAATGGTAGGAGGTGACGAAGTCAGTGGCTTAGCGGCAGGTGATTTAACGTTCACATTCCTCAGCAGTGCTGGCAACGTTGGCCTGATTGCGATAAATAGTAGCCTAACCGGTACCAATGGCTATGAGACGATTGTCGAAACGACGAAAGGCAATAATAGCGAATGGGTCAGCAGAAACGGTAACAGCATTACCGATGCCCTTACAGGGATAACACTGAACCTTCACGATGTTACGGAAGTAGCTACACCGATTAAAATAACTATCAGCAGAAACACTGGGGCGGTTAGCAGTAAAATTAACAGTATGGTTACTGCTTACAATGCCTTAATTACCGAGTTGAAGAGCAAAACCGAGTATGATTCTGAAGCTAAAAAGATGGGTATATTGAGCAACGATATTGCGGTATCATTTATTAAGACCCAGACTCGTGACCCGTTCATCGGAATTGCCGATGGTTTCGTCGATACGATAGACGACTTTGTTCAGGCTTCCGACATAGGTCTTAGTATAGATGGTGCAGGAATGATGGAATTCGACACGGACGAATTCAACAATGCATTAAATGATAATTTTGATGCTGTCCTTGAGTTACTTGGAGCAACTAAGAGCGGCAACAGCAGCGATACTATGATACAGTTTTATGGTGCCAGCGACAAATACACAACTGCCGGTACCTATAATATTGAGGTAGATATAGTGAGCAATGCTATAACTGGTGTCAGAATCAAACTATCCAGTGAATCCACTTGGCGCACTGCCCCCTGGCCTGGTAACTTTGTAACCGGCAACAGTGATTTCGACGACAACGGAGACCCTTTGTACCCCGAAAACGGCCTACAGTTTACTGTTGATCCGAACCAATCTGATGGTACCTATACTGCAACTATCAACATCAAGCAGGGCATCGCCGGTGCTCTCGAAGATTTACTTGACCAGGTAGTTGAAGTTGACGGCCGGCTTGATGTCAGCAAAGGCATCCTTGACGATAGAATAATAGCAATGGACAGAAGAATCAAGAACGAAGAAAACCGTCTTACCAATGTGGAAACAAGACTTATCGCGAAGTACGCTCGTCTTGAAAAAACCTTGGCTATGATGCAGCAGCAGATGGGGGCGATTAGTATGGTTAATTCCGCTACTTTCGGCTCTTAGGTGTATTAACCGTCCGTTTACGTTTTTCTGTGCCGCAGCCGATAAATCATACCTAAGACTTCTGCTACCGCCGCATACAAAGCCTCAGGTATAGGATTGCCGGGTTTAACCGTTGAATATATTGTCCTGGCCAGTTCCGGTCTCCTTATGATCGGCACTCCATAAGCACGCGCAATTTCTCTAATTCTCTCAGCTAAATGATCTGCTCCCTTGGCCACCATCACCGGCGCCTCCATCCCCTTGGCCTCATAACGAAGCGCAACAGCAACATGTGTTGGATTAACAAGAACCACACTGGCCTTGGGGACTTCGCGCAACATGCGTCTGGATGCCATTTCAATCTGAATTCTACGGATTCGACTCTTTTGTTCCGGCGAACCTTCTGTGTCTTTGCGATCCTGTTTTGCCTCCTGACGCGTCATCTTCAGGTCATGTATATACTTCCATTTCTGATAAATAGCATCGGCAATTCCTATTACCAGCAGTAGAACACCTACACGTATTAAAAGGCCAAGTATAAGCTTGGCAGTAACGGCAAGCATTTGCGTGGACCATGTCCAGCGAAGAGCTGCAAGGACATCGAGTTTGCTTCGAATATAAAACCAGACGACTAATGAAACACAGAGCAATTTGAGTATGGATGTCAGAAGCTTTACTATGGATCGAGCGTTGATAAGTTTTCCAAATCCTTCCACCGGATTCAATCTATCGAACTTAAGCTCGATTGCCCCCGGCGCAAAATTCAAGCCGCTAACAGCAACGCCGGCCAAAACAGCGCCTACAAAAAGTGCTGCTAAAACTGGAAGGATAACGAGTATTAAATCGGCAGTTTTTCCATTGATAAAAGCTATAAATGCTTCTGTGTTGGAAAAAACGACGTTTTCGCACGACATCCCATGCCTAATTTGCATTATGAACCATTTCGTCAGACTCGGTCCCAACAGAGCGACCATCGCGACTAACACCAGAAGCGTCGCAACCGACATTAACTCCTGGCTTTGTGGCAATTGCCCTTTCTGCCGGGCTTTCTGCAGCTTCCTGAATGTCGGATAATGTGTCTTCTCAGCAGCCGGCTTCTCTGCCATGATTATTCCCCGATGCCGGTACAAGAGACAGGATTCATTTGGCCCTCATCTCTTGTCCTCGCTTTTTAAAGTTTCACAAGGGCAGCAGTTTTTCCATCAATTTCGCAAATTCACCTACAAATGAACTGATGAACGGCATAAATAGCGCCACCATTAACAATCCCAGACCTATACGCAAAGGAAAGCTGATAAATAAGACGTCCATTTCCGGAACCATGCGTGCAAACACAGCTAAGATAACCATCAACAACAGAAACGCGGCCAATATCGGAGCGGCCAGTTTCAAGCCGTGCAATAACATTGTCGAGCTGGCTTGAATTATCCCTTCGGTCAGAACCGGTATTGTCGGGATACTGCCGGCGGGAAACGACTCATAACTTCGCGAAATTATCAACAAAAACAAATGATGACCGTTGGCACTGAGAATCAGCATGATAAATATCATCTCCAGCAAACTACCCAGCGGCTGTGATCTCTCACCGGTCAATGGGTCCAGTATCTCGGCCATAGCCAAACCCATCTCCCGTTCTATAATCCGGCCGCTCAATTTAACCGCGGTAAATACAAAAGTAGCGATTAATCCCAGAGCCAATCCATACGTAGCTTCATTAGCGATCAACAATACTGCCTCCGCGGTAGAAACCCGGCCAGCAAGAACGGGGACGGGTATTATCGTCGAAAAGAAAATCGCCAACAGCACGGTCATCGCTACTTTGATTCTGGCCGGAATGCTTTGCCACCCAAAAACAGGAAGTACCATGAAAAACGCCGAAATCCTTGTCAGCACCATCACAAAACCAAGCAGCTTTTCGATTATCAGTGCCATCTATCTTCAGTGCCCTATATTTTGAACGTGGCCAAAAATCTCATTGGTGAATTTGAGTATGACCCCCAGCATCCAGCCTCCGAAAATCAATATGACAACACCAACGGCAAGCAGCTTCGGGACTATTGTCAAGGTCATATCGCGGATGGAAGTCACCGCCTGAAGCAGGGTCACCACCACTCCCACAATCATACACGTCAGTAGAATCGGAGCAGATAAAAGCAAGGCCGTCTCAAGGGTATGCCTGCCTAAGTAAAGAACAAAACTGCTGTCCATCTGCAAAATCCCTACAAAATAATCTTCGCTTTAATTAAAACTCAGGCTGAGACTCTTCGCCAGCAATCCCCACCCATCAACAAGAATGAACAACATCAGCTTGAAAGGCAGCGAAATCATCACCGGCGGCAGCATCATCATACCCGCACTAAGTAAGACACTCGCAATAACCATGTCGATCAACAGAAAAGGAATAAATAAGAGGCAGCCCATCTCGAATGCCGTGCGGAACTCGCTGATAATAAATGCCGGAATAACTATATGCAAATCTATCTCCATCGGACTGGTAGGAGGCTCAATTTTGGCCATCTGCACAAAAAGAGTCAAGTCAGCTTCCCGGCATTGTCGCAGCATGAACTCCTTGATACAACTGCCGGCCCGGGCCCCGGCCACCTGAAAATCAATCTCATCTGCAATATAAGGCTGAATCGAGCTTGTGTTAATCTTCGAAAATGTCGGTGCCATTGTATATAAAGTCAGAAACAACGCTAAACCTATTATGGCAACAGTCGGTGGTATGCTTTGCGTGGTTAAAGCACGTCGAATAAAAGCCAGAACGATAACAATTCTCGTGAAGGATGTCATCATCACCAAAAGACTCGGCAAAATCGCCAGACCGGTAAAGATAATAACAAGCTTCACAGGAGTCGACCAATCTTTACCTTCGGCCTCGCCGGCAGTCGCTTTGTCTATGACTGTCATCAAATCTCCGATGCTTGGGACACCGGCTGCCGGAGCATTTACTACAGAAGTATCGTTTGGCAATCTTGGCAGTCCAGGTTGAGCGAACGCATTGGCGCCCTGAACAACAGACAATCCGGCCGGCATCAAAATAACTACCGCAAATAAAAGCGTTTTTATAAGTTTACCGGCCATCTATTTTCTCAATTATAATTCGTTTCTTTAGCTGATAAATCCATTAAGCCACTGCCGAGGTCAGCTAATTTCGTAACATTCTCATTTGTGCTGCCTATAAGGAACCGTCGATTATCTATTTCGAGTAAATGCACTGCCTTGCGGGGCCCGAGATGGACCGTTTCGACGATACGGATTTCTTTGCCCGGCAGGTTGGTAATCTTTGGCAGCAGCTTCTTGGAAACGTAAATCGCCGCTATAAATAGAGCAAGAACAAATAAAACCGCAAGTACTGCTCTAATGGAAAATCCTGCTCCACCAGGTTTAAAGTCCGAATCCCTGAAAAAATTGGGATCATTTGCAAACAAGGGACTATTTGTCGATCCTGCTGCTGTTTGCGGCTGGTTGGGATCGGGCTGCGATTTTGCAGACTCCATTCCGTTGGAAGCGGGCTGGGCCGAGCAGATTACCAGCACACCGGCACCCAACGCAACCATCATCAATAACAAAAAGATTTTTTTCCTAAATTCAACCACACTTCAAAGCACAAAAAACAATTCATGGGCTGCCATTTCGCGACATATTACGAGCGCACTAATATGTATTCTGAGTGCAAATAGCGTGCCGAAATGCTAAAATGGGCTTTGATACACCGTCAGCAGCGATTTTTAGGCAAGAATCGCGCGCACGAACATAAAAGTTGTCGAAAAACTTGACAAGCGTACAAATTAATCACTTGTCCTTAAAACCGCTATCAGGATCTGTGAATGCTTCGAAATCGGGCTGTCCCGCCCCACCCAATCACTTCCCGGGCCCGCTCCCCATGAATAAACGGACCATTTGGATTGGCCCTTGAATAAACTTAGCTGTCTCTGGAAACCCGGTGCCGAAGACAAAGTATCTCGCAGATAATCCGCCACCGTCTGTGCACGCCTCGCTGAGAGTAACCACTGCTCTTTCTCGCTCTTTCCGTCGCCAGCCAGGCCAAGCACGTACAGCTCGATTGGCTTTCGGCCGGCATCCTGCTGTAAATCCCGGCAAAATCCTCTCAGAAACTTCCTCGCCGACTCATTTAGATCAAAGTGGTCCTGTGGAAAGCGAATATTGGTTACCGAAAAATCAGTTTTCTTTGCGACTACTTGTGAAGGCAAGGTCTTCATAGACTGGCTTAGTTTATTAAAAATCCGACGAATTTCTTCTTCTTTCGCATGTATGGTCCTGCCCTCAAATAACTTATCAGGTTTGCTTATGAAGTACCTGGTTTTCACATTACCTAAATCAGGTCTCTGCCTTTTGCCGGAAAGCATCCCAAGTCCAAGATCTCTAATAGATTCAAAAAAGGAATTTCGGCCAATGTCAGTTAATTCCGGGTCCTGGACACTCGCCAGGCTCAGCAGCATCACAAAGAATGTAAGCAGCAGAGTTACCATATCTGAGAACGTAACGATATACGCCGGAACTTTAGGGCCGTTTTCCTCGATTGACTGATGCTGAGGTTTCAATTGTAAAGACTCCGTTCCAACAGAACTATCTCAACTGTACGTTCATCCGGCCCATCACTTCCAGAGCTTTCCTGAGGTATAGTACTTGCTGCCGAGATGCTGAACCACTTCTTGTTAAGGTTTTGCCTGGTTGTAAGATACTCCACCACTGCCCATGCCCGTGGCAGACCAAAGTATTTACTGTCCCCGCTCTTGTCTTCGACAAGAAGGCGCGGGGGTCCGTTTTCGCTGATAACTACCCGGCCGGGTACTTCTTTCAGGAATGACGCCATAGTAGTCATAATATTGCGGCCTTCAGACGAAATAACTGTGCCTTTACCCCAAAAAATTCTTTTCGATGAGATTAAGAATACCTTCCAGCGGCGGAAATCCACAGGTTCTGTCTCTTGTTTTAAGCGGTCTTCCTGGCCTTGAACTAAGGTAGGTTTCTCGCTGCCTGCGCCCAGCTCTACCGTATGCTCGATTTGCCCGGCAGGCAAAAAAGCATCTTTGCCTGTTTCCTTAGGATTGCTGAGCCCAGACAGAGACCCCGAAAAAATCGCCTTCAATTGCCAAAAAACTTTATCATCGAAGGAGGAGAAACTCAAAAGAAGTACAAAGAATGTTAACAACAGCGTCATACAATCACTGAAAGTTACCATCCATTCCGGTGCACCCGGAGCCTCATCTGGTTCTGCCTGTTTGCTCCCACGCCCCATTATATATTTGCCTTGACTTCTTCTCGTCTGCTCTGTGAGATAAATGCCTGCATTTTTTCCCGAATGGTAGTCGGATTATCACCTTGCGCAATAGCGCAAACCCCTTCTACAATCATTTCCATTGCTGTAGTTTCTGCTTTGGAGTAAATCCCCAACTTGCCGGCCAATGGGATAAAAATCAAATTGGCCGAAAATGCTCCGTAAAAGGTGGTGAGCAAAGCCACCGCCATACCGGCGCCAATCTGGTCCGGCGAGGACAGGTTTTTAAGCATCTGGACCAGCCCGATGAGCGTGCCGATCATCCCAAAGGCAGGAGCGGCCGCACCCATAAATTCCAGAATCTTTTTACCCGTCGAATGGCGGTCTCGAAGATTATCGATCTCCAGAGACATCAGGTCACGTATTACGTCAGGTTCCTGTCCATCCACAAGCATCTGCAAACCCTTAACAAAAAACAAATCGCTTATCTTGGGAATCTCCTGCTCCAGGGCCAATGCCCCGTCACGTCTGTTGATAGCGGCAAAATTCACCATATTTTGTATCAGTTCGGACGGCGACGGGATCTTGGTTACAATCGTTTTTTTGACCACTGAGAATATTCCAAGAAACTGAGGCAAAGAAAAATGTATAAGAGTAGCACACAACATGCCTCCTATGGTAATGGCCATTGAGGGAAGATGGACAAACATCTGCCAACCGCCGCCGACAACAATGGCACCGACAATAACGAGAAAACCGAAAACCACCCCTATTATAGTCGCAATGTCCATAGTACTATGTCCCCTCAACAATCTGTTTCAATCTCTGACACAAAGCTGCCGCTAGCGCCGGCTCGGAAGTCGCTAACTCGGCCAGCAATTTTGCTTTGGTCCTTTCGGTCATATAGTGCAGTATCTTGACCGCATCATCAAAGCTGCTGCTGACATTGCCGGCCTCGATAGCTTGCATTTTGCTCGTATCCTGCGCTGCACACATATTAGTAAAAATTTTACTGGCGCCGGTTACATCCATCTTGTCATAGGTAGCAGCTATCGATACCAGATTGGTCTTCTCTGTCTGACCAATCTCAAGCCTGCTTTTAAGCAGCTTGTCACGCTCACTTTTGAGATTGGCAATGATTGAAGTAAGTTCGATTCGCAGGGTATTGAGGTTCTCTATGTCCTCCTTTAGCACATCCTGGGTCATCTGCAATCTCCGTTCCCGGACTCCAAGGACCTGCAACCTGTTGTTATACTCCTGCATTTTTTCCCGGACATCCAGAACCAGATTTTTGAGCTGTTGCTCTGTCATAGCTTTTGTCATCGGGCCGGAAACCGCGGCAACAGTGCCTACCGCATTAGTTCGAGTCTGTGGCAGCCCAGGTTCAGATTTGTCGTCGACAAGTGCCGACTGCTTTAAATCGTCGGGAAGGCTTACCTGAGACGGTGGAGTAAGCCACGCAAAGACGAACGCTCCGGCAAAACTTACTAATCCCGCCGCCGCTGTTATTATTATAAATTTCTTACTCATTGGTCTTCTCCCGATTTCGCGATTTTCGTACAAATGAAATTGTAGCCCCCTCATCCAGCTCTTTTTGCTCAAGTTTCTCTTGTTCCTTTATAAATTGTATCTTTGCTTCAACCCGTAATCTTTCCAAACCTTCTTTGAACCTTCTGACCTTTAAAACTTCAGCGATTTTCTTTCTCTGTTGTGATTCCAGCTCGTTTTTTTTATCTTTGAGTTTTCTAATCTGCTCATCACTCGTAGTCGAATATCTCAAAAAGAATTCCTGCTCACCTAATCGCTTTTTCGGATTCCCTTCGGTCAATCCTTCGATGATACTCTCTAACATTTTCTGTCTTGCGAGCAGTTCGCCTCGCCTCTGCGCCAACCTTTCTGTAAGTTCAAACAGTTCTGCCCTGGTTTTCTGCTCCTCCTTTTTTTTAATTTCAAGTACACGCTGCAACCGCCATACAAAACGTTTCATTTAATACCCAATTCTTCACTCTCAATACCGGCTCGCCGGAAGTTATTTACTGCGATCGTGAATCCAACAGATCATCCCATGATTTTATAATAACGGTCAATCGCTCGACGGTTTCTGCAAAATCCGTCCTCTCACGAACAGGCTGAATAAGGAAATCCCTTATCCTGTCTATCAAGGCTAACGCTCCGTCAATATGCCGATTGCTTCCCGGCGAAAATGCCCCGATGTTTATTAAGTCTTCAGCATCAATATAAATGGCGTATATTTCTCTGAGCTTCTGTGCTGCAAGCTTGTGCTCTTTGCTTGTCACCGCCGGCATTAACCTGCTGATGCTCTGTAGAATATCCACGGCAGGATAATGGCCCCTCTCGGCTAATTTTCTCGACAGAACTATGTGCCCGTCCAGCAAACTCCTGGCACTATCGGCAACAGGATCAGCCAGATCATCGTTCTCAACCAGGACTGTCAAAATACCCGTTATGCTTCCTCTCTCGGCACAGCCCAAACGCTCGACGAGTCTTGGCATCAGTGAAAAAACGCTCGGACAGTAGCCCTTGGTGGCCGGCGGCTCACCCGCTGCAAGACCTATTTCGCGCTGAGCCTGGGCAAAGCGAGTAAGTGAGTCCATCATAAACAAAACATTTTTCCCCTTGTCCCTGAAATATTCGGCAATTGTAACTGCCACGAAAGACGCCTTTACCCGCTGAATCGCAGGAGAATCCGAGGCCGCTACGACAACAACACTGCGTGCCAGACCCTCCGGGCCAAGGTCCGAATCGAGAAATTCTCGAACCTCCCTGCCACGCTCGCCAATCAGTGCAACAACATTGACGTCCGCCTCACTCGAATTGGCAATGTCGCCAAGCAGAACGCTCTTACCGATTCCGCTGCCTGAGAAAATTCCTATTCTTTGCCCCTTTCCACACGTCAGCACACCATCTATTGACCTGATTCCCAGAGACAAATGGCTTGTAATCCTCTCTCGACTCAGAGGTGCCGGGCTGTTCGCATCCAATGCCTTTTTGTCCCTCCCTAACAATGGACCTTTACTATCTATCGGTTCTCCCAGCCCGTTTAATACTCTGCCCAGGATACTATCGCTTAGAGTAATATGGCGTGGAGTGGTTCGGGCAGTTACCGTATCGCCCGGCGATATGCCCTCTATATGCTCCAGCGGCAGCAAAATAAGATGGTCGTTCTGGAAACCCACCACCTCAGCCATCACTCCCCGACCATTGCGAATCCGGATACTGCAAAGCTCTCCCAAACCTATTACCGGCCCTATAGATTCAACCGCCTGCCCGGCAACACGTACCACAAAGCCCTGACAATCCAACAGATTTACATCGCGCAGCGCCGAGTGAAACTTCTCAAAATCAATCAGATTGTTTAAAGTCTCAGTTGTAGCCATAATTTAATTTACCTTCTCAATCGCTTTGCCAATTCGTTCCAGGTTGTCATCGATCAGCGATTTGATAATCCCTTTCGGGCTTTCAAGTAAACATTCCGCCCGCCCGATATTGGGATCGGGAATTAACTTAATGCCGGTTAAAGCACAGCCCGGCCCGGCCTGCTGAGCCTTCTGGCATTTTTCAAGATCTTCAGGATTCAAATGCACAATCACATCCTGGCTGCTCGGTGCATTTTTAAGGGCTTCTTTGATGATGGATTCTATTTCGTAGTCCCCATCTTCCACTTTTTGCATCAAAATCTTCCTGGCGATTTCGACCGAAAGTTTGGCGATTTCTTCTCCGTGCTCGACATACAGTTTGTCGCAAAACTGATTGAGTCTGGTAATAACACCATCGAGTGTCTGACAGGCCTGCGAAAAAACAGCTTTCTGAGCTTCTAAATCTTGTATTGGAATTTGCCCGGTATTAGCTTCTGAATCAACTCGGCCAGGACTGGACATTTCACTCCCAACACCACCGGCATAATCATCCAGGACTTTTGCTGAGATAATCGGCTTATTAAGATTGACTGTAAGTGTCTGTGACATTTTGCTATCGCCCCGTCACCCTGAGTTTACCTTCCTCATTAGCCTCTCGTAGCGGCCTGACGACTTCTTCTCTCGCATTAAGAACCTCTTTTTCCAGCGGCTCCTGCATCAATGAGATTTCTTCATCAAGCATCGAAACAGCCCGATCGGATATATTTGAGCGTATCTTTTGAACTATATCTTCATCCGCCCCATACAGCGACAAAGCTAACTTACCCGAGTCCACACTTCGCAGCGCTTCCTGCAAAGACCTGTCCGCTACCGACGTTATATCTTCCCACGTTATCATCAGGCGTTTTACCATAGCGGCCGTTTCCTCGTCATTTTTGCCGATCTCATCAAGCATTGGATCACGTATATCTTTTTCCAGACCGCTGAGCACAAGAGCCAATTTCCGTAAAGTCTGCTCCGGTCTCTCCACGAGGGTTTCTCCCTTGAAACTCTGCAGCCGCTTGGTAATTGTAGATGCCATTCGCTGTCTCACTCCACTGCCCATCTGTTCCGGATTTGTCATCTTACACACAGCCTTAAGACGAGCTTCTTCGTTCAGGAGCGACAGAACCTCCTGGCTTTTCTTCGGAGGCAGTTCCGACAGCACCACTGCAATCGTTTGTGGGTGTTCGCCATCGAGCGCAAGAACCAATTCGTCTGTGCTGGCCTGACGAATATCCAAAAACAAATCCTTTTGCTCTGTAGCTTTTTTTACCTGCGATTGAATTTGCTCGGCCTTCTCTTTATCAAGAACGTTCACAAGCATTTCGTTGAGAAAAGCCTTCACATTAAATTTCTGGCTCTGCTCCTCCTGAAGTGTGTTACAGAACTCTCGGGCGACCTTAGCTTGTTCCTTAACATCTCTCTGCTCCGATGCATCGATTTTCGCAATCTCTATGGCAATTTCCTGAATCTCATCGACATCAAGACCCTTGAGAAGCTCAATAGCAGTTAAAGTATCCAGACTCATCAGTAACATCGCAGCCTTTTGTTTACCCGACAATGCCATATACTTAGTCCCTCTTTCAATCTTTCTATACTAATATCTTTCTTACAATTTCTATTACAAGACCATCCATCTGTTCTCTATACCTGGGAATATTGGCCTTGAATTCGTCATATATCACATCCGTCTTTCACGAATACAAGTCCGCTTTTCTCATTCATTTCGCGCAAAACCCGGACAATCCGGCCTCTGGCATCTTTAATATCTTCATCCCCGGGAGCCGATATAAGTGACGCCTGCTCATCTAAAGCGGCAACGGCTCGCTCAGAGAGATTAGACCTTATTTTTTGTACAATCGCTTCGTCCGCCTCGTGTAACGCCAACGCCAGTTTATTTGCATCAACTCCCCTCAAAACCTCCTGCAGCGACCTGTCCGTCACATGCGGTATGTCCGCCCAAATTATCATTAATTCCGCAACCATTTCACCGGCCCGGCTGTCTTTGCCGTGTATCGCATTGAGCAGGCCATCCCGAATCTCTTTACCGAGGTCTCGCACAATCACAGCTACTTTCCTCAAAGACTGTTCGGACCAGGACGGCAAAGGCTTATCAGTGCGACCATCGAAGAGAGATTCAAGACGTTCGCAAACTGCTTCTGCTATTAATGCTTTTTCTTCGGCCGTCATCTTCTTACAACTGCTCATCCTGCCGGCAACACCGACCCTGGTGCCCCCATCCAAAAAGTTAAGCACCTCAATCATTTTTTCTGCCGGCAATTCCGATAAGACTACTGCTGTAGTTTGAGGATGCTCATACGCCAGAACCAAAGCTAAGGTTTGCGGATCAACGGAACGAATAGATATGAAAGGGTCACGGTTGCACAAGACTTCCTGTATCCGGGCCTGAATCTGCCCTGCTTTCTCCTGGCCTACCGTACTTTTCAGCACTTTGTCGAGAAAACCGTTTAGCTGAAATGTTTCGGTTACCTTCAAAGAATGGTGGAACTGCCGCACAATTTTGGTGCTCTTCCTGCTGCTTTTAAAATCGGCGGCATCCAGATGTGCCAGCTCTGCCGTCAATTCCTGGACGACCTGGTCATCGAGACCCTTTACCAGTTCCGCAGCAGTGGCAGCATCCAGGCTCATCAACAACATTGCAGCTTTTTGTTTACCCGTCAATGCCAATTATTTACCCCCCTTTTTCTTCAATCCAACTGGTAAATAATTGTTTGACACGTTCGGGATTATTCTCCAAAGCACTGGCTATCTGTCTGCGTAATACTAACGGCTCCGATCCCCCCACTCCACCTGGAAGAAAACCGCCGGCCCCCTCACCTCCAGGAAGCTGCGCAGTCCCGGCTTCCATTTTCACTTTTCTCTTTGCACCTCTGAACATGCGAAGAACAAGCAGGGCACAAACGGCCATTATCCCCAACGAAGCCTGGCGTGCGATCGCTACGAAATCAAGCCCGGCCGATAGCTCCTCGTCCAGCAACGAAGCGGCCGGTCGATGAAACCTGGCGGTAACCACTTTAAGAGAATCCCCTCCTGCAAGATCTAAACCCAGCGCATTTTCGATGAGTTTTTCCACATCGTTAGGATCCATTACATTTGCAACCTGCCCGCCAGAGTCCGCTTCATTCGAATCGGGGGGCGACAAGTCAACAACGGCAGCAACCGACAGAAATTTTATTTCGCCCGGCAATGTAACCTCATTCGTCACAGTTTTGCCGACCTCATATTCGGTAAGAATTGTTTCATCCTTTTTTAAGCTGCCTGGTACGGCTGCCTCGCCTGCAACCGGCGTACTGCCGGCTCCGGTTTCGGAACCGGTTGTAATCTCTTCCTTTGTAGCAACTCCCTTTGGCTCTAATTTTTCTATAATGGTGCTAACGCTGTTCATATCGACAACAGCATGAATCCTGACTTTTGCTCGGCCGGGTCCCAGAACTGTGGTGAGCATCTCCTCAACCTTGTCCTCCAGGTTCTGCTCCACCCTTTCCCTGTAATCCTGGACGGTACCGGCACCACCGGCCATAGTCTGGTCCGACTCACTGGAAAGAAGACGTCCCTGGCTATCGATCACGGTTACATTTTCTGAGGTAAGCCCCTCGACACTGCCGGAGACCAAATGGGTAATCGCCGCTATGTTCGATGAGCTTAATCTGTAACCCGGTTTTAATCGAAGGACGACAGAGGCAGTGGTTTTCCCTGCCTCAGATGTAAAAAGTGTTTGCTCCGAGCTTACGATATGGATCCGGGCGTGATTTACGCCGTCGATCATCTGGATGCTCTTGGCAAGCTCCTCCTGTAGTGCTCGCTTAAGATTAACGCTTTGAACGAACGGGCTGACGCCGATTTTTTCATTATCAAATATCTTGTAACCACCCTGCCCACCTGCCGGAAGCCCATCTTTTGCCATATCCAGACGAAGCTGATAGACCTTTTCATTTGGGACGTAGATACTTGTTCCGCCGTTTCGCAGCTCATAAGCAATGCCATTTTCACCGATTTTATCTGTAATCTGAGCTGCTTCTTCGGGAGCAAGTTCCTGGTACAGCATTCTCATATCAGGTCTGCGGGCCCAATGGACAAGCAAGCCACTGACAATTATGAATGTCAGAACGATAGCAATAAGAAGAGCCCGCTGAACCAGACTTACCTTTTCCCAAACTGCTCTTATCTTTTGGACAAAGTCCATGAAATCCCTTCGAACATTGATTATTACCTGCCGGAGAGAGCACGAATAATCAACAACGGATCGCAATCAATTACAACGGCATATTCATCGTTTGTTTGTACGCTTCAATCAGCTTGTTTCTTACGCCCACAAGAAGCTTGAAACTCATATCTGCTTTAGCCACCGCAGAGACCACAGAAGTAATATCCTCGTTCTTGCCGGACAATAAATCCTTGATAGACATATCCGAAGACTGTTGAAGATCATCGACATTGGATATGTAGTTCCCGGCGGCTTTAATAGTGTCGGCAAAGCCCGATTTCTTGTCATCGGCACTTCCAACTTTCGGCATTCCAAGGGAGTCAGGCCCGGTTCCCGGTTTTATCGAGTGCAGCGGCCCGGTCATATTTGCATTTACATTGATCATCAATTATTCCCTAATTTATCGAAGTAACTCGAGTGTGGTTTCAATTATTTGTTGATAACGTTTCAAGACCGCAACGTTTGCCTGATACATCTTCGTAGCAATATTCATATTTATCATCTCAACGGGTAAACTGACGTTTGGCATAGCGACATATCCGCCCTCATCCGCCAGAGGATTGCCTGGATCCAAAACCTTTAGAAAGTCACTCATATCCTTGACTATTTTATCCAGCTCGACGCCGCCCAAATCGTCGTCCGATTTGAACGTAGCTTCAAGCCTGCGGTAAGGCTCTCCATTGCCGGCATCGGATGTACGGGCATTAGCAATATTCGATGAAATCACTTTCATCTGTTTGCCTTGCGTCCGTAAACCCGAAATCGCTATATCTATAGGATCGAAGCTACTGTTAACTTCCATCTGCTCTGTTCCTTTTCTCGTTCCTTTCTGGTCCCGGTTCGACTCGAAAACACCGGCAACCAAAAATGGAAAACTACTTTACACTGATTGCTAATTCAATTTGGTTGTACTTTTTGCTGAGCAACCGAATATACGTTTTGTGGCGAAGCGTATTTTTTATCATTTGCCCTATTTCTGCTTCCAAATTGACGTCATTACCGTTCGATTTTACAGGTGTCTGTTTAGGCCGGTAAATTTGTGCCTCAACCTCGCTAAGGTCAAATTCCCCGGACGAACGCAGGCACTTGGCAAGTAACTCTTCAAATTTAACATCAACCCTGCGGTATCCGGGGGTTTCGAGATTGGCAATATTATTGGCAATCGCTTTCTGACGAAGAGTCTCAGCCTTTATACCTGCATCAATAAGGTCCAATATATTTTCTGTTTTGGACATCAGAAGTTCCCAAATATTTATACACAAACCTTGCCTGCTTAGTAAAAACAGCAATAATCGTGCCAAATGCCCATGACCAGCCATTTTCAGCATGTTTATCCCTGCCGTGTACAAAAAAAGCCATTAAGCGCAAATAACCGCATGGTTGAACGCCAACGATAATGTCAGGATTTTATACAACAAGGAGCGTTTCTTTACATGCAGACTCGACCTGATTATGCCCTTGAGCTTATTCTTGCTCCTAATCCAGCAGTGACCAAACTCGCAAAATGAATCCCCCCTCAAAAACAAACCGGAATTTCTTACCTATGCATAGGAATATTTCTCCGCTATCACAACCGGCAGAAAAATCCTTAGACCGATCAATATGTTTTCAATGCCCTTAAGTGCTATATCTACAAGCACTTACCGCTTTTGAGTATCCATCTCTCGAATGCTGGCACACCAATTGCTAATATTAATTGACTCAATAGGTAATGCTGTATGAATGTCAACTTAATAATAACTGAAAATAACTTTGCGGCAGCAACGGGCAAAAACCCAGTTCCATCAAAGCCTGATGAAATCAGAGAAGGTGCAAAATTTTCCCTGACTCCGGATGATAAACATCCGCAGATTAACGGCCTTGAAAAGCCAACGGCCGATAATATTAATGAGGAAATCCAGAACCGGAAAGAGCCCGTTAACAAATCTACGCAAGATTTTACAAAATCGATTCACAAAAAAACAAAGTCCGAAAATCCCAGCGAGGCTGAGAATAAAACCAAGCGAAAAGAGCAAAACGCAGCTTCCGGCACAACCAAGCAACCGAGCGAGCAGCAAAATTTAATAAAGATCTGGTTGGCGGAACCTTCTGTAGCCGCAGAACAAAGTAAAGAAGGTGGCGCCACGAAAATTGAGCCGAAAGTTGGCAAGCAACTTGCCCAAATTATCGCTAACACGCAAACCGGCAAGTCCCCTCCTGCAGGCAGGAAACTGCCTGAGACGGGAAACAACACCGATAAGGTCTCTGTATTAGCCAGGACAATCGCTGAGACAAAACCCGTAACCGAAAAGGTAAATACTAAAGAATTGGTGCCTGAAGTTCCTGCTAATACCGACAAAAGTACGAACGTTTCCAGGGGAAAACCGGCGGTAGGGAATATCAACCTGGCGACAGTTCAGTCCAAAGCCTCGGAAATGCAACCTCAGCCTGCCGGGATTAATCCGGAAAAGCCTGTGCCGGCTGAAGAGACTCAGTCAAAAACAACCGCTTCGCAAACACTCTCGAAATTGTTGAATCCCAACGGCAAAGAGTCAATACAAGCCGGCAATGATCTCTCGGAAAATCACGCCGCCCAAAAGCTGAATATAGCAACGGTTCAGGTATCTACTGGTCAAACCAAAGATCAAGGCACTTCAACGTCCAATAAGAACGCCTCTCAAGGCTTCGAACAGATGCTCTCGCACAATACTCCCCAAACTCTAATTACAGAGCAGACCCCCGCCGCGGCAAAGAACGCAACAACAGCCAATATGCCGGGCCAGAATTCTTCCAGCAATGTCTCGGCAGATATCGGCAAACAGATTCTCGAATCTATTCACAGTTCCGTATCCCAGCAAGGCGCGGAAAGGCAAATTACAATCCGTCTGAACCCGCCCGAATTGGGAAAGGTATCCATAACATTCCGGCAGCAGGACGCTGAGTTAACCGGCATTATGGAGGTTAGTAAGGCACAAACAAGATACGAGATTGAGCAAACGCTGCCGCAGATTATCCGCAACCTTGCAGATTCCGGCATTCAGATTAAGCGGCTCGAAGTTATGCTATCCAACGAGGAACAATCAGGGCAAGGAACTCTCGGGAACCAGTCACTGCAAAGCGGCGGAACTCATCAGCAAAATTCGGCGAATCACGGGATGCCGGGATACAATCCGGATGCCGACGAGAGCAATGAATGGTTAGCAAGCAATAACAGCTATGAGAACCCTTACGAATTTCAGGAGGGATTTATCACAGACGGCTCCATCAATATGCTGATATGAAATGCAATCGCATCGGTTTTCAATTATTCTCGGAGCAGAAATGCCATACAAAGATGCCAACCGTTGCCGCAACTATGGAAAATGCCTTTCGATACCATCAAGGCGGGCTTCTTCAGGAGGCGGAGAAGTTATATCGTCCGGTTCTGCAAAACAATCCTGAGAATCCCGCTGCACTGCATTCGTTAGGGATAATAGCTCATTAGATGAGAAAACCGCTTACGCTGTGTTCGATATGCAAATTCGGGTGCCGATTGCCGAGAACCGGCATCCCCGCATATATTGCTTAAATTGCATAAATCGTCCGATAATTTTACAAAATCACTTGTCCTTCTCAACTATTTTTTAGCAGCCTTTTTACAATTTTAGCCCCGATTCCATCCGGATTACCGGTCTAATGATTTTGCACCTATATCCCTCAAAGAAATTCCTCAAGTCTCTTTCATTCTGGCCGATAATGAGCATTGAAAGCAGACTTTAAGGCGTGCTCGTTGCATGTCATTATTAATATTTGGGGGCCTTTTTGTCAAAGCCACAAAAGATTTGTACTATTAAGTTAAGGAGTTAAAAATATGTTAGCAATTAAGAACAACCTTATGGCAGGTAATGCCGCCAGGCACTTGGGCAGGGCGTATGACGCCCTTGCAACAAGCGTCGAAAGGCTCGCATCAGGCCTCCGCATTAATAGTGCGAAAGATGATGCCGCTGGTTTGGCTGTACGAGAGTTAATTCGTGCAGATATCGCCGTGCTGCAGCAAGGTGCACGAAATGCCTCGGATGGCATTAGTATGTTGCAGACTATGGAAGGTGCGATGGCGGTTGTCGACGATAGCCTCATCCGAATGAACGAGTTGGCAGAGCAGGCGGCAACAGGTTCATATTCTGCCGCTCAGCGTATTATTATGAACAGCGAGTTCGCGGAAATGGCCGCTGAAATCGAAAGAATCGCCGGAGCAACAAAGTTTAACAACATC
>CAYTNN010000003.1:0-1064 GCA_964439135.1 uncultured Pirellulales bacterium
CAGAAGACATTTTCACCTCTCTTTTCTGGATTCCTGCTTTCGCAGGAATGACAGTGTTTTAATAGATTTCTCCACTTCGTGATACTGCGCATCACTCCGGTCGAAATGACAAATTCGCAATACGCAATCCGCAAGGAGCCTGCCCTGAGGAATTCGAAGGGACTTAAAAACTCTTGTCCGGCGAGGCCCTTTTTTCTATCAGCATTGCCGAGACGCCGGGGGCGAGGAACAGGGCCATGTCGATATCGGTACCTAAAAACAGGTAAACCTCGTGCTCCGGGTATTCTGCTATCAATTGCTCAAATTCTTCAGAGTTATCGAGGATGATTCCGCTCGCTACCGGACTATTACTGTCTGAAACGTATCCATACATATCTATTTCTCCACAATCACCATTTTCCCTTCATATTACATAGCGTATCTCAGGGGCAAAATGTAGATGACAAAATCAAAAAAAAATAAAAAATTTTCAAAAACCGTGTTTATCCGCGTTAATCAGTGGCTTTTATAATTGATTATTGATTATTTACTATTGATTATTGTTTTTCTCAGTGATCTTCAAGCCTCGTGGTGAATAAAGAATCTGGGAAATCTGTGGTTATGAAATCAACTCTGTAAGCTCATCGCGGTTTTTGTTGAGCCATTCGGCTTTTCTGCGGATCATCAGGAGGAAATCCGTGCCGTGGAGGTGTCCGAAGAAGCCTGTCGCGGCGATCGGCAGTACCGCCTCGGCGATCATCGTTTCGATCATTAAATCGAGCAGGGCCTTGATCTTATATTCATCCAGAAGGCTCGTTTCATGGCCCGCCTTTTTTTTGTAGCCGGCCAGGAACTGCAGGAATTTATCCTGGTCGAAATAGTCCGGCCAGTCGGCGGGGTTCGGCCTGCCGCCTACTATGGAGAATTGCAGCATGCCGTTGGCAAGATCGACCACGGCCGGGGCGACCCGGATCGAGTCAAAGTCGAGCACGACGGCTACCTTGCGATTGGAAAAGAGCATATTGCCCGGATGCCAGTCGCCGTGGATGACCTGTTGGGGCCAGGAATCGAAGCCCAACTGGTTG
>CAYTNN010000003.1:1164-3071 GCA_964439135.1 uncultured Pirellulales bacterium
AAGTTGGCCAATTGCCGGCCGGCGTCGATTGTCGCAGCGGGCGAGCCGTCGTAACGGGAGCCGGAGACGAATTTGAAGAACTCGTAGATGTGGCTGTTAAGCTGCAGGATTGTGCTGCCGTCGCTGCGCGTGGCGAGCAAAGTCGTGACGGGGAAGGCGCGAGCGGCCAGGTGGGACTGGACGGCGTGGGCGAAGGCGACGCGGTAGAGGTCGTCCTTGCCGCGGGGGCGGCGCTTCAGGAGGAACTTGCCCTGCTCGGAGACGACTACCATTTTGGGCGCGCGGCGGTTACCGCCGGACAGGGGCTTGATCTGATGAACGACGCCGACGTCGTAATGGCTGAGGACGCGAACCAACTCCTCGGAAGAAAAATTTGCGCCGCCTCGGGGCATAAGCTAATGAGCAATGATTTTGGATTAACGATTATTGATTAGGGTCCCGGCTTTCGCGAGGATGACAATTTTATGGATTATCTGAGCAAGAGAAGTAGAAGAATGACCAGGAAAAACGCCGAAGCGACGGCACTTAAAACCAATACCGCCATTCGATAATTGGCTATCGTATCTTCCTGATAAACCTTTTCCTTGACTTCGACGACTTCTCCCTTTTCCAACTGCTCAAACATCGAGACATCGAATCTTTTGTGGGCCTGAAGCGGAGGCTTGCCGTTGCGCAGGGCCTCTAAATCCATCAGGAGCTCCTCGATGTTTTTGTAGCGGTTCTCTCGACGCTTCGCCATCATAATCTCAACAACTTCAGAGACACCTGCCGAAAGCGAAGTATTTATGTGGTCCGGCGGAACCAGCTTTTCACGCAAATGCTTCCGCATAACATCAGCCGAATCCTCCGCCATAAACGGCACCCGGCCGGTCAGCATGTGATATAATGTTGCCCCGAGGCCGTAGATGTCGGCTCTGCCGTCGATGTCGATTTTGCCTCGAATCTGCTCCGGTGCGATGTAGTACGGCGTACCGTAGGCCTTGCCGGCCTCGCTTTGTGCCGCCTCGATATCCGTCGTCTCTCGCGCCAGACCCATATCAGCAAGTTTCACCGTCCCATTCGTGCTGATCATGATATTCTTCGGCTTAACATCGCGGTGAATCAGGCTGCACGCATGGGCGTGGGCGAGCGCATGAGCGACCTGAATAATGATATCAAGCGCCTCAGCCTCGTCAAAGACTTTCCCCGCCGACAAATCATCCGCAATCGTCTTACCCTCGACGTACTCCATCACAAAATAATGATACCCCCCCGCCTCGCCGACGTCGAACGCCTGCACGATATTCGGATGGTTCAGCTTACCCGCCGCCTGCCCTTCCTTATAAAACCGCTCGACGTATTCCGGATTCTCGCTGAACCGCTTCGGCAGCACCTTAATCGCCACCATCCGGTTAAGGCTCAACTGCTTGCCCTTATAAACGATCGCCATCGCCCCGGCCCCGAGCTTGCCGATAATTTTATAGCCGGGAATCTGCTTGACAGCAACCTTGCTCTCCTTGATGCTCGTCTTGAGCCGCTCGGCCTGGGGCGCCGTCACAAATCCAAGCTCGATCATCAGGTCTTTCAGGATCACCGGATTGATCTTACTGCGGGCCTTCATCTCCTCAAGCGAGCCGCGAAGCTCGTCGTCCGTGCACAGGCCGTGCTCCACCGCCATTTTACCAAACACCGTATCGTAATTTGTCTCGTTCGTCATTAAATACCACTCTGGCAGACCGAGATGCGCTCGCTGTGGAGCCAATCCTTTGGCTGTCGTTTACTACACCCGATAACAAATCCTTCGGCGACAATTATCGGTCTACAATATCTATTGTCAAAGAAAATTTCCTAAATCTTTTAGAAAGATACCACAAGCAACAGAATCGGCCGTTTTAACCCAACGGTTTAGCACTTTTTAAGCTGAAATG
>CAYTNN010000003.1:3171-9145 GCA_964439135.1 uncultured Pirellulales bacterium
GTAAGCTTGTGCCCGCGAAGGCGGGTATAGTAAATACCAAGGACCGCAGATTAACCCTATGAGATAATGGCTTTGCCTATCTCACGGGATGAACGCTGATATACGCGGATATATAGACAATCATCAATAGTTCACCCCATGAGATAGCTTGTCCCTTAGGGGGCAGAAGCCGCCATCTCACGGGGTAAATAGTAAATCAAAAGGGCCACGAAGATAATTCAGAGGCAATAGACAATAGTCAATAGTCATTAGAAAATAGTCAATGACGAAGCTTTTTTTTACGAGACTTTTTGCCTGGTTTGTATAAACATTCCTTGCATCGGCTCATCAAGCCGTCTCTCTCAGCACAGCTTTTATAATACTCGATTTCCCTTTTCCACTTTCCGCACTTGGTGCACAGTTTCTGCTTAACTCTATTGACGATCCGATGACGGTCCCTAAATCTTAGATAGACTATTACCTTCTTTTTCTTTGTGGATTTCCTGTAGCGTGCTTGTGCATATACCCTGGCGCAGTCTCTGCACCGAATATCCAATCCGTCCCTATTGGACCGATCTTTGCTGAATTCACGCTCAACTTTCCACTCGTTGCATTTAGTGCAGTATTTCTGCTTCCGGCCGTTAACCTTGCGATGCGTTTCTTCATACTTGTAATATTTCTTTGTCATTTTCTCTAAATTCTCCGTAATGAGTCCAAAAACTTTTTAATCGCAGATTTTAGGTACAGAGTACAACTAACTCAGAGACAATAGCCAATCGTCAATAGTAAATAATCAATAAAAAAAGTATTCTTTATTTAAGTAATTGGCCAGCCGCTGCGGGGGTAGTAACATTATATCTTCATTTTCTTTATAAACAGTTCGAGTGCTTTTTCCAGTCTTTCTTACAATACTACTTTTCGCTCTACAGAGTCAATTTTTGTCTGCACAAGCTGGGCTTTACTGAAGTCCATCGTTACTCCTTCGGCACCAAAAGCCTTTCCTATAGCCTCCAATGTCTGTGTTGCCGATTTTTGTACTTCAGACAGCATCTTTTCGGAAAATTCTTTCGCCATTTGAACTGCCTGTTGTTTGGCTTCTTCCATAAGACGGTTCTTATCCGTTTCGTCAAAGCCCGGACCAAAAACTCTATTAACCAAATCGGGTAGTAACCAGGGCAAAAATCTCGCGTTTTGCTCATCATAAAAACTGATGTCCCTTATACTGGTTTCGTATAAGCACTTTGGCATTATTAAGCGATAATGGCCTTCGTCCACGGATTCGATGACGAACTCTGAACTGCGTAAGTTGTACCGGAAGCTGATCTCAAACTCGAATATCATGGCCATTTTCTTAGTTGAAGCCAACCACATAAAATATTTTTTGCCAAATTCACCAAACCAGTGTTCTGCAGTAGTGACTATCTCTTTAGTAACAATCTTAAATACCACCAGTTCGCCAACTGAACGCATGTCTTCAATCGTAGTATATATGCTCGGCTTCGCCGGCATTTTGTGCTTTCTGCGGAACCGAAACACCACAAAAAGTACCACAGAACCGACAATGCCTAACATTATGCCAATCACGGTTTCCTGCATATGTTTCTACCTCCAGGCAATCTTAATGATACCAAATTTTATGCAAAATCATTTACAGTGCTAATATATTAGGTTCTTTCTATTTTATCGGCAAGCCGCAAGTGCGGCTATTACTGGTTATAAATCAAGAAATTTCCTAAGTTTACTTATAAGTTTTTCTGAATTTCGCGTCTCGCATTCCCAGATTACCAGAACTTTCCATCCTTCTTTTCGCAGTTTGCGCAGATTTCTTTTGTCTCTTATAACATTACCTTCCCGCTTTGTCTGCCAGAATTTGGTATTTGTTGCCGGAGTAACACTGCCGTAACGACATTTGTGAATATGCCAGAAGCCGCCGTGAACAAATATGATTTTACAATGTCTTGTTAGAACCATATCAGGGTAGAATAGAAGATCTTTACAACGAAGGACGTAGTGGTTCCAATGCAGTTAAGCTCAATGTCGAAAATTAAAATATTTCTTGTATGAATAGCGTTAATACCTGACAATTTAGCAAACAAAAGCTTATCTGTATCATTATATATTTGGAGTAGCGAGAGAATGCAAAGTAAAAGGAAAAACTGGAGTCGTGATGAATTAATAGTAGCTTTTAATTTGTACTGTCGTACCCAATTTGGTCGTATTCATAAGTCAAATCCAGACATAATAGAACTGGCGAAAAATACAGGGAGAACACCAAGTGCAGTAGCTATGAAAATGGTAAATTATGCCAGCTTAGATCCATTTCATCGGGAACGAAATGTAAAAGGGTTGCAGCATATTGGCAAACTTGATAAACAAATATGGGAAGAGTTTCATAAGGATTGGGAAAGCCTTGCTTTTGAAAGTCAGCATTCACTAGCAAGATTGAACAGAAAAACTGATGAAGATTATGCACTCGACGTATTATTCTTGGAACCAGATATACCAACTGAAGTTCGGAAAATAACGCGTGTACGGTTAGTGCAAAGATTCTTTCGTGACACAGTCTTATCGAGTTACAACTACTCTTGTACGGTATGTAAAATCAATTTATCTAAAATGCTAAATGCAAGTCATATTATTCCATGGTCGATTGATAAGAATCGAAGGGCGGATCCAACTAATGGCTTGTCACTTTGTGCATTTCACGACAGAGCCTTTGATAGAGGGCTTATATCAGTCGATGATAACTTCCGTATCATTTTATCTAGAGAGGTGAAGATTATAGACGCACCTAAGTTGCATAGAGTCGGTTTGCTGGAAATTGAGGGAAGGAAAATTAGGCTTCCTGATAAATTCATGCCAGACCAGATAGCTTTTACTTATCATAGAGAAAAAGTTTTTGTGCAGTAACGGAGAAAAGAAATGGAACAGGAAATAAATTTAAAATTGCCAAGGCTGATGGTTGGTCAGATTTTAGACGGTCTACGAGAAAGGCAAAAAGTTTGGAAATATACCCAAGAATATATAGATACGGGATGTACAGAGGAATTATGTATTATTGAAGAATGTTCAAGTGCTGAAGAGGCTCGTAATATCGCCAATGATTACGAAGAAATCATCAGTTCTATTGAAAAACAGACAGATATTTCAGATGGTTAATCTGTAAATATTAATTCTGAATGATTCGAGTTATACGAAAGTTATGTTAGCATTAAACAAAAGATTAATCGGATTAAAGTCCATCCTATAAACTATTAAAAAAGGAATTTTTCAAGATGAGAAAAATGATAACCTTGTCTTTACCGACGGAAGTGGTAGGTGAGATTTTGAATCACTTAGAGGATGGAGTGGAGGTGTGGAGGAATACAGAAGAATACCTCTCGGGTGGATGTGTCGTGACTCCGTGTTTTGTTGCGGAATGTTCGAGTATAAGGAAAGCGCGCAGGATGATGACACTATATGAGGAGACGATTTCTTTAATTGAGAAAACGGTTAAAACAAAGTAAGAAAAAGTTTATAAGAAATATAGATTGTAAATTGTTTAGATAGATGTCTCCAATACGCCATGCAATCTGAGCATCGGTATAAACGACATAAGGTTTAGGACATATAACTGAAAAAAGGAAAAGAATTACCTATGGGAAGGGAAGAAAACAATTCTCATGGTATCTCTATCGATGCCTATGCTCAGTTCTTGATTCGCCAGCATAGGTAAAAATTCGTTTCCTTCTTCGTCGCATGAAAGCCATACTTCCGAGTCGTATCCTAATTCTTTCACAAGTTCTGATAGAATACGTCTGAGGTTGCCCAGCTTCATAATGTTAGAGTTAACAGGATTTGGAAGAGTATCCATGCAAATAACCTCCTAATTTGTTGTTTATATTTGGTATTTATAACCAATTCGTTCACCTACGTCTTGTTGGATATGTGGATATCCTTTTCCCATGTCAAAACTCCAAACCTTTTGTTTTTGCACAAAGAAAGCAGGATATTGACGATGGGGTCAACGGACTATGAGTCACGTTCGTATTTTGTGTGTAAGGGAATTGTTTAATTTGGCAAGTAGCTGAATGAAATCGTGGCACTATTGCTTTTATCAGTATACGCAGTGCGATTTATAGGATTGATGTGTCCGTTAAGGCTGTTTTGGCCCAACTTGAGGTACCATTTTGGCACGTCAAAAAATTATCGCCTGTCTCCATGGCCTTTTTTGAGGGCGCAAATTGCGACCTCAAAACCTTGGCGGTTGGAATAAATTGATCGGTGTGGCAATCCTTCGGCTGGGCTCAGAGCCTGCCCTGAACAAAGTTGAAGGGACAGGTCGTCACCCTACGATTTTAATCTCTAATTCACGAATTCCCCCGATTTTTTTAACCTGCAATAATAAAAGGCTCGTAGTCCTTTTGACTAATCAAAAGGACTACGAGCATTGCACCATCAGACACTCGGATGCCGGCATTATTTTTACCTTTTCACTTTTTACTTGCCCCGTCCCGGCACCGCAGGGGTGCGAACAAAAATTCGTATTGCGTACTCCGTAAGGAGCCCCGAGGACTGCGTATCGCGCATTGCGTCAGTCCCTTAATGGACGCCTTACGGCGGGATGGCTTACGCCACTGCGTGATTGGACCCGCACCGCGGGGGTGCGGGCTAAACGGTATTTTCGATTCTTGCCACAGGGGCATAAGCCGGGTACAATCTTGCTAAAGCTCATTATCATTGCTGCGAAAGAGGTGGTTATATGGACGAATATGTAGAAGTCTTTGCCGCGAGCGATATTACGTTCGCCTATCTGATGAAAGCAAATCTTGAGACGGCGGGAATCCCGGTTCAAATAGCAAATGAGAATCTGCAAGGGGCTTACTGCCTTGACGGCATGGTTCCACAAGTGCTCGTTCCGGCCAGCTATGCAGAGCAGGCCCGGCAGATTATTCAAGAGATTCAGCAGGCTTCACAAGAAGAGCTTCAGGACGATGAGCAATGAAGAAGCTCAGTACCATGAACGATGTGCTGGACTTTGCGATATCAGGAGAGAGCAAGGCGGCGGAACTCTATACGAAGATGGCGGCGACGGCCAATAATCCCTGGGTGCGCAAGACGCTCGAAGGCTTCGCACAGGAAGAGCTCCAGCACGGCAAGAAGCTAAAGGCCGTCAGGGCCGGCAGGATGGCCCTGAAACGTGAGGGCGTCGGCGACCTCGGCCTCGCTGAGAAGCTCGACGACGTCGAGCCGCATCCGGACATGGACTACCCCGAGCTGCTCGTGTTCGCGATAAAGAAGGAAAACTTATCGCACGGCCTTTATTCCAGGCTGGCGTCGATATTCACAGAGCCGGAGCTGCAGGAGACTTTTCTCGCCCTGGCCGAGCAGGAAGCAGAGCATAAGCGGCGATTTGAGATGGAATACGAATCGCTGACGTCCTGAACGCTATACTTATAAATCGTATATAGCATTTATTTTGAGCACCCAGCGGCCTTAAAATATGGGACTTAGAATAGCACCACATTCCGCTGAAAAAAAACGTTTTGGCGGAGGTTTTTTCTTGGAGTTCTTGCATACGTATGATAAAATTGAAACTGAGTAGAAGATGCGGCAGAGTTTGTGTTCATGGAAATGCTATTCTTTGAGGAGAATGGTCGATGAAGAAAGGAACATTAACATTCCTGTTTATAGTTGCCACTCTGGCTTTTAACAGCCGGCCGGCTTCGGCTATGATCATTACGGACTCGGATTTCTTCGCCGGAACAACACACATGGTTATCACCTTCGAGACGGACGGCCTGGGCAACAAGCTCAAAATTGCAGAGGGGGATTCATTATCAATGCCGGCCGATGAGTACGCTCATTATGGATTCACGTTCGAGCCGGATATTAGCTGGATAAACGATGCCAGCCCGGCGGGGGACGAAGCCCAGGCTATAGGCGGCTCGCTGGAGATCGGAATACCAGCCGGAGTTGATGATTTCATAATCAATATGTCTTTCCCCACTCGGGC
>CAYTNN010000003.1:9245-23517 GCA_964439135.1 uncultured Pirellulales bacterium
TATTAAGAAAACGCCCGGCATAATTATCTCGCAGAGCCTTCTTTAATTAGTTTGTGACATACTCATACAAATTCTGTATTCTGTTTTTAAGCTTGCCTCACTCGCAAAACCAGCTAAGATGCGCTTGTCTTGAATAGTATCTCAAATGGAAATTTCGGCGCAAAAGCAAAGCGAGGGACAAGAAGGAGTCCGACATGAGCAAGAAACGAACGGCGATCGTAATAATTCTAATGCTCTGCCTGCTGGCCGCCGGCTGCGCGCAGAGCAAGGTTAGTACCAAACAGAATGACGTCACGTATCGCGCTACAACGCATCTGGTTTTCCAGCCCGATTTCGCGGACCGTTCCTTCAGCAGCAGCAATGATTATATGGTCTCAACGGGATTCAACGATGTCACCTACGTTTGGCCGAAAGGAAAGGGAAACTTTTCGAAGAATTTCAACGAAATCCGCTTCAAAGGCAAAAGCATCGACTGCACCGTTGTCGAGCGCCGTCTCACAATCAACGGACGCCCGGCCGGCCAATTCGATGAAGGTGACCGTGTTCGTATAACCGGCAACGGCAAAGTTTTCGTCAACGGCGTCGAGCTAAAGCAGTAATAACAGTGACATCTATGAAAAACCGGAAAAACATTATCGTTTTATTTGCCCTGGCGGTCATAACAAACACGGCTGGTGTTTGGGCCGGGGAGAGTTCTGCTGAGCCTGCCGGCGAGAAGATGAGCTATCTGGACAACGGCACCATCCGGCTCGGTGTAAACCTCAATCTCGGCGGCTCCATCACTTATCTTGCCGATGCCAACGACAGGATCAATATTATCAACAACCACGACTGGGGCCGGCAGATTCAAATGTCGTTTTACTCCGGGCCGCAACCTTTTACGCCGGGCGGCAAGCAGCCATCGAAAACATGGGCAGGCCTCGGCTGGAATCCCATCCAATCGGGCGATTACGCCGGCAACCGCTCCCGCATAATCGACCACCGCAATGATGGAAAATCGCTTTACGTCAAGTGCGTCCCGATGCAGTGGCCGCTGGATAATGAGCCGGGCGAATGCACGTTCGAAAGCTGGATAAGGCTCAAAGGCAACATCGTTAAAGTTCGCAGCCGCATTAACAACAGCCGAACGGATACGACTCAATACTCCGGCCGGGGCCAGGAGCTGCCAGCCGTATATACGAACGGCCCATGGTACAGGTTATTCAGCTATACAGGTGACAAGCCCTTTACGAATGACAAGCTGTCGCGCTTCACGAAGACATGGAAAAGTCTGGAAGATGTTGACGGCTCGCCCTGGGAAAACTGGACAGCCACCGAGAACTGGGCCGCACTGCTCAACGATTATGACTGGGGTCTCGGCGTTTTCAAGCCGGACGCATATTCATTTACGGGCGGTTTCTTCGGCACCCCGGGCAAAGGCACGAGCAAGGACGCCCCCACCGGCTACATCTCGCCGGTCATCAGCGAAATCCTCGACCATAACATCGGGTACGAATACGAATATATGCTTATCGTGGGCAAGCTGGACGAGATTCGCCGCTATGTTTATGAGCACTCGAAACGCAAATCGCCGCCGGACTACCGCTTTGAGAAAGACCGCCAACATTGGGTGTATCGCAATGCCACTGACGCCGGTTGGCCAATCCGAGGCGAATTGAAAATCTCGCTCGATAAAGACGATCCCCAGCTCATCGGGCCGGTTGGTTTCTGGCAGGCTCGTGATGTCTCTAAGATTTATATCCACGCCGCCTGCAGTACGCAGGATACCGGGGCAAGGCTATTCTGGAGGATACACTCGGAGCCTGGTTTTGCCGAGCAGAGAAGCGTTTCATTTGAGACTCGTCCGGAAGGGCAATATCATACTTACGAAATCGATGTAAGCTCATCGCCACACTACAAAGGTGCGATTACAGGCCTTCGCCTGGACCCGGTTTCGACCGGCCGCAAGGGCGACTACATAAAAATACAATACATTTCATGGAGAAAGAATCCGAAGTAACGTAGCGGAATTCTGATTGACTCATCCAGCAATTCACCGGTCATCCTGGCTTTAGGGTTGACATTACGGCAAACACCGCTAAAATGCGTATCACATATTTAGTATGTCGTATCTCAGGTGAGATATTTCGTTGATAAACACAAAAAGATAAGGAGAAAACAGTTGGGTTACAACTGCGTTGTACTTATAAAGCAAGTGCCTGACACCAAAAGGATTACGGGCGATGTAATGAACGACGACGGAACGGTTAAGCGTTCGGCGCTGCCGGCGATTTTCAACCCGGAAGACCTCAACGCCCTCGAACTGGCGATCCAGATAAAGGACAAGTTCGGCGGGCATATCACCGTAATCACCATGGGGCTGCCGGGGGCAAGCGAGGTTCTTCGCGATTCGCTTTTCCGCGGGGCCGACGAGGCAATTCTTCTGACCGACCGCCGGTGTGCAGCAAGCGATACGCTGGCGACCAGCTATATTCTGAGCTGCGCCGTCAAAAAGATAAATTACGATATCGTGCTCTGCGGCAGGCAGGCGATTGATGGCGATACCGCACAGGTCGGGCCGCAACTGGCCGAAAAATTAGGGGTTACGCAGATTACATACGTCGAGGAACTTACCGAGCTTTCCGGCAGAACCATCACGGCCAAGCGGAATATCGGCAACGGATGGCAATTAGTCAAGGCCGCCCTGCCGGTCCTGCTGACCGTCACCGGCGATGCGAACGAGCCGAGAGTCGCAGCAGCTAAAAAAATGATGAAATACAAGAACGCTCTGTCACCCGTCGAAGTCGAGCAGAAAATCAAAGCGGAAAATCCGG
Source organism: uncultured Pirellulales bacterium (assembly GCA_964439135.1). GTDB lineage: Bacteria > Planctomycetota > Phycisphaerae > Sedimentisphaerales > Anaerobacaceae > JAFGPJ01. The sequence continues at coordinate 12,059 of CAYTNN010000003.1, forward strand.
AAGCGGACGAAATGGATATCAAAGAGCTGGCCGAGCATAAGTGCGGCAAATTGATAGAGCAAGGGCTACTGATGAAACAATGGGACCTGGATGCAATCGAGGCCGACCTGAACTGGTGCGGCATGAACGGCTCGCCGACAAAAGTTCATCGCATCCAGAGCGTCGTCTTAGCGTCAAAAGAAACCAAACAGATCCAGCCCAACGAAAAGGCCGTCTCAGATATGATACACGAATTAATCGCGGACAAAATTATTGCATAAGTCAGAAATCAGAAGTCACGAGACACGAGCGACGAATTATGATAGACGTTAATAGAGAAGGTGAAGTTTGGGTTTTCGCCGAGCAGCATAACGGGCGGTTGGAAGATACGCCGGTCGAGCTGATGAGCAAGGCCAGGCATCTGGCCGATACGCTGGGCGTGAAATTGGCGACGGTCGTCCTGGGCGACGGCGTCAGGGACCTGACGACAAAATTGATACAATACGGAGCCGACAAGGTTTACATCGCCGAGCATCCGCTGCTTCGAACTTACCAGACGAACAGCTATGCAAAGGTGATTTATGATCTGATTCACAAGCACGAGCCGCAGATTGTGCTCTACGGGGCGACGATTGCCGGTCGCGATTTGGCGCCGCGGATTGCCAGCGCCATCAAGGCGGGACTGACCGCCGACTGCACGGACCTGCAAATCGGCGACCACACAACCGCCAGGGACAAGAAGGTGCATAAGAATCTGCTGTTCCAAATCAGGCCGGCCTTCGGCGGAAATATCGTCGCGACAATTATCAATCACGACCGCTGGCCGCAGATGGCGACCGTTCGCGAAGGCGTTATGCCGATGCCGGAACCCGACGTCAAGAGAAAAGGTCAGATCATCGAAGAGAAGGTGACACTCGTTCAGTCGGATCTGCCGCTGGAGATTCTCGAAGAGCACAAACGCCCGAAGAAAGTCGACCTCAAAGCTGCAAGAATAATCGTTGCCGGCGGAGCAGGCGTGGGCAGCAAAGACAATTTCAAGCTCGTCTGGGACCTGGCAAACTGCCTCGGCGGAGCACCGGCGGCAACCAGAGCGGCGGTTGATCTGGGCTTTATCGACCACGACCATCAGGTCGGCCAGACGGGCACGACGGTCCGGCCGAGCCTGTATATCGCCGTCGGGATCAGCGGCGCAATCCAGCACCAGGCGGGAATGTCACAGAGCCAGAAAATCGTAGCCATCAATAACGACCCCGACGCCCCGATCTTCGGAGTAGCTCATTACAAAATCATCGGCGACCTGAACGAGGTCGTGCCGATGATGATAAAAGGAATCAAGGAAAAGAGCATAAACGGGTAAAACTAAAAACGGAATAGACAATGGCAAATTTTTACAGCGATAATAACGATATTAAATTTTTATTCCGGCACGTGGACCTGGGCACTTCGGCGGAAATTTGCGAAGAGGGCTTCAAGTTCGCCGGCGAGTTCGATCACGCCCCGGCCGATGCCGAAGAGGCGATACGGAATTATGAAATGGTGCTGAACTCGCTGGGCGAACTGTGCGCCGAGTTTATAGCACCGCGGGCCGAAGGTGTGGACCGCGAAGGTAACGTGCTGAACGAGAACGGCTCGGTAACACGCGCCAAGGGCATCGCCGAAGCAATCGAAAAGCTCGGCCAGGCCGAGGTCATGGGCTTTATACTGCCCCACCGCTTCGGAGGGCTGAATTTTCCGACCATCATCTATTCGATGGCTATCGAGGTCGTCTCTCGCGCCGATGCGGCCCTGATGAATATCTTCGGCCTGCAGGGAATCGCCGAGACCATCAACGCCTTCGCCTCGGAAGAGATCAAGCAGAAATACCTGCACGATTTTTCCGAAGGCAAAGTCACCGGCGCGATGGTCCTGACCGAGCCCGACGCCGGCTCCGATTTGCAGTCGGTCAAGCTCCGCGCGTTCCAGGACGTCGCCGGCAACTGGTTTCTGCATGGGGTCAAACGTTTTATCACGAACGGATGCGGTGAGGTGCTTCTGGTACTGGCGCGCAGCGAGCCCGACCGCAGCGGCGGGCTGGGCCTGAGCTTGTTTGTCTGCGAGTCCGGCTCTACGGTGCACATCCGCCGGCTGGAAGATAAATTCGGAATCCACGGCTCGCCCACATGCGAAATCTTTTTCGATAATACGCCCTGTGAAATAATCGGCGAGCGACAACGCGGACTCGTGACATATGTGATGAGCCTGATGAACGGCGCGCGTGTCGGAATTGCGGGCCAGTCGATGGGAATCGCCGAAGCGGCGTACCGCATCGCCCGCGATTACGGCAGCACGAGAAAGCAGTTCGCCGTGGCTATCGAGAAGCTGCCGGCAGTGCGTGACATGCTGATCGATATGAAGATTGCCATCGAGGCCGGGCGGGCGCTGTTGTACGAAACCTCGCGGGTGGTGGACCTGGAAATCGGGTACGCCAAAAGGCTCGAAACGAATCCGCCGGAAGATAAGGCCGAGGCCAAACAGATCAAGAACGACTCGCGAAAATACAGACGATACGCGGCAATGCTGACGCCGATGAGCAAATACTACTGCTCCGAGATGTGCAACAGCGTGGCGTACGATTCGATCCAGGTACTTGGCGGCAGCGGCTATATGCGGGACTACGCCTGCGAACGGCACGCCCGCGATGCCCGAATCACAACCATCTACGAGGGGACGAGCCAGTTGCAGATTGTCGCGGCGGTCCGAGGCGTAGCCAGCGGGACGGCTGAGAAATTCATGGCAGAGCTGGCGGAGCAGGACTACGACAGTGAAGTAAAAGACCTGCTAAAAATGCTCGCCGAAGGCACCGAGCAATTAAAAGAGGCCATCGTCTACGTCAAACAGCAGGGCAACGAATATATGGACCTCTACGGCCGGCCGCTGGTCGATATCGCCATCGATTTGATTAACGGCTATCTTTTCTGCGGCCAGGCCAGCACGAAAGTGCAGATGGAAGTACCCGTCGCCGAGAACGGCACCGGCAGCGGCAAAACAATCCCGATGAAAAAACGCAAGGCCTTGCTCGCACGCAGGTATATAACGAAAAACGCCCCGAAGATCGACGCCTTAGCCAAACTAATCCGCACCGGCGACAAATCCTCATTCACAGAATACGAAACCCTCGTCGGGCCTGTGCCGGAACTGGGATAAAATCATTGTAAAGAATCGATTATCAATTGTATAATGAAGCCCCGGCAAAAACCGCCGGGGTTTTTTGTTATCCGGACTGGATTTGGCAGGACTCGTCTCGGCTGAACGCTGAGCTGTAGCCGGAAAAGTTTTTTATTTTCCAGCAGGTATTTGACCTAAAAAGGAAAAGAATATGGGACAGGCAATCAGCAAACTAACCATAAAAGGCTACAAATCCATTCGAAATCTTGAGAATTTCGAGCTCCGAAATCTCAATATCCTGATCGGCCCAAACGGCGCAGGGAAAAGTAACTTTCTCGAATTCTTTAGGTTATTAGAAGAGATTTCCAAAGGAGAAGAAAGCTTATGGCATTATACTAGTTATATGGGAGGAGTAGATAAGATCCTATTCCTGGGTCCTAAAATCACACCGTTTGCCGAGGTAGTTATCTGGACTTCTGATGCACGTATCGGCTTTGAAATAAGCCCGACACAAGATAGCAGACTGGAATATCTACAAATGCACGTAACCGAAACTACCGGACTCGAACCGGCTCGTAGAAATACAAAACTTGATTCATTACTGAGAGAAATCTATCGGAACCATAGATTTTACCATTTCCATGATACCAGCGATTTTGCCGCGGTAAAGAGAGCTTGCTCAAAAAGAGATTATGAATACTTGCGTCCGGATGCGAGTAATTTAGCCGCGTTTCTTCTGTTCCTAAAGAAAAGACATGAAAAAGAATATCAATATATCCGTGAAGTAATTCAATTAGCTGCTCCGTTTTTTGATGATTTCTTATTGAGAGATTCTTTAGATAATCCGGACGAAACATTATTGGAGTGGCGGCAAAAGGGATCGGATTACCCGTTTCATCCCAGCCAGATCTCAGACGGCACCTTGCGTTTTATCTGTCTGGCTACAGCGTTGTTGCAGCCGAATCCGCCTTCGACGATTTTGTTAGATGAGCCGGAATTGGGCTTACATCCTTACGCTTTGACACTACTGGCCGGCTTAATCCAGAAGGCCTCAATTAAAACACAGGTTATTGTTGCTACTCAATCGGCGAGTTTGATTAGTCAATTCGACCCTGCTGATATTATTGTCGTTGAGCGGAAAAACGAGGAATCAGTATTCAAACGACTCCCATTGGAAAAATTAAAACAATGGATTGACGATTATTCTCTCGGCGAACTTTGGGAAATGAATCTTCTGGAGGGGAGGCCGAAGAATGAATAGGGTTCGCGTCCTTGTGGAAGGCCAGACAGAACAGGCTTTCATTATAGATATTTTAAGACCTTATTTTGACCATCGTCAGATTTATTTACACGCGGTTAAGCTGAGGCGACAAGGTGGAATAACCCCATACCAGAGAGCTAAAGATGTTATTGTGGGATCTTTGAAAGAAGATGCTGCTTTGATTTGCACAACGATGGTTGATTTTTACGGAATGCCTGCGGACTGGCCCGGCAGAGAACAGGCAAATCATTGTCAAAGTTACGCTGAAAAAGCGGATATAGTCGAAGGCAGCATTTTGGAGGATATTGCCGGACATTGGGGAAACTCATTTAATCCTAACCGTCTCAGGCCTTATGTTCAGATGCATGAATTTGAAGCGTTGCTCTTTTCATCTCCTGTGAAATTAGCGGAGAGTCTTGGTGATAAAAAGTTATCTTCTACTTTCCTGACAATACGGAATAAATTTTCAACCCCTGAAGAGATTAACGATCATTATGACACATGCCCTTCGCGGCAAATTGAAGGAGTGTTTCAAGGTTTTAAAAAAACAATAAACGGCATAACCGCAGCAAGCCGTATTGGTTTGGAAACAATGCGTCGGGAATGTCCGCATTTTAACAAATGGATTACAAAATTAGAGGATATTGGTAATCAATAAAATTTTATGCTCAAAGCTGTAATATTTGATTTTGACGGCGTTATTACCGACTCGGAGGTTTTGCACCTTCGGGCGTTCAATCAGTCGCTGGTTCCTTACGGCGTGGAGATATCCACAAAGGATTATTATACGAACTATCTGGGTTTCAGCGATTTCGACTGCTATAAGACGCTGGTCGATAACGGCCTGCTGAAAATTGACGAGCGGCAAATCGGCGGCATCATTAAAGAAAAAAGCAAAATATTCGAACTGCTGACAAAAACCGAAGGCCGGACAATCGAGGGCGTACACGATTTTTTGCAAATGCTCGAAAAAAATATGATTCCAATGGCGATTTGCTCAGGCTCGCTCTTAGTGGAAATCGAGGTAATGCTGGAAGAGTCCAATCTGCGGCATTTCTTCGCCGAGATAGTTTCGGCCGAACAGGTAAAAAAAGGCAAGCCCCACCCGGAAGGATTCCTTTTAAGCCTGCAGAAGTTGAACGAGCACTGCCCCCCCCCAATCGCCGCCAATGAATGCATCGTCATCGAAGATTCTCACTGGGGCCTGAAGGCCGGCAAGGCCGCGGGAATGCACACCATAGCCGTAACAAACTCCTACGACGCCGAGCAGTTGACCATAGCCGAAAAAATCGTCTCCCACCTGAACGAACTGACCATCAACAACCTGCAGCAACTTTGTTCATAGGAAACTGCAATCGCTAAAATCCACGGCACCACGGTTTGATTTGCGTAACAGTCACATAGTCCTTTTAACTAATCAAAAGGACTACGAGCTTTGATGTATCTTCCGGATTTTGGCTCGAAACAATAAGAACAATATGCGGGACAGGCTGAGAAGCCCATGTCGTAGCGTACGCGGGAATGCACACCATAGCCGTAACAAACTCCTACGATGCCGAGCAGTTTACCATAGCCGAAAAAATCGTCACCCGGCTAAGCGATTTAAGCATTGAAGATTTACGGCAGCTTTGTCCTTAGGAAACTGCGATCGCTAAAATCCACGGCACCACGGTTTGGTTTGCGTGACAGTCACATAGTCCTTTTAACTAATCAAAAGGACTACGTGCTTTGACGTATCTTCTGGATTTTGGCTCGAAACAGTAAGTAAGGATCCACGCCCATAGGACGTGGCCTTGGGAAGCCCCCCGAGGGGAGGGTACGTGTTTAGCCTGAATCCAATACTGATACGCAGGTTTTGAAGCCGAAATCAGCCGTCTTTGTCGGCAATTAACGCTTTTGACGGAAGAATTAGCTGTTAAATCGTCACTATCAATACTAATAGCAGGCTCAACACATACGAGGGGGGCTTGGATCGGCCCATTGGGGCATCGTTTACATTATTTCAAATCCAGTTCACCTTGACCCGATTCCAATAGTTCTTGCTCGCGGATATACTGCCGTATCGTCTCTTCATCTAATCCAACGGTGCTGATACAATACCCTGTGGCCCAAAACGAGAGGCCCGTCATACGACGTTCATGCAATAGCTGACGATGAATCAATACCGCACTTTTGCCTTTGAGATATCCTATCGTATGAGCAATACTAAACTTCGGGGGAACCGATAGACACATGTGAATATGGTCCGACATGGCGTTAGTTAGACGCCGAAAGCGTTTTTCAGTCCGGCCCGCAGATTTTCCCTGACCGCCTTACACACGGTGAACTTTGATTCGTGACTGACCATTATTCGCACTGCTATTCGATTTATGATGGAATTCCCGCTACTTCAAAACTCAACGCCAAGCGCTCAAAACTCACATCGCCGGGATATTAGGTAGAAAATGCTTGTTTTTAGGGGATTGATGTGCATAATCCAAATTATATAAACAAAGGTTTTTAAGGAGATTTTTGCATAGTAGCTTCGAGCGAGATTATTCTGTTGGTAATAAAGTTCAGGGTAGCCGGGAACCTAAGGTTTCTTTCGCACGCTGAAACGCTCAATTTATTTCAGCGTGCCTGTGTTCGGGCGCGTATCGGCGTCCAATACAGCCAGGGTTTCAATCCTCGTCCGAAGATGTCCTTGCCGCTGCCGAGGCCGGTAGGAGTCGAGTCGGACGAAGAATTGTTCTGTCTTCGGGTGGCTGGAGTTCCGGATGAGCTGCGAGTTACGAGTTATGAGTCACGAATTCAGGAGAAGCTTTCCGCGCAACTTCCTGAAGGCTGTGAACTGCTTTCGGTAAGTGTTGCCCGGGCGGGTAGATCGTTTCAGCCTTCTTCAGCTACGTACGTGCTGGCGGTTAAGGCCGAATATCTCGACGATAAGTTAAAGGCGACTATTGAGCGTTTACTGGCGAGTGAGAATCTCAATATCCAGCGAAAGGCGGGAATAAAACTCTCGAAAGTCAAAAATCTGGATGTTAGAGTGTTTTTGAAATCGATTAAATTGGAAAACCGAAGTATAATTGTTGAGTGCAATATCAGCTCAGCCGGCTCGATACGCGTTGATGAGGTTTTGGGGCTGCTGGAGCTTGATGAAGGCAAACTCGCATCGCCTGTAAGGCGGACGAATGTGCAATGGCAAGTTAATGAATCGTAGTTGATGAATTGTGGGTCGAGCCATGATATTCTAACTACGAAATTTGAGGAATAATATGTCAAGAGAAATGCTCGTAAATGTGGCTGAAAGAGAAGAGTGCCGGGTGGCGGTGGTCGAGGGAGGCTGTCTTGAGGAACTTTATGTCGAAAGAGCGAGTCTGAGCAGCCACGTCGGCAATATTTATAAAGGGAAAGTAGTCAATATCGAGTCCGGCATACAGGCGGCGTTTATTGACTTCGGCGTGGGCAAAAACGGTTTTCTTCACATAAGCGACGTGCATCCACGTTTTTTTTCCAGTGGAGGCAGCGGGCAGATTGAGAGTATCGGCAGGAGGAAATCGTTAAAGGACCGGCCGCCTATACAGGATTGCCTTCGAAAAGGCACAGAAATTGTCGTACAGGTAACAAAAGAAGGATTAAAGACCAAGGGAGCAACCCTAAGCACATATATTGCTTTGCCGGGCAAGTACCTCGTGATGATGCCCTGGATGCGAAAGCATGGGGTCTCGCATAAGATCGAGGATGAGGATGAGCGCCGGAGGCTGCGGGAGATTCTTGAGGAAAGTAACCCGCCGAAAGGGCTGGGCTTTATAATCAGGACGGCAGGCCAGGGATGCTCGAAGAGGGATATACAAGGCGACTTGAGGTATCTGAGGCGTTTGTGGAGAGCTATCGAAAAACGGATAGAAACCGAAGGTGCGCCCGGCGAGCTTTATCAGGAATCGGATTTGGTTATCAGGGCCCTGCGGGATGTCTTTACCAGTAAGATAACTAAAATTGTATGTGATTCGGAAAATGTAGTTCGTAAAATCAGGGACTTCTTTTCCATCGCGACGCCGCGTTTGAAACGAAGGGTTATTTTATATGACGGCAAAGTTCCGCTGTTTCATAAGTATCGAATCGAGGATGAAATTACAAAGGTCCAATCCCGAAGGGTTGATCTTAAAGGCGGCGGTTCCATTATCATCGAGCAAACCGAGGCACTGGTCTCGATTGATGTCAACAGCGGGCGGTATCGCAAGCAGATAAACGCAGAGCAGACTGCTTATGAGAGCAACGTAGAAGCGGCCACGGAAATTGCCCGCCAGCTTAGATTGCGAGACCTTGGCGGCCTGATTATATGCGATTTTATCGATATGCGCAATGCCAATCACCGCAAAGCTGTTGAAAGAGCTTTTAGAGCTGCCGTTAAGACCGACCGCGCCCGTTCGAGAATATTGAGCATAAGCCGGTTCGGCGTCGTGGAAATGACGCGGCAGAGAATGCGTCCTTCGCTGCAATCCAGCACCTATCTGGCATGTCCGAACTGCGGCGGTACGGGTTTTGTCAAAAGCCATGAGTCGCTGGCCCTCGAAATTATCCGGCTGCTGAATCTCTCGGCATCGAAGGAGCAGATAAAGCGCATCGAGCTGTTTGTTTCGCCGGAGGTTGCCGACTACCTGCAGAATGTCAAGAGAGCTGCGCTTACCCTGATAGAGCAGGTCAGCGAGAAACGAGTAATCATTCATTTTGCGCCCGATTACGCCGGCGAAAAACACGATATAGTCTGCTATAACGACCGCGGCAGTGTTGTGAAATTGGAAAAATAATAGTCTGCGGCCCGTCATTCGATAGTAAATACTCGGCAAACGACAATTTGCCGGTCAGGGAAGAAACAGTTGGAATTTGATCTTGAATATGCAAGGAAAGTAATTGAAGTCGAAGCGGATGCTATCGTGTCCATTACGCCCGTTGTGGATGAGTCTTTTGCCCGCGCATGCAGGATGATTTATGACTGCACCGGCTCGTGTATAATCAGCGGTATCGGCAAAGCGGGGATCATCGGGCAAAAAATCAGCGCGACTCTTGCTTCGACCGGCACGCCGAGCCATTTCCTTCATCCCGCCGAAGCCGTCCATGGCGACCTGGGCCGGCTGCGCAACAACGATATCGTAATGGTTCTGAGCTACGGCGGCGAAACCGATGAGGTCATCAGGCTGATCAATCTGGTCAAGCAACTGGAAATAAAGCTAATAGCAATAACCGGCCAGAGCGATTCGACGTTGTGCAAGTACAGTGACGTGGCGCTGTGTATGGGCAGGATGAGCGAAGCATGTCCGCTCGGTGTTGCTCCGAGTGTTTCTACCACTTGTATGCTGGCTGTCGGTGATGCCCTTGCTTTTACGGTTATGAAAGCACGTAATTTTGGCGTTGAGGATTATGTGAGGTTTCATCCCGGCGGCTCGCTCGGCGCAAAGCTGATGACGGTCGAGCAGTCAATGATGTTCAGGCCGGGCGAAAAATTGCCTGTTGTGGCGATTGCCGACACGATAAAAGTGTTACTTGAGAAGACCGGCGAAATAAAACGTCACGGGGCTGTGATGGTGGTCGACAAAGAAGGAAAATTAGCTGGCATTATCACGGATGCCGATATCAGGCGTCTAATGGGTAAGCATGGTCTCAAGGCATTCGAGTGCGAGGCCGGTGACGTGATGACGCCGAATTGTAAGAAAATCAGGGCCGATGCACTGGCCGCCGAAGCAACGGCAATCTTTCATAAATACAGAATCGACGATCTGCCCGTTGTGGACGCGGACGACAAACCTGTCGGCATGATCGACGTCCAGGACATTGTGACAATAAAAGTGGTAGGATAATAATGATTGGCGATCGGCGGTACCAGGTTGCCAATTGATAATCGAAGCTCGAAAATGAAAGACGCGGACTTAACAAAAATAAAATTGCTGGCTCTGGATGTTGACGGCGTTTTGACCAATGGGGCTCTGATAATTAACGCCGACGGCAGTGAGAGCAAATTTTTCAATTCACTGGACGGCCACGGAATTCGAATGTGGCAAAGGGCGGGGCTGAAAGTCGCCCTTATCAGCGGAAGGGCATCAGTGCCCACCGAACGCCGGGCCGAACAATTGCAGATAGAATACGTATTTCAGGATTGTCATTACAAACTGCCCGTGGTTGAGCAGCTTGCCGGGCAGCTTGGTCTTTTGCCGGAATATATTGCATTTGTCGGCGATGATTTGACTGATATGCCTGTCATAAGATATGTCGGATTCGGAGTTGCTGTCGCCAATGCGGTTGATGAGGTTAAGCAGTGTGCCGATTATGTAACCACCCGCCCCGGCGGCAGCGGTGCCGTACGGGAAGTTATAGAATACATTCTGAAAAACTCGGGCAGGTGGCAGGAGCTGATGAAAAGATACCTGCCATAGCAGCGTAAAGAGGCTCTTGAGATGCGTAAGTTAGTTATAGGATTCGTTTCGCTGTGTGTCGTGCTGGCGGCATATCTGCTCTACAGCCGTGTAAGCAGTTCACCCTCAATTGATACCGGTCCCCAGGTCGATATCATCGAGTCCGCGTCCGATGCTAATGCCGTCGGTTTCGAAAGTGAGATTGGCAAGATCGGCGATGTCGGGCTCGGTACCGTCCGAAAAGCCAAATACGTTACACTTAACAAGGACAAACAGGTCGAGCGTGAATTCGGCTTCGAGAAGCTTCTGAGTGAGGCCAGGGATATCTGGGACATTGAAAAGCCGTATATGAATATCTACCGGCGTAATTTTAAATGCTACATTACGGCCGATAATGGAAAAGTCCAGGTCGAAACTGCGGTAGGCAGAACGACTCCAAAAGACGCGACGTTTACTTCAAATGTGGTCATACGTATTATTTCCGGGCCGCCGAGTGACGTTAAAGAAAGCTTCGTTTATCTCGACAGCATTATTTTTCTAAGCGAAAGGTCACTGCTATCGACGGCAGGACCGATCAAATTTGTTTCTGAGGACATCCGGATGAACGGCACCGGCCTGGAGCTTAATTATAACGAACAGATCGAGCGGCTTGAATATTTTAAAATTAACGATTTGGAGTCTTTGAGCAT
>CAYTNN010000003.1:23617-48491 GCA_964439135.1 uncultured Pirellulales bacterium
GCATTAACGACATCTTCTGGTCAAAAGCCTCTGCCGGTCGGTCCGATGACGCTGACGTCGGCGCTACGAATGGCGACGAAACTGCTGCCGAGACCGCCGAACCGGGCCGGCAAGTCGCCGATAGCGCCGGTGAACCGGAAGTCACCGCCCCTGCACCGGTCGAGCCGAACGTGCCGTCCGAGCAGCTTGAAAATATTGTGGTAACTTGTGACGGTGGCTTTGTTGTTGTGCCGAGAGACTCCGTCAGAGCACAGGAAGATGCCACTGCAAACGAAGTTAAGGATGCTGTCTCGGAAACAGAGCCTCCCGGCAAGTTCGATGATGACACGGAAAGAACCAGGTTCTTCACTCGAAGGATTGATTACAATGCAACAACCGGGGACGGTATTGCCGACGGTCTGTCGGAGCTTACATTTTACGTAGGTTCCGCATCAGGTGCAGATGCCAACGAGGCGCCCGTGCCGGTGAAGGTAACCGCCCGGAAGGGAGCGAACTTTTCTCATGCTTCGAATAAGGTCGTCTTCGTAGGCGATTGCATGGTGACAATGCTGCAGAGCGGTTTGTCCGAGTCCAAAGATGTCACTTTTGCCGCTCCCGAGATTACTGTGAATCTACCTGAAGACAAGTCCGGAAAGCCTGACATGTTTGCTGCCGGCCCGGCGGAACTTGTGTTTTATATGGAAGATGCAAACAACACGGATATAAATCAAGGGCCGGTTCCAGTCACGGTCAACTCGCAGAAACAGGCACGTTTCCTGGCGGCATCGAATCAGATTGTTTTTGAAGGTGATTCCCGCTGTACGATGCTTAGGGAAGACCCGAATGCCCTGGTAAAGTACGTGCTCTTGTCGGAGCAGATAACCGTCGATCTGCCGGCGGATTCGAATGACAGCTTATCCGGTCCTGCCGCAGGCATAAAACATCTGACTGCCACCGGTGAAGTGGTCAGGCTTGCTACGACCAAAACAGCGAAAGCCGAAGGTGCTTTTGCAGGGCAGGTTCAAGACGCAAATACGGCAAAAATGCTCGGCGGCGTCGAGCTGAAATGCAGCAGATTCGATTACGACACCGTCCGGCAGGAATTTTTGGCGACCGGTCCGGGCGTCATAAAACTCAATAATTCCAAGGCCCCGGAGCCGAACGAACCGGTCGGCCGATTCAGTATGCAAAAACCATGCTGGGCGGTTATGGATGGATTCGATACTTTGACATATTTCGTCCGGGAGAATCGAATTGTTGCCGATACCGGTTCGCAGGAAAAGTTACGAATGGATTACATTCCCGCCATCTATGGCCGGTATGATGAACATGTTTCCACTAAAGCGTCTCACGTCGAGATCTTGCTTTATGAACTGCTTTCAGGCCAAACGGAACTCTCGACGCTTACTGCAACAGGCGGAATCGAATATGAAGATAAGAATAATCAATTCATCGGCAGCGAATTGTTTTACGACCATGAAACCGCTATCGTAAAGATTAAGGGTGATGAATCTCAGCCGGCCTATTACAACGGTGTTCTCGTTAAGGATGCAGAAATGAACTTAGAAACCGGCAAAGTCGAAGCCGAAATTGTCGGCCCCGGCACCCTCCAGATGAACCGATAGCAGGCTAAACAAACCCTATTCCCGCTAATATCTTATATTTTTCTCTTGCTTTTTCGGGCAATTCCGAGTATAATTCAACAAAATCAGCAGGATTGGCACCTTTGATCCGGCCTCATGAGTTGCTCCCTACGGATTGTCTTCCAAAGGAGACAGAGTATGGAAACGCAAGTAGAGAAGTATATACACAATCTGCCGGATGTCGACCTGCTTGGATACACGAGAACCAGTACACATCTTCCGGAAGCTCTCGAATTTGCACGGGTTGAAATGGCTGACCGGCATTTTACGCCCGAGCACCTTAGCGAACTTGAGCAGCAGTTGCAGCAGCGGGAAAAGGAGCGAGAAGAAGCGGCACAGGCCGTAGCAGACGAGCCGCTCAGTTTCGAATGGCGCCTTGCCGTTTTTCTTTGCGGCCTCTATTCCGGGATTCCGCTGGTGTTTTTTTATCATTCCTGGCGAAAGTTCCGCGAACAGGGTGCAGACCGAAAATTCAAGGATATGTGGGTTTACGCTCTGATTGGTTTCTGCCTCCAGCCGATCTTAATCTGTCTTCGCATTTCGCCATGGAATTGGCTGATAGCCATACTCTAAACTTCCGGTAAGATACGATTTCGTAACCCGAAACCCGTGCCCCAAGTTACGAGCGACAAAATTGTGCTTTCGCAAAATTCATCCATGCAAATCTGACTGCTATATTGTAGATATCAGAGTTTTAGTATCGTCAAACCCTGAGTTTTCACAGTTGCTGCAACGTCTACTATGAACCAGTACACAGAATGGACAAATGGACATAGGGAGAAAGCTTTTGTTCAATCCTCTATATTACGGATGACATCCTATATAACCAGCGAGTTCAGGTTTTTAGATTTGTTCTTTTTCGATGAATATGCCCTTGTCAACTTTGGTAAAGAACTCCTGATAAAACTTCGGATCATCTATAATTTTAACTTCTTCAACTCCCCCTTTATTATTCATCTTCTTAAGTTGAAAATTGGTACGCACTCTGGTCTTTTCGCCAAATGACGAAACAGATGCCGTACAATCAATCACGGTGTTTTCTATCCATTTTCCACTAGGCCCCCACCAAAAAGTCCCCCACGTTTTAGCGAACGTGTCCTCGGTATCCATCATCTTTGACGCATTAAAAAAGCCGAGTTCAGGATTTACCTGCTCGACAATATAACCATCATCTTGTAAAACATTTAACATTGCCTTCAATACCGTCATTGTCACAGATGTCTCAAACTCACGTGTTTGCATCTGGCGTACCTCAAGCTGAGACCTGACTTTAGGCTTTTTCTTAAACATAGAATCTGCTACTCCCGCAGTAGCGTCAACTGCACCACATCCCGAACAGATAAAAAGACTTGTACAAAAGCATATTATGAAAATTCTCATCGGTCTAAACTCCTAAAATTTACTGGTATGATAAGAGAGGGTTTTAACCAAAGATTTCTCATCAAACTTTATCACGACGGTAAGGGCTTTCTGGGTTTGGGTCTCCGTTCCGGTGGATTTGGAATACTGAGCTCCACCACCTCCACCTAAACCAAGCATCCAGCCTACCACACCGGCGCCAACGGCGCCACCTGCCACCCCACCAGTATCTCTTGCGTAAGATACTTGTGTGGCTATTTTGTCGTAAATCCAGGACTCATTACCTTCGCTGTCTTTTGAAACTATGTTCGGAGAACCCAGAGCCTCTGCCACTTGAGTTTGAGACATTCCGACACGAATTTCTTTTTGCGCAAGACCGAGTGTCATTTCCCGTTCTTTTGAAGCGTTTTGCTCTTTTTCAGCAGTTGATATACAACCACCTACGAACATTAGTAGTAGTAACAGAATAATTGTCCTCATTTTTTTCTCCTTTTAAAAATAATTGCTTTATCGTAAACTCAGCGCTTTCAGTAACTTTGTACAATCCACACAAACCTAAAAATCCGCAAATAATGCTAAATTATAGGCATTTCCAGATGACAAGCAAGAAAAAAAGAAAATTTTACTATTTAATCCATTTCCTTTTTAAGGCTATCAATCTCCATAATCATGACTATCAAATAGTCTTTAACTTTTCGCTCATAAGAACCAAAGAGTTTGAGTTCTTCTTCGTTAAAATCCGGCTTGCCGGCATCTCTGGCCAAAATATGATCCATTTAAGAAGTTAGCCTAAAACTCGAATTGATACGGCACCTATAGTGAATACAGAGCCGGTCACAAGATAGGGGAATAGAAATTGCGAAATATCGCTGTGACTGATGAAAGAAAGTCTGATGTCAGGAATAATAAAAAAATTACTTGCATTCTGTCATCTTTCGGCATTATATTCCGATTCAGATAATATTGTTTGTTGAGCTCCAATTCACAGGCGACGCCTGGGGCTCGGTGTCGGCATTGGCTGGAAATTTTAGAAGTCTCCTTTACAGGAGACAGTTCATCGATTTATATGAACTGTCCCCAGATAATAACAGATTGCTGTGGAACTTTTTAATAGGACAGCAATAAAGCCGTGGCTTATTGCCCCCTATGGCGGAATTGGTTTTAGTTATGCCGTAACACCGCAACTTGAATTAAACGTTCAATATCAAGGTGCTGCTTATGTGTTAGCGGGTGCCGGTGGGGTTACTGCCGGCGTTATCTATAGCTTTTAAAACGTGCCGGATCGGCTTTCCCGTTTTGTGTTTTAATACTTATGGTTTTTAAGGAATGTTCTATGAAACGTTTCAGACTGTATCGAGAGAAGTATTTGACGATCATTCTTGCTTGTCTGCTGCTGTCGGTGCCGATGCACAGGATACAGGCAGAGGATTTACGCACATGGCTCGACTGTTCCCGGATTGAGGATGAGGCGGAGCGGCTGGCGTGCTACGATGAGATCGCCCGGCTTACGTCCGACGAGTCCGCATCGGCTGTAGGTATGGGGCAGCACGGTCCGGGAAATAAATCCTACCTGTCAGAACTGTGGGAACTTGATGAGAGCAAGCCCCGAGGCCAAAAAGTTTTCATGACCCATCGGTCCAACTATTTCATGCCGTATACGTATAACAATCAACCGAACGTCGACCTAATTGAAGCTCAGACCGGGCAGGATGTCCTGGAGAAGGAAGCGACGTTTCAGATTAGTCAGAAGATTAAACTCTGGCAGGATGTCATGGGCAGGGATATGGACCTGTGGGTCGGATATACGCAGCGATCGTTCTGGCAGGTCTACAACTCTGACGATTCCGCCCCGTTCCGCGAGACCAATTACGAGCCGGAAATGCTGCTGAATTTTCGCACCGATTTTCCTGTGCTGGGGATGAGGGCGCGCACTGTTAATCTGGGCTTCAATCATCAATCCAATGGTCGCTCGGAACCGCTTTCCAGGAGCTGGAACCGTATCGTGGGCAACATTGGTTTCGAGAAAGGCAACTTCACGCTGCTCCTGAATACCTGGTACCGAATTCCAGAGAGTGCAAAAGATGATGACAATCCGGATATTGACGACTACATGGGGAACGGCGAGATATGGGGCTACTATCTGTGGAATAAACACAGGTTTGGTATGATGCTGCGTAACAATCTTCAATTCAGCAACGATCGAGGGGCCCTGCAGTTGGAATGGAGTTTTCCCCTTGTCAGACGCATCAACGGCTATATGCAGTTCTTTACAGGCTATGGCGAGAATATGCTGGATTATGACCACAATGTCAATCGGATTGGTATTGGTTTTATTTTGCGAGATTGGGATTGAATCCCTGCTGAGCCAGAAAGGATAGCGGGTAAAAGAGTCATACAAAGCGATTGCATCCAGCACAAGCGAACTAACATTGGCGCCGAACACGTTCCTGCCGACAGCCGGCTCACGTATATAGCCGAGGACTTTGACATGGTGGTCGGCGGCGACCGTCGTCTTGCCGCTCGGATAAAATACGAGCAGTGAGCTATTACTCTTTGACAATTGAGGCAAGACTTTATATAAGCCATTCGGAGCAGGCCTCTAAGGAGTTGCCGGCAGGCAAAGGTCTGCACCAGAATTGATTTGTCCGGAGTGTGTATGAATTCACTCGACCAACCCGGCGATAACAGCGGGCCGTCACCCGAACATCGCCGACGCCCCAGATACAGCGGCACGCATCCAAAGAGCTACCGGCAGAAATACAAGGAGCACAATATATCGGCTCACCCGGAGCTGCAGGACCACCTTCGCGCAAAAGGCAAGACACCGGCCGGCATGCATATTCCCGTTCTGATGGAGGAGGTTTTAGCGTCCATGAAACCCCGGCCCGGAGAAATTGTCGCAGACTGCACCGTCGGCTACGGCGGCCATGCAGCAGAGTTTATCAAACGCATAGGCCCCGCCGGTAGATTGATCGCGTTTGACGTCGATGACGCCGAGCTTGAACGCACCCGCCGGCGACTAAGCATAGAGAATGTACCCGTGAGCTTTTATCGCAGTAACTTCGCCGGGATTGCCAATGTGCTGAGCAAAGAAAATATCGACGGCTATGACATCATCTTTGCCGACCTCGGTGTTTCAAGTATGCAGATAGACAATCCCGACCGGGGCATGAGCTATAAGCATGAAGGCCCGCTCGATATGCGGATGGACGACCGGCTGAAGCGAACCGGCGCGGATTTGCTCAACAGCCTTTCCGAAGAACAACTGTCCGAAGCGTTCCTGGAATTGTCCGACGAGCCGGATCATCGGGAAATTGCCCGCCTGATCGTTGCCCGGCGGGACGTGCAGCCGATAACGCGGACCTCGCAGCTTGTGCAATTGGTTTTCAGCGCCAAGGGCCTGACGGCGAAAACCTGGCGACAGCAGCAGCGCAGCTCGAAACCCGGCTTGTTACACCCGGCCGCACGCACGTTTCAGGCCCTGCGAATACTGGTCAACGACGAACTCGCTTCCATAAGAGAGCTTCTGAGAGTTGCCCCGTACTGCCTGCGTCCGGGCGGCCGAATCGGAATAATCAGTTTCCACAGCGGCGAAGACCGCCTCGTCAAGCAGTCGTTTAGCGACGGCGTCAAAAATGGCATATATCAGTCAACTGCCCAGGATGCAATCGTGCCGCAACACGGTGAAATCGTCTCAAACCCGCGAAGCGCATCAGCCAAATTCCGCTGGGCGGCAAAGCCCGCTTGATGGGCCTGCCGACGTCCTCTATCAAAACCTATCATTAACAAGCACAACTCATCGAAAAATATGCCCCCTATGGGCAGGCATACACCTTTAATTTCCCCAGTGAAAGGGTGAAATAAGTAAGGTGTCCCCCGATTTCCTTTTCCTCTTTTGTCTTATGAGCCTTAGCCGATCTTACCTGTTGTATATGAGCGGGCTATCGTTAGAATGGGAAGATAATTTGATTTGGAACAATGGCAATTCTTTGAAAGGAAGACAGGAAATGAAACGGATAAGATTATTCTGCATAGTCCTGGTGTTAATGTTTATTGCTGTCGGGTGTAAGAAAAAAGAAGCCGAATCGCCACCACCGGCCGAAGTTAAAGCTGAAGAGAAACTAACACAATCAACTGAACCGGCAAGGCTACCTGGCAGTATCGATAAGGCTAAGTGGATGGAGGCCACTGTCACAGCAGGTACAATCCGCAACGCTGTTCGTGCTTATGCTGCCGAGAAGAGCGTTAAAAAGGCTCAAGCACTTGCCGGCACCAACCTTGGTATTGCAGCAACACAGTCGGCGTTGGGTATTAGCGCTGCCGGTTGCGAAGGTATCTATTTCAGTCCCGGCGATTATACTATTACCACAGTGAACGCTAACGGCTTCGCCTCGATTACTGTCACCGGCGGCAGCAAAGCCAATTCGCCAAGCGGGACGTATGTGCTGCAAGAAGATGGTAAGTGGGTAATGCAATAAAAAAAGACAACCGCGGGTATTTCCGGGGCCGCTATACTTAATTCAATCCAATCTCTGCGTCCCTAAAGCTCCGCAGCAATTCAGCCCACCCGCTGTCCTCGATCAAAACCTGTCATTATCAAGCAAAACTCATCAAAAAATGTAATGTACGAATTTAATTCCCTTCAATGAGAGGGAGAAATAGGTGAGATGTCCCCAGATTTCCCGAAAGGACATTTGCGAGAGACATATTATAGACAAATCGCAATCAATGCACACAACCTGCGGACAAGCTCTGAGTAACTTAAATAGCTGCTTCAACGGAAGTAACCTCAAGAACGTCGAGCAACCAAGCAGACTTTTTCCTGATCCCACTGACATAGAATGACATTGGCTCCCTGCCACCCTCATGAAACCAAATCTTGAGGCTACCAACATTGTACACAAGCCATTCAATAACGTCCGTACTAGCCTCTACTTTTGCATCATATTTCCGCCTCTGGATCGTTTCGCCGTCCTCGCCAATTTTTGACTGAATGATCATCTGATTTGGCGTGATCGCAACGTAATAGAACAATCCCCGAATATATGAGATCACAATAGAAATCATATAGGCGATCCCAATGCCGAGATAGAGTGCGGGACTGGCAAAGATCGAGATGAGTCTTGCGCAGTCAGCTATGGTGCCGAGTACGTGTCCAAAAACAGTCAAAACAAGAAAAAGAACAATACTAACAGCTATCGCAAGCGTAACGGCAAAACTGAAATCATAGTCTTCGATCGTATGACAAAAGAGCCACACACAGAACCATGTCGCTCCGACGACTTGTATGTGTGGCGAATCCGGTGGGAGGCGCCATACAATAAGGGCGGCTGGAACGGAACAAATGATGGTTGGAATGTGCAAGATCTTTTTTGTCCAATTGAAGACGACCAGCCAGCTTTCGTGCTCCTTGTCTAGTCTTATCTCCATTTCCCAGCGTGTAGTTGCTCGCCGCATCAGGGCAATGAATGCAATAATTGTGAAAACGGTAATCCCCACACCAAAATAGAGGGCAATGACTTGAGGGCAATCCCAACGGAACTTAGAGTCTTCCTGTATCTTTTCAAGAGCCTGCGTTTGTTCCAAAGGCTGCATTCTTTCAAAAGCCGCCGTTTCTTTAAGAGCCTGCATTCTTTCAAGAGCCTTTGCTTCTGCACGAGCTTCCATTCTTTCAAGAGCAATCCAAGTCAACCATGCTATTACGCCTAACAGCACCACACAAAGAGCATAAGTCAAAGGTTTCGGATTGAACCTCGTCTTCTTCTTACCTCGCTTTTTCCGTTCCAACTTCCAGAGACGGATTGAATGGCGCATCCAAGCGGTAAACGCCATAACTAGGAGCCCTACGATTCCTGCAGAGACGTATACAGCCACAGCCTTTGGACAATCCCAGGTGAAGTCAGCCGATCGCTGCATGCTTCTGATTATTAGCCAAGCCCACATAGCGTCCAACAGCAGTAAGACCAGACCGAGCCAATAAGCCAGATACACTTTATGTGGTCTCCCATATCTTTTTTGCATAAGAAAAGCAATCGTGAAGAGAACTGCAGCCGTGCCAGTGGCATATACTGGGACAGCCATAATTGAAGTCCATGAGAAATCCGGATTCGTCCGGAGCTGCAGAATGCCCCACACGACAACAGGAACAACTAGTGACACAAGTAATATTGCCAATGCCACAGCGACAAACCATGTTTTCTTACTGCTAGCCTCTTCATGCTCTGGCATTGTCTCATCCACGGAATGTCTTACTGGGACGTTCTCCGCCTGGCCTTTAGTTAATAGGTTATTGTTCTGATTCTCTTCTGCCATCTTTGCTCCCCTTCACTGCGTTTGTTCGTTTGTGAAAATACAATAAGGCATTTTGTACAACGACTCCCAAAACAGATGTATTCCTCGATACTTCGCGCGAATGATGAACTTCTGTTTGCCTACTGCTACTTTCAGGTTCTGAGATGAGTTCGTACTGGGCCAGATCGTCGACCATCCCGACATATGAGAGAAGCTGCAATCTGGTCAGCTCATAATGCTGTCGGAGCAGGCATACCCTACTCACATAGCGTCTGTCAGATGCTATAATCGCCTCCTGGAAAAGAGACGTGGCGGCGGTAGGATCCGTCGCGATTTTTTCTTGTATCCCGTGCTGGTTGACGAAGAATCCCACCCTGGCAACTCGCAGTGCTGAAGGATTCGCGAACACGTTGGGAAGATACGTGGTCAAGAAATCATCCGCCTTACACAACATTAGTCGGGCTCGTTGAACTTTGACCACGACGGTTTTTTCTGGAAAGACTTCTCGCAGCATTACCTCCGAAAGTTCCCGGACATCATGGCTCGGAGTGCTATCAAGCATGCCAGCAGCATATTCAATGTCATAGTCCAGGCGCAGGTTCATCGCATTTACGTAGTCTTGCCCAAACATGCGGTAAATGTGCTCATATGCCGTCTGCCTGTCATGTGAGAATATTGTCCTAAACATCTTCCGTCGACACTTCAGTACGTCCTCAATTACATCCTCGCCTCTGTCGCCAAAGGTCTTCAATGCTACAGCCGCAAACCATTGTCCGTCCCATAAGAAGTCCTGTGCATCGAAGAAATACGGCTGGCCGAAGCCACAATACTCTCTGTTCATCTTGCTAATGAGAGTTCCAACGCTCGTCCCAATCTTCTTCATAGTCAGAAAATGCCACAAAGGAGGGGGGTGGCCGAACAGGGTCTCTATTACCTTGACAGACCACGGTATGCCCATAAACTGCCGAATGCCACGGATTGCCTTGTGGGCGGAGAACTGATCCTGCAGTTTGCGGTCGTCGCTGGTGAAAAATGCGCCATCGTACCAATCCTCGATGAGGGAGAAATTGCAGCCAGTCACATGCTCCTCATACTTCTGTGGCGATGACCTGGCCAAAGCCCAATGAGCGGCAGCGAGGAACTCATCTCTAGTCATTAGAGTTGTCTCGCGAACAGTCTCCGAGTAAGCTGGACAGTCAGCAGAATCATCCTCCTTGTCCCCAAATGAGCCAAATTGCTCCCTGCGCCAGCAGCCCAGATCTCTGGTCGACTCTCCAAGATTGTAACCAACCTCTGTGGCCTCTGCATCTCTTCTCCAATCATTCTGTTTTTTTGCTTCATATTTGAAGACCCTGTCCCAGAGCACATCCAGATGCCATCCCATATCGGCCTTCTTGCGGTCCTCCATCAGGTTCATACTGTTGGCATCGGCGATGAGGATACGCTCAGAGCTGAATAGACTACATATGCACGTGAGGAAACTGCCAAGGCCGAGCGTGAAGAGCGCAACTGCACCAGGTATTATCGCCATGCTTATCTTCTGCTCCCATCCGAGGCCCTCCTCAAGAACGCCAGTACCGGTACCAGCTATATCAACGATTATAGCACTTCCACAGATAAGTACTGCAAGCGCAGTATATCTGATTCCCCGGCGTTTTAGCCAACGGCCAATCAAGTACAGAACTTGTGTCACGCCGATGACACGTTTAAACTCATGCAATCTGGCCATGTGTCAACCCCGCAAGTCCCAAAAAAACCTACGTTCGCGAATTCCGGGGATACCATACTTATTTCCAACCGATATATGCGTCCCAAACTCACGAATAATTGAGTACGGCTGCCGTATTGTTTCAAAGCCATTACTAACGACCACAGATTCAGGATGTCCCGCTTCATTGCTTGCCGATTACAAATCTACACTGCTCGATCAGGATTTTCAATCAGAAATCCTGAATTCCGGATTTTTTTTTGCCTATCCGGCCCTTCTATTTCTTACAGCGTTTCTCAAGGTCAAATGTTACCTATAATTTTGGAAAAAAAGTTAAAAATCCTTCGTCTTCGCTCAGGATGAAGGAATACTGGAGAAAACAAGGAAAAAGTGAAAAATTAAAACCTGTCCTGAGCTGAGTCGAAGGAGGTAAAAGTGCAGGAAATACTTAAACGCTATCCGCTTCACGAGGGACGGATTAGAATGCTTCGGGGAGGATTTTTCTTGCTGCGTTGCGGAGGTAGGCTGAAATCTGCCTTTCGGAGTCCATGCCGAGGACTTTTCTTGCTACTTTGTTGCAGTATTCCATCGTGACCGAGCGAATAATCTGCTTTATCTCCGGAATCATCGGCGATGCAATTGAAATCGTTCTGACGCCGAGCCCCATCAGCAGCATGATATACTCCGGCTCAGAAGCCATCTCGCCGCACACGCTCAGGTCGACTTGTGCTTTGTGCGCATCCTGAATGACGTTCCTGATGAGTCGCAGCACGGCCGGATCCACCGTCGAATACAACATAGAGACTAATTCGTTGCCCCTGTCAACGGCGAGGGTATATTGAGTAAGGTCGTTCGTTCCGATACTGAAGAAGTCAACGTCGGTGGCGAGTGAATAAGCTGTCAAAGCCGCCGACGGCGTTTCAATCATGATGCCGACCGGAATGTCCCTGTTGTACGGTATGGATTCTTCATCGAGGTCTTCCATAACATCGTGCAAAATCATCTTCGCCTGCATAAGCTCCTGGCGATTCGTGATAAGCGGGAACATAATTTTGACCTGGCCGAGAACCGAGGCTCGCAAAATAGCACGCAACTGCTTCTTGAACATCGTAAGGTTCTGCAGGCAGAATCTGATGGACCTCAGCCCCAAAAACGGGTTGGGCTCAGGAGCAAACCGCTTGCTTTGGGTATATTTGTCGGCGCCAAGGTCCAGCGTTCTAATGACGACAGGCTTGTCGGCGAAGACCCGAACCGTCTTGGCATAAGCCTCATAATGGTCCTGTTCGGTAGGCTCGCTATCGGTATTAAGATACAGAAACTCGGTTCGGTACAGACCTATGCCGGCACCTCCCTTTTCCAGAACGACTTCAGCCTCATTCGGAAACTCAATATTACCGAGCAGCGTGATTTCAATACCATCGCGGGTCACAGCGGGCTTTTGTCTTATCGCATCAAGCCTGTGCCCGAGATCCGTAAATTCCTTCGAATACTCCTCGTACTGCCGAATCGTCTGCTGGTCCGGATTGACGATGACGATGCCGCGATTGCCGTCAACAATGACGGTGTCGCCGACGCTAATGTATTCCGTAAGGTCTTCCAGGGCCACCACCGCCGGTATTCCCAAAGATCGGGCGACAATAGCGGCATGACTGGTTCGGCCGCCCGCATCGCTGGCGATGCCCTTGACGAATTTTCTGTCGAAGCCGGCGGTCTGAGTAGGACTCAATTCCCGTGTGACTACCACAACCTCTTTGGTCAAATGTCCGACATTCTCGCGTTTTTTGCCGAGCAATTGTCTAAGCAGACGCCTTTCAATATCGTAAATATCCGCCGCCCGTTCGCTGATATAAGCGTCCCTGACCTTGGCGAAATGCGAGGCAATTTCTCGAAGAACGGTAGATACGGCGTATTCCGCTGTCACCAGGTCGGAATGGATCAAATCCGTCACCTTTCTTCGCAGGCTTCTGTCGTGCAGGAAACGCAAATGTACGGCAAAAATGTCTTTTATCTTGCCGCCTTCGCTCTGGACATGGGCAGACTCAAACTTACTCAATTCGGCAATCGCATCCTTGAACGCATTTCTCGTGCGCTGAATCTCAAGCATACGCTGAGAAGGCTTAATCGGCCGGCGGGGAATGCGATAATCTTCCGAGTCAATAATCAGCGACTCGGCAATAGAAATGCCTGGCGAAACAGCTATGCCCTTTTTGATTTCCATAGTGAGCTTCTCGTATTTCGCTTATACCTGCTGTTCGCTATTTTTTTGGTGTCGGTTCATCGAAATGCTTCTCTTCCACTAATTCTTTCAAAGCATTAATTGCTTGTCGGGCATCCGGACCCTTAGCTCTGACTTTCAATTTCGTCCCGCAAGTGGCAGCAAGCATGCTTATCTGCATTATACTCTTACCGTCAACATTAGTTTCGCCATTGCTAACGTTAATCTCACTATCAAACCGGTTTGCGATATCTACAAACTTCATCGCAGGGCGCATGTGAAGTCCTTCGGTGTTTTTTATCTCAAGTTCAACATCGTACACTATGTTTTCTAATGTATCTTCTTCTGCCTGCATCTTCACGATTCCGTTTGTCCATCTTATACAAACCAAACTACATTATTACAAAGACGGATCTTCATCGGCTTCAATGAGAAGGTCTTCAAGCTGCTTAGTAGTACGGCACTGCCTGAGAAATTTGCGGAACCGCTCCTGTTGCAAATGCTTGAAAATACTCTCCATCGCTTGTAAATGTTTGTCAGGCTCGTCCGCAGGGCTGATTAAAAGGATTACCGAATAAACCGGCTGTTTGTCGAGAGCAAAAAAATTAATCCCGGTACTGCTCTGCCCGATTGCAGCAATTACGTCCTTAACAGCTTTATGTTTTACGTGAGGCACGGCAACGCCTTTGCCCAGCCCGGTGCTGGCTTCCTTTTCTCTCTTTATTACCTCCCTGGCAATCTCTTGGCATTTGCCGTTGCCGAGCCTGCCGGCTTTATCAAGCGACGAAACAAGCTCCACTATCGCACCGTCACGGTCGGAGGCCTGAAATTCTGTTATTGTTGCCTCAAAACAAACAAAATCTCTAAATTTCATCTTATCTACCTTAAGTCATCCTTAACCGTCTTACCGGCCAAATCAAGAAGGATATAGCCGCGTATCACAAAATATCACCTACGTTAACTCCGGAAACTCTGGACTACTTATGTGCTTTTTGTCTCGTTTTTTGCTCTTTGCCCTCCTGAGCTGCCGTTCAAGCTTATGGACAGCCATATCAATGCACCGGTATACATCTTCACCGGTTTCGGTGCCAACAAAAACCTTGCTGTGCTCGGCTCTGGCAATAATTTCCACGCTCATCCCACTGCCCTGGCTGCCATCTATAATAACTTCAATCTGATTGATGCTGTTATAGTACTTGGGAAGCTTGGATGCCTTATCCTCCGCATGCTTTTTGATAGATTCTGTTATTTCGATATGTTTACCGCTGATTGTAATAAGCAATATAATTCTCCTTAAATATTTTTCTTGGGTTTCTATAAAACCTGCTCTTATTGTTTCTCTTCCGAACTGTTCCTCGGCAAAGCCGCCGCCACATGCTCGCTACCAGGGGTTATAACACCGCCGCTGACGATAAATCTCAACGCTTCTTCTATTGTCATATCCAAATCTATAGTCTGCTTTTTCTGAATCGTTATCACAAATCCCGTAAACGGGGTCGGCGAAGTAGGGATAAGAACAGTAAGAAATTCCTTTTTAACACTGTTTACTACTTCCTCAAGCCCGGAACCAGTAACAAAACCTACCGACCATATACCTTTTCGCGGATACTCGACGGCAACAACTCTTGAAAACAGCTTTTTTTGCTCCTCATTCGTAAGTAAAAAATCGGTCACCTGCTTCACATAGGGAAATACATTCCTGAGAAAGGGCGTGTTCATTATAAACTTTTCAATCGTTCGCCAAAAGCTTTTCCCCACGTAGCTTGCCAGCAGCGCACCGAGTATGCAGACTCCGACGACTGCGACAATAAAGCCCGTGATTGAACCGGGGCCATCGATCCATGTCTTTGCAAGCGTCTTTTTGAGTTGTCCGATGCGGGCATCACGCCATACTTCGGGTCTTCGCAGATGAATCTGCAATTCATCTTCGTTATCGCTCAATTCAGGCTTGGTGATTAAAAGATACGCTTTGACCTCCTTCTCGGAGACCTCTACACGTTCGTTGGCAACCAGGGCGATGATATGGACCAGGCCTCGATTTATGTGGCCGCTTATTTTTGTCTGGATGAACGTATAGCCCCAGACGAATAACCAAATCGTCAGGATGCTCGGCAACAAAACCGCTAATCCATGCAGAAAATAGCCTTTGAAGCGTCTTGTAACGCTCATATTCTTAACACCAACGCCTTTTCAGGCACTAACTTATGAATCTTCCTTCAACTTTTCGCCGCTCATAAAACCACACCCAGAGCGCCATAGATTACTCTACCGGCTTGCCGGAGTCAATAAAAAAGTCTTTCGGCAAATGCCCGCCCATCAAATGTATGACCGCTCCCGGCAAAGATGCTATAAGCATAACGAGCCTCTGGCATAATGCCAAAGCCAGCGCATTTTTGCCTGACATTGTGCCGACCCGCATAAACATCATTTTCAGCCATCCTTCCATGATTCCCAACCCCCCCACACTTATCGGCACAGCTCCCAGCAGCCACGAAACAGGGAAGAAAATAAAGTAATATTTTGCCGGCACATCTATGCCGATTTCTCTGCCAATCAGCCACATCGCCACTACAGTCAGGCTCTGGCAGCAAAAAGTAAGCAGCAACGCACCTATAATCGCCGGCCATTTATGACAATATATACGAATCGACTGCCGCACCTTGCTCAGTATCGACATTCCATGCCGGCGGATTATATTAAAACCTCGTCTCAGCAAATTTCGTCCCCTGGAGTTCGATACCAGAAGGACGATAATGACCGCAATAGCTGCTCCAAGCCAGATAAAAACTGATTTATATTCGGCCAGACGCTGGAAGAAGTTAAGTTCAAATGAAAAGTTAAATCCCCCTTCCCGGCTTTCTTCGGGAATAAACCAATAGCAGCCGAAAGCCATAATCAGCATACCAATTAGTCCAATAACTCTATCGACGAACACCGATAGTGCCGCTTCCAGCTTTTTATCCGTATGCTTGGTAACATACCACGCTCGGGGAAGATCGCCTCCAATGGCACCGGGCAGGCAGTTATTATAAAACAGGCCCAGAAAATGCAGCCTGACGGCCGGCCAGAAACCAATCTTAATAGACTGGACCTTCAATAATAGTGACCACCTCGCAACGAAAATCAACTGCGCGATAACATAGAAACCAATCGCGACGGCGAAAATCCACAAATTCAATCCCAGCAGGATATCAACTACCTCAGTGAAATTTTCCCCCCTGAACGCC
The DNA here is from genome assembly GCA_964439135.1 of uncultured Pirellulales bacterium. GTDB lineage: Bacteria > Planctomycetota > Phycisphaerae > Sedimentisphaerales > Anaerobacaceae > JAFGPJ01. The sequence goes on from CAYTNN010000003.1 coordinate 40,040, forward strand.
AGATATAACGCCGCGGCGGCTACGATAAATCGTAGAAGATATGAAATGTATTTACGATTGTGTCGCGGGCTTCCAGCCCGCGCCCGAGGGCGGGACGCCCTCGACACGCCGTATTTACTTTTCCTGACTCTTGCTTTCGGCATTAAAGTCGTTGCCTTAAAAAATTGTGTCAAAGGCATCTTACGTATCGAGGGCGCGAGCGCCCTCGAATCGCGGGCAAGATGCCCACGACACTATAACCGCTAAAGCCCCCGCTGGCAAGATACAAAGAATGACAGTTTACCCCGTGAGATAGGTAAAGCCGTTATCTCATGGGGTGAATCCGGATTTTCCGCAAAAATACATGACCAGTCAGTCGGACGCTGGTGGCATTCTCGGTAACACTGGGCATGTTGGTGGCGAATTGTTTGACGCTCTACCTATAGTGGAGAGTTGCAGCCGCGGTACAGGTGTTTACCCATACAACGGTTTTCAAAACCCTTTTTACTGTTTTGGGTAACTCCAACGGTTTAATCCGTTTACAACCCATTTAATGTGCCTAAAAACAGTCAAGTTACGCACTGGGCACGTTACTCGGACTGTTGCTGGCCATACCAGCGTAGTATGGTGGCGGGAGTGCAAGTGGTCAGTCGATTGTTTGTCATCTATTGGTGGTCAACAATATTCTTCTGTTCATCACAGCATGGACTTTCCATATGGTTTTTTCGTTGTTTGTAGATACCACTTCTATTTAGGTGTCTCTCCTTTTTTCTTTGCCTTCTCAATTTCTGCCTCCAGCTTGTCAAGCTCTCGTTTTAATGCTATTTTAACATTTGAAAAACATCCAGCCATGGCATCGAGATAAACTTTGTGGGAGGTCTCTTCTGTAGCCTTTGTCTTTTTGTTTTTGCGCCAACCGTTCACAAGTTTAACCACTTCGGAGTCGGTAAAATCAATTTCCAATCCATGAGCAAATTTATTTCGGATTTTGTGTGCTATCTTCAGGTCATCACAAGTTGTTTTATCGATAAGGCCAAGAGCGTATGCCAATTTTGCCTTATTTGAAAGGCTCGACAAAGGTCCACCTTGGATATCAAACAGTTCTTTTATATCTTTATCCTGCTCTGGTTGAGAAAAAGTTCTCACCAAAAGATTTTTAAGGATTTTGTCAAACAGAGCATCCCAGTTGAGTACATCTATACGCTTCTTATCTTCCTTTGCCCTTTGCCATTGTTCTTGGTCAACTGATATTTGATTAGTTAATATTTCATAGACCTGTTTCTTCATGCTTTTCGCTGCCATAATGGTCCCCTAAGAATACTTTCCAATCCTTTGTCACGCACCTCAAAATAGGGTCACGTACACCATTTTTCGTCCCTTTCAATTTTCATCCTTAAATTTATCGTGGTTGGCAACTATTGCGATCATTATTCCTAAAAACAGGCCAACCACAAGCCAACCAAATTCTCTCTCCGTCATTATATTAGCTATAATCGCAACAATTCTCATTTGCTTTCCTAAGAAAATAATGTTTTACGATCATCTTTTATCTTTTTCATCTCGTTTCTCGATTGCTTTCTTTTTTGTCTTAGGAAGCTTTCCATACAACTCTTCTACGGTCTTTGGGTGGGTTATCATTTGATCCGCTATGGCATTTATAAGACCAAATAACTTAATAGCAATGTTCCTGTTATCATTGAGGTCGATCACACCTGGGTGGACTGCCTCACCGCCAATAACACGAACAATATCCAAAGGTTTTTGAATACGAGGATCCAATCCCTTTGAGACAAGGCTTGCTATATCATCGTTAATATTCTTGCCTTTTTCGCCGAGATGCTTGCAGAGCTTTTGAATACATAATCTGAGCAACGCAGCAGCACCTCTCGGCGATAGGCCAACGATACTACGAGCTTCTTCAAAATCTTTAATAATGTCGTCAGGTAAATCTTGGTTCGGCTGCACACCATGTCTCTCAGGTGGAAAAACTATATTGTCATGGATCCAAACAGTTATTTTCTTACAGTGGTAGCATTTGCTAATGTAAAGGTTATTAATGTCGAAGTCTGGGTAAGAATCGCTCTTCTTTTCAAGAAAGACAAGGCCAGTATTCATTTCGTTGTACCAGTCGGACATGATTTCCGCTTCGCTCGGAATTTGTTTTTCCCCTCGTACCTGTTCCTTATCTAACGACTGAAACCATTTTTCGTCCGGGATAAAAGGTAAGGATCGCTCATCATCCAGTTTTCTTGCATACAACACGAACCAGTATTGAGTCGTAAACGCTCCGCAATGGGGGCAGTCAAATGCCGTCTTTTCTATTGATGGCGGAGTTGCCTTTTTTGCCATTTGCCTATTCCTTTTCCTGAAGTATAATTGTAACTGACCTAACCGCTACGGGAAATCTATACAACCGAAGTGGGATTGTCAATAAAAACATGACGTTCTGCTGCAAAACTACGCCACACCCAGAAAAAGCAACCTATACATAACTGGTTTGTAGAATTGTCCGAAATCAGGCAAAAACACAAGAATTGTTATGGTTGAGGGGACCGTTGCTGGCCAGACATTTGACTTAATTTCCCTTGAAAATTTGAGTTATGTAGTTTACGGCATTGATTATCCATAGCACGCAATACGCAATACGCAATACGCAGTACGCAATACGCACAACGAACGCCGAGTCACGGAGATTTTGGGGGAATTTACTAAACTTTTGATTTATAATTTCGTATAATACTTAACGAATTCGTATTTCGTATGTGGTATGTCTTGAATTGAGAATTTGGAATGTAGAATTGAGAAATATAGAAGAAAAAGGCAAAAATGAGAGTAAATCCGGTGTTTATTGGGGTTTATTTGTGGTTAATTTGAAAAAACAAAGCCAATTTGCGAAAGGGCATAATGAGCGTAAGTATCTATATGAAAGGGAAATATGGAGATTTAAGCGGCTTGGGGCGGCGAAAAAACAAAGCCAATTCAAAGCCAAACAAACCCAATCTTATTTAGCCCCCAGATTTATCTTTATCTGGGGGTTGAAAACCCGAATTGAAAAAACAAAGCCAATTTATAAAGGGTCAAAATAACGCTAAGTCATTGCAGGCAATAGTTTATGGAGATTTTAATGGTCGGAGGCTGCGAAAAAACAAAGCCAATTCAAAGCCAAACAAAGCCAATTCCCCCCCTGCCGGGAGTATGCAAGAAACATTAGCTCCAGCAACTTTTGGGATTTGGATAGCCGGGAAGCTTGAATTTTTCGATGGACTTGATATTCTACCTGTGGCTGTAGGGGCAGGCCCGCGTGCCTGCCCAGGGCCACCACGCGGGGTGGCCCCTACGGATGCTTGAAAAGAACTCTCGTTTATGGGAAAACCTAAATTAAAACCCCAACTTAAGGAATCGGTCAGTTGAGTACAAAACAGAACCTCGAAGAAAATTTGGAATTTGCCCCGCAATTCGATGAAAACGGCCTTATACCCGCCATTGCACAGGACGCCCGGACTCACCAGGTGCTCATGGTCGCTTATATGAATCGTCAGTCGCTCGATGTTACAATACAATCAGGATACGCCACATATTTCAGCAGATCACGCCAAAAATTGTGGAAAAAAGGCGAACAGAGCGGCCACCGCCAGAAAGTGGAGCAAATACTTGTCGACTGCGACCAGGACTGCCTGATTCTCAAGGTATCCGTCGATGCCGGCCAGTGCCACGTGGGTTATCAATCCTGTTTTTACCGGGCATTGAAGCAGAAATTCGATAAAGAGTTGGAGTTTATCGAAGAGAAGGTCTACGATCCGAAAGAGGCCTACAAAAAATAGTGCCAAAAAGCACATCCGACGAAGCAGATTTGTTCTATACGCAGAGAAAAAGCAGGTTTCGGTGTATGCCCTCAAACAGGGCAAAAAAAAACGCCATACTCCAATTTTTTCTTGTTTTTGCTGTAATAATGTGTTACTTTTCTGCCGATACTGGCACTGTATCTATTAGTGAGGAGTGGCAAGGACGCGTTTTTTCTCTCATTGTGTAGTTGTTGCTCCTTAATAATATATGGAATGTCCGGAAGGAACGTTTCAAAATTGAAAACCAGTTATTGTTTTTGGAGGCTTAAATTATGAAATGGTTAAGATCAAATTTAGTATTGGTTTGCGGATTGGTATTAGTGCTGGGTGCCGTAAACGTCGCATCCGGCGCTGCTCCGTCTAATAACAACTGCAACAACGCAAAAGCGGTCAGTAACGTAATAAACATGGCGTTCAACACTACAGAAGCAACATTTGACGGCCCCGGACATTACATTAACAGTCCAAACGTATGGTACTGTTACACTGCTACCTGCACTGGTTGTGCGACTATCAGTCTGGCCGGCAGCAGCTTCGATACGAAGCTTGCCGTCTATAAAGGTTGTGGTTGTTATCCCAGCCTGGCTGCCCTGATCAAAAAGAATGACGATTCGAGCGGCCAGCAATCAGAAGTTACTATTGCCGTAACGGTCGGCAGTCAGTACCTTATCGAAATCGGAGGATTCAATCCTTCAGTAAAGGGGAACGGTGTTCTGAGTATCAGTTGCGATGCGTTAATGACCGGGCCAACCAACGACAATTGTGATAAAGCAAAACAGATCGGCAACGTAACAGATCTGCCGTTTAGCACCATCTGTGCGACGTTCGACGGCCCGGGTCTCTTCTTTAACAGCCCAAATCTCTGGTATCTTTATACAGCAGGCGGCACTGGTGATGTAACTGTCAGCCTCATTGGCAGCGAGTTTGACACCGCACTGGTCGTCTATGACACCGGTGATTGTTACCCGGAATCTGGTGATATCATCGAACGAAATGACGACTTCGGCGGTTTTCTTCAGTCTCAGATCACCTTTCAGGCGACAGCCGGCCACCACTATCTTTTCGAGGTTATGGGTTACAATTCCGACGAAGTTGGTGAGGGAGTATTAAATATCAGTTCCGAGAGCACACCGCCCCCTTCAGGGTCCAACGACAGTAGGGCTCACCCAAAACCGGTCGGTGAGGTAACGGATCTGCCGTTCGACACGACGAGTGCAACCCAGGACGGCCCACACTACTGCATGTACAGTCCAAATATCTGGTACTGCTATACAGCTTCATGCACGGGTGAGGCAACTGTCAGCCTGGCCGGCAGCAGCTTCGATACGATGCTCGCCGCCTATAACACATGTCAACCTGACTTTGATTATGATGATATGATCCAGTGCAATGATGACTTCGGCGGTACTCGTCAGTCACAGGTCGTTTTTGATGCAATCGCAGGCAATCAGTACATGATCGAGGTCGGAGGTTATAACTCCGAAACCGGTTCGGGTATACTGAACATAAGTTGTGAGGGAGTTGGGCCTCCTCCGTCGTCCAAGGACGACTGCGAGAACGCAAAGGCAATTGGCGATGTAAAGGACATGCCGTTCGACACGACCGATGCGACATTCGACGGATCGGGTCTCTGCTTGACCAGTCCGAATGTCTGGTACTGCTATACCGCCTCGTGCACGGGCAATGTCACGGTCAGCCTTGCCGGCAGCAGTTTCGATACGATGCTCGCCGTCTATGACGGATGCGAATGCTACCCAACGTCAGGTGACCTGATCGAATGCAACGATGACGCCGGCGGAGGTTATCAGTCAGCGGTCACCTTTGCTGCAGTCGAAGGGAACCAGTATCTTATCGAGGTTGGAGGCTACGGCTCCGAGAACGGTGAAGGTTTCATCACTATTAGCTGCTCGGGAATTGTACTTCCTGGAAAAACAGACCTTGGTGACGCCCCCGACAGCACAAATAACAACAATAGATCTATGAACGCATATCCCTCCGGCCACACCGGGCTTCCATACTCAATCCAGGCCCATTTCCCGACCGTTTATAATGACGGCAGCGGGACGGGACCTTACGGGCCAGTCCATTTGAACAACGAGGTGGTGGCATATCTTGGTACATCAATTACCAGGGAAACAGAAGCCGACACCGGTCCCGATGAGGACCCCACTAACAATATCATAACCAGTCCGGGTACTACTGCGAACCGCGATAACGGTGATGATGCCATTAGCCTTAAGAACACGCTGAGTTTGCCAAATTGTTGCTGGACTACACTTGATTATAAGGTCACTGTTGTCGATCCGAACGTCGACCTCTGGGTCAATATCTGGATCGACTGGAACCGTGATGGTGACTGGGACGATGTTGTCGATTGTTCCGAAGGCCCGGCACCAGAGTGGGCAGTGCAGAACCAATTCCTGTACAACCTGCCGATAGGGCTAAATACAATCACTTCACCGGCGTTCCTGCCCTGGCATCCCGATGATATAGAACATATCTGGATGAGAATCACTCTTTCAGAGCAGCCATGGAAGACCGGCAGTAATCCTGGTGTAGTAGGCAATGCCGGCTCCGGACCCCAGGAAAAATACCTGATTGGTGAAACGGAAGACTACTATATCATTCCGGATACTACCTGCTCGATATGCAATGATTACAACGGCGACGGAGTAATCGACTTGGACGACCTTGTATTCTTCACGTCCGAGTGGATGGAGAATTGTCCGTAATATACAGTAAAATCTGTGGAATATACAATTCGGGCTGTGGGCACTTTGCTGTTCACAGCCCTTTTTATTTCAACCGCCCTGCCCGGATGCTTGTCCGGTAGGTTTTCTAAGTTCGGTCATGGGCAATGTCACGAGTTGAAACTCGCCGGATTTTATGACAACAGTTTACTCAACTCTTTGGCGAAGTATGTGATGACAATATCCGCCCCGGCACGCTTAATAGCGGTCAGCACTTCCATCATTATCGCTTCCCTGTCGACAAGGCCCTGGGCGCCGGCAACGTTGACCATCATATATTCGCCGCTGACGTTGTAAGCGGCAATCGGGCAATCGAAACGCTGCCTGGCCCTGCAGATGATATCGAGATAAGCAAGGGCCGGTTTGACCATAACGATATCGGCGCCTTCCTCAATATCGAGAGCAATCTCAGCCATCGCCTCATCGGCGTTGGGAGGATCCATCTGGTACGTCCTTCGGTCGCCAAAAGCAGGCGCCGACTCGGCGGCGTCTCTGAACGGGCCGTAAAACGCAGAAGCGTATTTCGCTGCGTAAGACATAATAGCAACATTCTCGAAGCCGTTCTCTTCCAGCGCCTCGCGAATGTACCTTACCCGGCCATCCATCATATCCGAAGGGGCGACAATATCGGCGCCGGCCTGGGCGTGCGACAGGGCTATCTTTGCCAGCAGTTCACAGGTCGAATCGTTCTCGACCTTCCCGTCCTTGATCACGCCGCAGTGGCCGTGACTGGTGAACTCGCAGAGGCAAACATCGGTAATGACCAGCAGCTCCGGCGACGCCTTCTTGATTTGGCGAATCGCCCGCTGGACGACGCCCTGCTCGACCCAGGCTTCCGAACCGATTTCATCTTTCATGCCCGGCAGGCCGAAAAGCAGCACGGCCGGTATCCCCAACGACGCCACCTCGGCAGCCTCGGCGGCTATCGTGTCCGGCGAAAAGTGATAGCAGCCCGTCATCGACTTGATCGGCTCCTTAATCCCTTCGCCATCGCGGACAAATAACGGATAGACCAGGTCATCCACGCTCACACTCGTCTGACGCACCAGCCTTCGCATCGAAGGACTGCTCCGCAGCCTTCGCATTCTTTTTTTCGGAAAACCCATTATAGAACTCCTGTCTCGTATTCGATAATTCGGGATTTGCAGTTATTGCCATCCAAAATTCATTTTTCCGCTTCTTCTATGGCATCAAGTAATCCGTCGAGGGTGTGTTCTTTAGCCGTGACGTCCACCGTAATACCAAGCTCTTTCAACCGTTCGGACGTCACCGGCCCGATCGATGCAACTTTGACTTTACCTGAATTTACCGCCTCGGAGTCGATTTGTTCGAAAAATCCATCGACCGAAGAAGGGCTTGCAAACGTCAGCCAATCGATTGCCCCCTCGCCGATTGCCTCGGCCAGCCAGGCGGATTCGCTCTTTGCCGCTATAGCGGTATAAACCGAGATGTTGTCAACTTGAGCCCCGGCTCCGGCTAATATATCGAGAAGCTCGTTCGAAGCAAGCTCGGAACGCAGCAACAATATCTTTTTGCTTCGCAAATTCACAAAGCGGACCAACTGTTTGCCAAGCTCCCGGCTCGTAAAGATACCCGGCACAAAATCCGCTTTTATGCCAAACTCGCTCAACCTGTCTGCGGTACTGCCTCCTATGGCGGCGATTTTCGCAGAACCGAAAACCCGGGCGTCTTTGCCCAGCTTTTCCAGGGCATCAAAAAACGTAGTCACGCCGTTGCCGCTGGTAAAGATGACCCAGTCATACTGCACTATCTTCGCGAGAATTCGCAGAAAATCATTCGAGTCCGTTAAAGGTTTAATTCGTATCGTCTCGAACTCCAGCGGATTTCCGCCCCGCCGAACGATCTTCGCTGCAAAGTCGG
>CAYTNN010000004.1:0-4710 GCA_964439135.1 uncultured Pirellulales bacterium
TAGTTATGAAAGAAAAAATACATCCAAAATATGAAAAGGTAGTGGTTCGTTGCGGTTGCGGCAGTACGTTCGAGACTCGCAGCACGGCAAAGGAAATCCATGCAGAGATATGCTCGATGTGCCATCCGTTCTATACCGGCAAGCAGAAATATGTCGATACAGCCGGCCGAATAGAGCGATTCCAGAAGAAGTACGGCACGAGTTATATCAAGACGGCCACAGCCGGCAAAAAACCAAACGAGAACAAAAAAGACCAGCAGCAATAGCTGATTCCCCAGATTACGATTTATGCTCCCATCCTGAGAAAACCGGGCTGGGGGCATTTTGTTCTTTTGGTCAAGTGCAAACGGATTGTTCAATGACGGCACAATTGCTTTGGGCTGTCATTTCGTACCTTTAGCGGACGGTATTTATGGCTGAACAAAAAGACAGTCTACTGGCAAAACTCGACCAGCTCGAGGCACGCTATAGCGAGATCGAGAAGCAGATTTCCGAGCCGGAAGTCGCCTCCAACCCGAACAGGTTTATCGCTCTATCCAAAGAGCAGGGCAAGCTTAAAACGATAGTCACAAAATACCGCCGGTACAAAAAAGCGGAGGCCGGTATTGAAGAGGCTGAGCAAATATTATCCGACAGCTCCGCCGACGAAGATTTCAAAAACCTGGCAAAAGAAGAGATACCGCAGTTCGAAGAACAAAAGAACAGCCTGATCGAGGAAATCACGAACACCATGATCATGGCCGACGATATGGATATCGATTCGGTCATTATTGAAATACGTGCCGGCACCGGGGGCGAAGAGGCAGCTCTGTTCGCACGCGATTTGTACGGGATGTATATGAAGTACGCCGAGACTCGCAGGTGGAAGATCGAGCAGCTCGATTTCAGTGTAACCGAGAAGAGTGGCTTTCGCGAAGCCATATTCAGCGTCAAAGGCCCGGGCGTATGGTCCGAATTAGGCTACGAAGGGGGCGGCCACCGCGTCCAGCGAGTGCCGGAGACCGAGTCCCAGGGCAGAATCCATACCTCGGCGGCGACCGTTGCCGTTCTGCCCGAGCCCGAAGAGCTCGATATTGAAATTGCCCCCGATGATGTCGTCGAGCACGTCAGCAGGTCCAGCGGGCCGGGCGGACAGAACGTCAACAAGGTCAGCAGCGCGATAAAACTCGAACACATCCCGACCGGGATTACCGTCCACATGCAGGATGAAAAAAGCCAGCACAAAAATCGCGCCAAGGCATGGCGGGTTTTAAGAAGCAGGATCTATGAACATCATATGAGCAAGAAAAGGGCCGAGCGAGATTCACAACGCAAGAGCATGATCGGCTCGGGCGACAGGTCCCAGAAAATCAGAACGTATAACTTCCCGCAAAATCGTGTCACCGACCACAGAATCAACTTATCCCTCTACAGCCTCGATAAAGTGCTGGCCGGCGACATGTCGGAAATAATCGCAGCGCTGAAAGATTACGACCGGCAGCAGCGGTTGAAAAACCTGTAACGATTTCTCTTCGTGGGAGTTGTCGGGAAAAATGCCGGAAGACACTACATTAGGCAAGAAGCATCGTGAACAGAGACACATAGACGTTTTTGGTTTTGGGAGCGTTTGAGTTTACGAGACAAATAAACAGCTCTCGGTAGCAGCGTGAGAGCACATACCTGCCCTCCAACTCGCAGCAAATGTTCTGAATCGCCCAGTGGCATTCGAACGTCTAATAACGGAGATAAACCGCGGTTTGCCGAGTCTGGTTTATTGAATGGTTATACCGTAAACCCGATATCTGCTACGTGGCCAATGCAGAGCCTGAGTTGCTCTTATTGGAATCCCATCGTGACCGTACTGTGATCCCCCTAATCAGAGCTCATCTGCATTAGGCGCTGAACGGCCTCAAGGGCAACCGGGCGAAAGACGGTCGGCAACGCGTCTGCGACCTCAGAAGTCGGAAGCCAATCTCTTTTCCTGTCCGTCTCCCATTGCGCCGCATTTCCAACTACCGTTGCGAGGAAAAATGTAAATTTTATTTTGGTTTCGCCGTCTGGAGCCTCGATTGTGGGAAGTTTCAATCTAAGATCCACACAGTAGCCAGCCTCCTCTGCACATTCACGTTTAGCTGCCGCCTCCAATGACTCGCCTTGCTTCACGGCACCTACTGGAAACACCCACGATCCTTTGTATTTGCGAGATGTTATAAGGAGCACATGTGGCTCATCTCCTTTTACGAAGCGATATGCGACAACTCCAGCTTTCTCCCTTAGTGCTTCTGCGAACGCCATTATTAATCCTTATTTCTTGAACTCAACAACATGTTGTTTCAACAATAGATTGTACGTTATTGTATCCAGACACAAAACAGTTTTCTACTCCTCCTGGATGGTCTCGAGGTTGTAGTTGTTCTGTCTGGCCCAGTTCACAATAATGTCATTTTCCTTTATCTTCGTATGCAAGGAGCTTCGACGAGCCGCTGAGCATATGTCTCTTGCGATGGAATCGAAGGTTTTGCCTATCTTTATGCCACACATTGCACGGTTAAACTCATACATCAAGAAACCCTTCTCTCCTTCTCGGTCTCGCAAATTAATCGCTTTACTAATTTCTCGGTAGGCGTGTTCCCAGTCCTTTTTTGTTTCGTCCTGTCCTCCTCGGTCTTTCAATGCATAGCCAAGTTGCCCATGGTTGCGGTGAAATTGCTCTCCCGCATTATTGTCTATAAGCGCCTCGAAGATCGGGATGGTTCGCTCCATTAGCGACAAGTTATTATTCTTCTTCTTCCAGTTCCAATTTGCCGTACGAACTTCGCGGACCTCCTTGAAGATCTCAAATCGAGCAGCTCGCGACGCAACCTTGACGGCTTCCTTAAGCTCCTGAACATCTTTTACTTTCTCGTTTTCGTCCAAGTGACGATTGACTAATTCCATGGCTTTCGTATCTAACACCTCAATCTGGTCAACTTTCTTTTTGGTTTCCTCGGCGCTCTTTTTAGCTTCTTCGGCATCCTTTGCAATATTGGCCAGGGCGCGGTCAACTAAGCTGCGCCCTCCGTACCCACCGACAAGAGCCATAGCCAGGAGCTTGACTAAACCCAGAATTGAACCAGAACTCAATAAGGATTTTGATGGAGTACCTGCAGTCGTAAGTTCGGTGGGTAATATGAGAAAAACCACATAGGCTCCGGCGATACCATAGAAACAATCCGCTACCCATCCGAGCTTGATTACATGATCCTTTTCGGGATCACGGTGGGGGAACTCCAGGCCGCTGTCGCGCACGGTGTAGAGCAACCCCCCGAAGGCGCCGGCTACAGTGATTATCATAAAGATGGTGGCATCTGCAGACCACGGAGCGCCAATCCGCACATAGAATCCAATGAAATAGCCGACTGCAACTGCCAACGCAGCTAACAGTATTATAATAACTGATCGCATGGTAGTCTCCTAAGTGCCGCGAGACGCGGCCTAACTATGTATATATGGTTTCCAGATAAGAAACAACAAATGCCCAACTGTCGGCATAAGGCCTAATTTCCTTGCATGCATAAGCGGTGCTATGGAAATGAATTAAGATAGTTGGCGTTCTTATGAAAGGTCTTATTCAGTTTCCAGATAACACCCCGATGTTGCGGTCGTTCGAATCGCGTCCGATGGGCTCACAACTCCGTGAGGCCCCAGTTCAACACGTGCGTATAGATTACAGTCGTTTAATTGGACTTCGTCCCCGTCGGTTGCGCACTGAGGCAGCCGTCAGTACGAGCGCACTACTGCGAAGTTGATAATCCCATGTAAACTCGCTGTATAAATAGTCAATATACAACATGACCTGGGATTTTCAAGAAAAATTTGTGCCGAAATATGGGGAGTGATTGCTATGCCGGTCACGATCAGGCGAAGATTCATTTGCTAATTGGATGGTTATCGTATATCATAGCGGTTCGCAAAGTTATTGGTATATTGTAAGGTCGGATTGGATATGATTATTGTCGTTACCGGGATGGTCGGCGTTGATAAGAAGAGCTACCTTGAGGATGTCTGCCAATTTGCCGCCGGGCAGGGCAAAGAAGTGCTGCTGTGCAACGTCGGCGACCGGATGTACGCCGAGGCGCCCGATATTCCGCCCGGCAAGATTCTGGACATTCCGATGAAAAGGCTTAACTCGCTTCGAAGGAGCGTCTTTAAGGACATTATCGCAAAAGCCGCTAAAGCACCCAATCTGATTGTGAATACCCACGCGACGTTCCGCTGGCGGCACGGTCTTTTCCCGGCGGTGGACTTCGACCAGATGCGCAAGCTCAACGCCGATATATATGTCTGCCTGATAGATGGCGTTGTTGCCCTGCACGCCCGGCTCCTCGACGATCATACCGTCGAGCACAGTCTGAAAGACTTAATTGTCTGGCGGGAAGAAGAGATTCTCGGCACGGAAATGCTCTGCAAGGGGATTGACGAGACGGTTCCTTTGTATTGCCTTGCCCGCGGCGCCGGAGCCGGGACTGCTGAAACCTTCTACAGACTTGTTTTCGATGGTCGTATGAAAAGAGCGTATCTGAGCTTCCCGATGACCGCTGTCAATGGCATTAAGAACGTGCAAAAGGAGATTAACGAATTCAGGCGATTGATGAAACAATCGTTTATCTGCTTTGACCCCGGCGACCTGGAGGAATGCTACCTGCCGGACAAGGCCCGGCGGGCCGGCGAGGAAGGATTGGACTATGTCGA
>CAYTNN010000004.1:4810-47240 GCA_964439135.1 uncultured Pirellulales bacterium
CAGAGCCCATCGGTCTTTGTGACCCAGACGGCGACAAAAGTCTTCGATAGCATCGACGGCGCGATGGATTTTTTTAAGAAGAAAAAATACGTCGAGGCAAACTGCTGAAAAGTATTCATCAGGGCATTTTCTGTTGCGAAAATGCCTGAGATGTTGTTTATAAATTGAGTAATCTCGCACGTGGCGGATAGCAAATGTCGAACATTGAACAGAATATATCGGAAAATGAATTGGCCGGCTGTATCGACCATACGCTGCTCGATGCGACGGCGACACGGGAACAAATCGAGCAGCAATGCCGGGACGCAAAAACCTACGGTTTTCATACGGTCTGCGTCAACGGTCGCTGGGTGCCGCTGGTCGCTGAACTGTTGGCAAACTCAAAAGTCGCTGTCGGCGGTGTAGTCAGTCTTCCGCTCGGAGCCGACACCACAAAAATCAAAGTCGCTCAGGCCAAAGAAGCCATCTTCGCCGGGGCGGATGAGATTGACATGGTCGTCGACCTGGCGGCGATCATCGAGAGCGATTCGAATTATCTCGCCTACCAACTGGCGAGCGTGTTGAAGGTCTGCCGAACGATGAGGCTGGCCGTGGTTCTCAAGGTGATTATCGAATCGGCCGCCCTGAGCGACGAGCAGAAAATATTCGCCTGCCGGATAGCACAGGAGGTTGGGGTGGATTTCATAAAGACCAGCACGGGATTACACCCGGCCGGCGGAGCGACAGTCGAAGATATTAAGCTGATGAAAGAAACTGCCCCCGGGTGCAAAATAAAGGCCGCCGGCGGAATACGGACCGCAAAACAGGCCCTCGACATGTTAGCCGCGGGAGCACAAAGAATAGGCACTTCATCAGGTGTGCAGATTATGACAGAATTCAAAGCCGGACAATGAGCTTATGAGCGAGGAATTTATCAGTGAGCCAATCGAGCCGGTCGCAGGTACGTTCGATACGACTGCAATGACTAAAGGCGAGCCGGGACTTCCGGAGCGATTTAAATGGAGAGACAAAGAATATATAGTGGCTGATGTGCTTGAGGCCTGGAAGGAAACGGGGCCTTGCCGCAGCGGCGGCAACGAGAGATATTTACGTAAACACTGGTTCAGGATCAAAATCGAGGGTGGTTTGGAAATGACCGTCTATTTTGAGAGGCAGGCAAGATCGAAACGCCAAAACAAAATCAGATGGTGGCTATATACCGTTACAGAAGGGAAAAAAGATGAATGAGATGACAGCGATTTGTGGTTTGTTATGCAGTGATTGCGGTGCATTTATTGCTACGCTGAATGATGACGACGCGAAAAGAGATACACGTTAAACACATAGTTCCATATAGGCACAAATCGAATTCTAAATATGACCAAAATCCAGAATTTAACAAGAAATCACACCACTGCACCCGCAACGACCGGAAAAATCGTCGTGGCAGGAACAGCCGCTACGAATGGTCGACGTATCGTCTGCCGATTGCGTTGCAGAGAAATCCGCGCATCGGCAAATTTACCAGGGCTTTGTGAAGTTTTCGCCCAATTGGAATCGGCGTCAATTCTCGGCGGCAACCCGGCCAGGGCGGACGCCGGCAGATTCAGCTACTTCGCTGCGCAACCGAAAGAGATATTTGAGTTCGAAGCGGGACAGGATGATCCTTTCGGAAAATTACAAAGGACTTTAGCTAAATATAAACTCGAAAAAGATAGCTATATCAACCTGCCCAAGGGCATCTTCCATGGCGGATGGATCGGATATTTCAGCTATGAGCTTGGCAGATATATCGAAAAGCTGCCAACCTCTGCAATCGACGATATTGGACTGCCTTTGATTCGGCTGTGTTTCTACGACCGGTTCATCGCCTATGATCATCTCGAAGAAAGTTTTTGGTTGATCGCCCTGGAGCCGCCGGACGATACCGAAGAGCCGGAAGAAAAACTTGCCGCTCTGGAGCGTTTGTTAGCTGAATCTCAAAGGACTCGCATGCCGCAACCTGCGACTGCCGACCTTGAGAATATTGATTTGTCGCAAGTCCGGTCCAATATGGATAAAAATTATTACCTGCGAACCGTCGAGAAAATTAAGCGGTACATCTACGACGGCGAGGTTTACCAGATTAACTTCTCGCAACGATTCGAATGCGATTACGATGCGCGGGCGATTGAGCTTTATCATTGGCAAAACTGCTATAATCCAAGTCCCTGCGCCTCTTACATCGATGCGGGCGGTTTTCAAATCGTCAGCACATCGCCCGAAATGTTTATCACAATCGCCGACGGCGTTATTCAAACCAAGCCGATAAAAGGCACCCGGCCTCGCCTCGACGAGACTGCGGAGGCGGCCTTGCAGGCGAAGCAAATCAACGCCCGGAATTTCAACGAGCTGCTCGGCAGCGAAAAGGAGCAGGCCGAGCTGAATATGATTATCGATCTGGAGCGCAACGATGTCGCCAGAATTTGCCAGCCCGGGACAAGGTCGGTCGTCCAGCCCAGGACGATTGAAACTTACCCGACGGTTTTTCACGCCCTTGCTACCGTGGCTGGGCAGCTTCGCGAGGAAATCACCTTCTGCGATGTTCTAAAAGCGTTGTTTCCCGGCGGCTCTATCACCGGAGCGCCGAAAATCCGCTCTATGGAAATCATCGACGAAACCGAGTTGACCGCCAGAGGCGTCTATACGGGCAGTATCGGCTTTATCGGGATCGATGGCAGTGCAAGCTTGAATATTGCCATAAGAACAATTATTATTAAAGGCCAGAAGGCCTATGCACAAGCCGGCGGAGGTATCGTCGCGGATTCCGACCCGGAAGCTGAGTGGGCCGAGACAATTGTAAAAGCAAGAGCATTGATCGCAGGAATAAACAGCGTGATGCATCGTGTTTGATGCGTATTGCGTAATACGAAACTATGACTGAACAAGTATTTCTAAATGATAAATTAGTCGATATCGACAAGGCCACTATATCCGTCTCCGACAGCGGATTTCTTTACGGTGCCGGGCTTTTCGAGACTATGCGCAGTCACAACGGCGTGGTCTTCGCCCTGACGGACCACCTGGACAGGCTGTTTACCTGTGCCGACGTTCTGTCGATAAATAATCCATACGAGCAGGAATATATCGCCGAGGCGATTAACAAAGTGCTGCGTGCGAATAAGCTGACCGATGCGCGCCTGCGTCTGACGCTCACGAACGGGCCGATGGCCGAATCCGAAGAGCAGCGTAAATCGACACTTCTCATCACAGCGACAAAGTTCCAGTCTTACCCGCCCGAATATTATAAAAAAGGCGTATTGGTCGTGCTGTGCCCGTTCAAGCAGAATCCGATCGATCCTGCTTCCGGCCGGAAGACGACAAGCTATTTCTCGCGTATGATTGCGCTGAACCTGGCGCATCAGAAAAGAGCGGCCGAGGCAATCTGGTTTACGCTGGACAATCGCCTGGCTGAGGGCTGCATCAGCAATGTTTTTCTGGTCAAGGATTCGGTACTCTACACACCGCCGATTAATACGCCCGTTCTTCCAGGCGTAGCAAGAAAAGCCGTCTGCCTGCTCGCTAAACAAAATTCCATTGAATTGATAGAGAAGGATCTGACGATAGATGATTTGCTCGGCGCCGATGAAATTTTTCTGACGAATGTTATCATGCAGGTCATGCCGATAACTAAAGTAGAGAAGCATACTGTCGGTGACGGCCGGGTCGGGGATGTGACCAAAAAGCTGCAAACGTGTTTCGATCAGCTCGTGAAAAGCGAGTGTGGAAAAAATAAATGAAGATAAAAGATATTGCCGCGACAATAGACGAAATAATCCCGCTCAAGCTGGCACAGGACTGGGACAACGTGGGATTATTAATTGGTGATTCGCAGAAGGATGTCAAAAATATCCTGCTGACTATCGATATCACGCGTGACGTTGTCGCCGAGGCAAAAAAACTGAAGACCGATTTGATTATCGGCTATCATCCTATAATCTGGGACGCGCTGAAGAAAATTACCGCCGAGGGACCTACCGGCGTTGTGTATGATTTGATTCGATCAGGCATTGCGGTCTTCGCAATCCATACCGCCCTGGATTCGGCCGTCGGCGGAGTCAACGACGGTCTTGCCGAAATTGTCGGCATCGTTAATGGCGAACCAATCGGCGATTACGTGGCAAACCCTGCGGGCGATAACTACAAGCTCGTCGTCTTTGTCCCCGCCAAATCGGCGGCGGAAGTTTCGAACGCAGTGTTTGCCGCCGGTGCCGGGGCAATCGGCAACTACAGCCACTGCGGTTTCGGCGCCGAGGGCACGGGAACCTTCCTGCCCCATAAGGGCGCAAAGCCAGCTATCGGCAAAAGAGGCAAACTCGAAAAAGTCGGCGAGATACGATTCGAGACGATTGTGCCGGCGGGCAAACTCGATAACGTCGTGACGGCGATGAAAAAGGCGCATCCCTACGAGATGCCGGCCTTTGACGTTTTCAAACTGCACGATACTGAGATGCCGTTCGGCCTGGGCCGGATCGGGGAATTAGCCAGGCCCGTGCGAATCGCACAGATTATCGAGAAGATAAAAAAGGCCACCGGCGCCAAAGCGGTCGGCATGGTCGGTGACCGGAACCGGCTGGTCAGGCGGGCGGCGGTTTGTGCCGGCACATGCGGCAAGATTATCAATTCGGTTATCGCCGCCAAGGCCGATTTGTATCTGACCGGAGAGCTGAAACATCATCAGGCATTGGCCGCCCAGGAAGCAGGGCTGACCTGCATCTGCCTGAGCCATACCATTTCCGAAAGGTTCATATTAAAAAAATTCGCAAGGCAGTTGCAAAAACAGATCAAAACAATAAATATTAATATAAGCAGGAAAGATGCTGACCCGTTTAAGTGGAAGAACATATGACAGAAAAAAGCCGGGAAATAGAAGACATACAGGAAGATCAGGACGTGAAGGAAACAGCAGAAATGCAGGAAGTGCAAGACGTCCCGGAAGTCGAAGAGGTACAGGAAGAGCAAGACGTCCTGGAGGCTGAAGAGGCACAAGAAGCACAGCAAGAGCAAGACGTCCCGGAAGCCGAAGAGCTACAAGAAACACAGGATGTCCAGGATGATGAACCTCAAATGCCGGATGAAGAACAGCCTGATGTCTCGCAGCCCGATCAGGAGATTACTACTACGGTCGAGTCGGTTGTGGAGGCGGTTTTGTTTGCCAGCGATGAGTCACTCACAGATGCCCGGCTGGCGAATATTGTAGAGGCAAGTGCAAAACAGATTCGTCAGCACATCAAGAATCTGAATGACAAGTACCAGGCGAACAATAACGCCTTTAGAATCGAGCAAATCGCCGGCGGCTACCAGATGCTCACGTTGAGTCCTTACAATCACTGGCTCAAGAAACTGCTTCGTGTTCGCGGCGACAACAAACTGAGCCCCGCCGCCCTGGAGACACTTGCTATAATCGCATATAAGCAGCCGGTCATGCGCGCGGATATCGAAGCCATCCGTGGCGTTGCGGTCGGCGAGGTGATTCGATCCCTGAGCTATAAAGGATTAGTCAAGATCGTCGGCCGGGCCGAAGTTTTAGGCAGGCCGATGCTGTACGGAACGACAAAGAAGTTTCTCGAAGTCTTCGGCCTCAATACGCTCAAAGACCTGCCGAAAGCACAGGAGCTCAAAGAGCCGTCTCTATGATCTGTGCCCGGGGAGCAGCGTGATTTGGGCTCGGGCCACAATATCTTTCATTTAGAAAGGCTGCACGATAGGCGGAAATTTCAACAAGCAGCGTTGGATTGTTACTCGGCGGATATTCCTTAAGTCCTCGGCAGCAGCGCTCACCGGCCTGGCCTTGACACCGATTTCCTGCACCGGCCCGACCGGCCGCAGACGCAAGCCGGAGACCGTGAGATTCGGCATCGTTACCGACTGTCACTACGCCGACGCCGATACAGTCGGCACACGCTATTACCGGGATTCGCTCGACAAGCTTGGCGAATGCGTCAAAGCGATGAACGAGCAGGAAGTCGATTTTATCGTGGAACTCGGTGATTTCAAGGACCAGAATTCCCCCCCTGTGGAGCAGAAGACCCTGTCGTATCTGCGAGCCGTCGAGGGTGTGTTCTGCAAGTTCAACGGCCCGGCCTACCATGTTCTCGGCAATCATGACCAGGATAGTCTCTCGAAGGCACAATTTTTGACCAATATCGAAAACACGGGCATAGACCCCGGCAGAAGTTACTACTCGTTCGATTTCAACGGCGTGCACTTTGTCGTTCTCGACGCCAACTATAAATCCGACGGAACCGATTACGACCACGGCAATTTCGACTGGACCGACGCCAATGTCCCCCCGGCCGAACGGCAGTGGCTCAGGCGGGACCTGGCCGCGTCAAGCGGACCTGTTATTGTCCTGGTCCACCAGCTACTTGACGGTGCCGGCTCGCACTATGTCAACAGTGCCACCGAGGTCCGGCAAATTCTCGAACAATCGGGCAAGGTTTTGGCTGTGTTCCAGGGTCACTATCACGATGGACGTTACAGCCTGATAGAAGGGATTCACTATTATACTTTAAAAGCAGTAATCGAAGGCCCCGGCCCGGAAAACAACTCTTACGCCATCGTCGAAGTCCGGCCGGACATGAGTGTCACCGTTACCGGCTATCGTAAAGCAGTCGATAAACAGCTTGCCCCTGCATAAACATGCTTAATCCCACGGCAGTTTTTTCGCATCAGGCTTAACTGCATAAGCGGGCCGGGGATGCTCGGTGTTGAATACGAACATATCCTCCACCTTTTCAATCACAACAAAGCTTTCATCGATTGAGCCGTCCGGCCCGGTGACTTTATCGAGCGAAAGCTTTAAGTGTTTCGCAAAAAACTTATAGGCGCCGAGACGCTTTGAGATGCCGTAATCGTGTCCCTCGTCGGGAAGGTGCAGATACTCGATGTTATCCTGCGCTCCGTAGAGACGATATACGTTCCGGATATAAGGGAACTCCACATCCGGCGTGTTCTTGGTCCAGTCCTTGCCGTCCGAGATGAGCATCTGAGGCCGGGGCGCCGCCAGAGCGGCAATATCCGTATTGTTCGTCTCATGTGTATCGCTTTTGTGGATGGGCATCCCGCTTTCGCAATTGCAGCCGCCGAAGAAGTGGGACGAGACCATCACCGTGGGGATCGAGACTGCGATGCGGTCATCGACGGCAGTGAGCAGGAACGTCTGTGTCCCCCCGCCCGAAGCGCCGGTGACTCCGATGCGTTTTGGGTCCACTTCTTTGAGCGACGTCAGAAAATCCACCGCACGAATACTGTTCCACAACTGCAATTTCAAAGCCTTCGGCAGGCTGTGCTCCCAGCCTGCGTTTTTCCAATCGCCGTATCCCACCATATCATAAGAGAATACAACCGCACCCATACGAGCCAGTGTGGCACATCGCTTTTGCATATTGTCTCGAAATCGCCCGTAATTATCTTCGCTGCTGAAATGGCCGTGGGGACACAGTATCGCGGCGAAAGGTCCGTTGCCTTTCAGAGGACGGTAAAGGTTCCCCGTGACAAAAACGCCGGGCATGCTCTCAAACGCCGCGTTCTGGACGGTATAGCCGTCATACTTGCGTTCGCTGTGAATGACCGGCTTGAGCGGGTTTTTTTCGGGCAGCGGCAAAAGTTCCGTCCCGCGAAGGATGCCTTCACGAATCCGCTCGGCCCGCGACTTCCATTGCTCCAGGTTCGAATAGCTCCGGGCAAACTTCGCAAGCTGCTCTTTCGCCGCGGCCTCACTTTGATAATTGCCCTGGCAGAGTTGAGGTTTCTTTTCCTCGGCGCTTTGTGCCGGGACGAAAAATCCGAGCGAGAGCATTGATATACCGATAACGATCGTTTTGTTGATATAACTTATTCTACTTTGCATTTGTGACCTCCTGATATGACATCTTTATACATATTTGCTTTGCCGGGCTCACCACTCTGCCAACGGTCGTAATTCGACGGAGCTGGTGTAACGGTCGTCCTTCCATACAGGCGCCAGCAGAATAGCCACTCGTACATTGTCTTTAGCATCGTTAAGGCGCAAAGTCAAGCGTTTCACGCCTTTGTTGGTTTTCTCCGGCGGCTTCTGCTCGGCGGATTCGACCGTAAACGGAGCATGATAAGGTGACAAAACTCGCGCGACAAGTTCTTTGCCGTTTATGGTAAGTCTTGCAATCCATTCTTTTTCCAATGAGATTTCCGCGTCGGTTGTCATCGCCCAGACAAGCTCGCATGGCTTCTCGATTTCGAACTCATCCTGCACGAGCACGGCCTGCCTGCCATCCATCATAGCGAGGCCCCGCGTGACCTTCTTCGCATACTTCTCATAAGCGCTCGTCAGGTCGATCAGGGCAAAAGCCGAGGACTTCTTCGACTCGAATTTAATGAACTTTGATATCGCCATTGGGTCCTGGTCTTCACCGCCCAGCAGCGGGACGCTGTGACTTTTCGAATTCAAGCGGTAATAACTCCAACGCATGCCGCCTCTTTTTCCATCCCAGTATCCCGGGAAATTGTAATTATCCGAGCCGAGGTCGCGAACCCATCGCACGCCCAGGGCATCAAGCTCGAAGTTGCCCAGGTCCAGATGCCCGTGATTGACCTGGTTGTACCCGGCCTTGATGCCTACCCAAAGCGACTCCGAGTTGTTCCAAGCGCTTCTGAATACGGCCACTTCCACGGGACCGCGAAAATAACGGTCGAGGTCTCTTGCCGGGAGTTTCCCAACCGGTTCTGGCATGTACCAGACCACGTGCTGCGGACTGGCGCTGCGTTTGGCCAGCATAGCACGTTCATCATCGGCATAAAACGGATTGTCGTATGTGCGTGCCAGCCAGAACAAGCAGGGCAGCGTCCTTTTAGAGCTTCTTTCTCCAACGTCAGCCAGGTTCAAATAGTACCCGGTCGGCCCGGCAGTATAGATTGGAAAATCTCCCGCTTCAGCCAGCCCTTCGATTTTCAGCAGGCCGAAATCGTTGCCCAGGGCGCTTTGCAGCGCCGCCAGTCCGTAGGCGGTGTAGTGCGTGGCATAACTCCAGTAGCCGGGCCCTTCACCCCACGCGCCGTCGGGGCCGTAGCTCTTGATGGCGAGCGGCAGCGACCGGACGGCGGCAGCAATAATCTGCTCGGCGTACTGTGGGTCCGACTCGGCAATCGCCAGCGAGCCGACTATCAGGCCCCCATTGCATACCTGGTTCCAGTTGTGTTCGCTTTTGGCCCACCAACTCTTCTGGTATGCAGTCAGTCCGGGCTCCAGGCCGTTTTTAATGAGGCCGGCCTTGATTTTCTGCCGCGTCTCGGCGTCCATATAGGAATACAGCCAGTCATAACCGAGCCCGACGGCGTGGGACATTTCGGCCGTATCGAGAAAGTGCGATGGATTCCAGTCTTCGAATGCGCAAACCGTCAGCATGTTATCGACGGCTTTCCCGGCGTACTTTTCCTCGCCCGTCCATCGGTATGCAAGAGCGAGGGCGTAAATCCGGTGGAGGCATTCTCTGCTCACGCTAAGCAGCCGGGGGCCGATCTTCCTGTATGTAAGCATAGATTTGCCGGCACATTTGTCCGCTTCACTGAGAACGTCACTCACGCACTTTTGCAGAACTTTGTCTTTTTCATACAGTTCTTTCAAATGCTCCAGGTCTTTATCTTTCAGCATTAATCTCGGATGGCTCTTATCAAGCACATTCAGGACCGCAGAAGGATCCACAGCAGCCTGCTCTGCCGCTGTCAACGTTAGATAAGAAAAGCTCATTATTACTGTCAGTGCTGTGAGTATGCTTTTAGCCACTATAATTTACCTCCATTTATGGGCTGGTCGTTTATTGCTCCTCATAGAGAAATAAGGTCAAACCGACAAATGTTATAGAAGATTTAACGCTTGCAGGGCAAGGAAAATCTTTGCCGGAGCGGCAGAAATTGCTTATGATTATAGTGAATGTCAGTAAATTTGAAGTGAAAGTAAAATAATGGAAAAATTTATTTATAAGACAAAGCAGGAAATGGGAGCTGCGGCAGCAGCAGCGGCAGCACAAGCCATTAACAAGGCTATAGAAGACAAGGGCCAGGCGAATATAATACTCGCAACCGGAGCCAGCCAATTCGAGATGCTAAAAAATCTTGTGGAAGCCGAGAATGTGGACTGGGCGCGAGTGACGATGTTTCATCTGGATGGGTATATCGCAATGAAGGCGGACCACCCAGCGAGTTTCAGGAAATTTCTGAAAGAGCGGTTCGTAGATCGGGTGCCGGGCTTAAAGACCGTACATTTCGTCAACGGCGACGCCGGCGACCCGCAACAGGAGTGCCAAAGAGTAGGCTCCGTGATTGCCGAACACCCTATCGACGCGGCAATGGTGGGAATCGGGGAGAACGGGCATCTGGCGTTTAATGACCCGCCAGCGGATTTCGAGACCGAAGAGCCATATCTCGTCGTCGAGCTGGACGAGAAATGCAGGAAACAACAGTTGGGCGAAGGCTGGTTCGAGACTCTGGAGCAGGTGCCCCGGCAGGCAATCTCGATGAGCATTCAGCAGATCGTCAAAAGCGCATGCCTGATCGTAACGGTTCCCGACGAGCGCAAAGCCGAGGCTGTGAAAAACGCTCTCGAAGGAAAGGTAACGCCGATGTGTCCGGCCTCGATATTACAGCAGCACGGCAATTGTAAGATATTCCTGGACGCCGAGGCGGCTTCACTGCTCAATCCATAGTGCACAAACCACCCACGGGGGTAATAATCTCCGCCCTTACCGGCAGGTTGCGCGGGTGATAGTATTGCTCAGTCATATTTTCGACCAGTCGCCGGGCGTGCTCGTCCTCGACAACCGCCACGATACAGCCGCCCATCCCGGCGCCGACAAGACCCGCACCGATAACGCCTTCGGTTGCCAGCGCAATGTCAACGAGGGCATCGATTTCGGGCAGGCTGACGTTATAGCCGCCACCCTGGCGCCACAGCTTGGCCCGGCTCATACGTTCGGGATCGCTCGATTCCAGATCGTCTATCAGGGCGTCAATTCGTTCGTCGGGATAGCTATTGTCGGTAGGTACACGCCGGCCGTCAACGAGCTTTGTCACGCGGTCACCGTCGTGGGAGGTGTTGATAAGCTCACCAAACGTCTTCATGTCACCCGCTCGCAGGCACTGAGGGGCCATCTCGGCACGAATACACTCGGCAATTCCATAAAGACATACCTGCCGTATGGGATAGCCCTCTTTGGGCTCGGCGTGACTTCTGAACACACGATGAATCTTTTGCTCGTCTGTCGGAAGAAGTCTTAAAACATCTGTTCTGCGGGCAGAAGCGGGCAGTGATTTTACCATTCGATAGATTTGGCTCTCATCAACGCCAAGTCTTTCAGGGTTGACATCCCGAAGTCTTTCGAGTTTATCGGCGTACTGAGGAAAGTTTTTGCGTATTAACATCAAGCCGAATATATATCCTGCAACCCGGCTGTTAAAAATATCGCGGCCGCCGGCTTGTTTTTTTGCCTTGATGTTGCTATTCGCCAAAACGAAGCAATAGCCGGCCGGAAGTGCTGCCTCCTCTACGGATAATGGAAAAGCTGTCATATGGAGAATCGTATGGTGCCTGCCGTATATAATCGCAGCATGGTCGCTGCAACCGCCACGTGTGCCCACATACCATTCGGCAAATCCCCAATGTTCAACGGAATCAGCAGGTTTAATGGGAAGCGAGTTTATCCGTATTACAGCTTCAACTGTTATCATGACCAATGCCGATGATGAACTCAGGCCGGCCGCTCGCGGTATGTTTCCGTAAACCATCATATTCATCCCGCGGAACGCCGGTTGGAAGCTACCGTCGTCTTTTGTGCTGAGATGCTGAAGGTACAAAACCGCCGCTCGGATATAATTCGACCAGCTCACTGACGGGTCGTTCCTGCGTTTTTCATACTCATCGTGACACCAAGTATCCCAGTTTTCGATTTTCTTGCCGGCCGGCAGACAGCGGCCGATACTGAACTGCTCATCGGGAAAGTCGTTTGACTCGAAGTTTTTAGCCAGCACCAGGTCGTCGTCGCGAGGCTCGACCACAAGCCACATGTGCTTGACAGCGATGGGATTGACCGAGCCGCCGCGATGGTCGATATGCGTGCCGAGAAGGTTGACCCGGCCGGCCGAGCGGATAATGAGAACGTTGCGGTCCGCTCCGTATCTGTCTGCGAATGCTCCGAGGCTGCACAGGCACATTCGGACCGCTTCGGTCTTTAGATCGTCATTATCACCATAGATTTGATGCAGCTTGCTGATAAAAGCGTTATCTCTATCTCTAATCAGCTCAATCCAACTGCTGACGGGCTGCAGGCCACTGATTTCCAAAGGCATAAGTTCTCGTCCTCTACGATGTTCCCATGCTGTTTACAGTCGAGGGGAATGATAGGAGATTTGCAGCCGGCAAGGAAGAAAAATCTTCTGCCGTTGTCGGCGGATATTTAGACTGTGTATTTGACAGAGATATGAAAATCCTTTATAAGATGTGTTGTTGGAAATCGGATAAGAGAATGGGCAAGAAAGCACAGATTTCAAATAGCATAAAAATACGAGGACTGGTGGACCTTCAGATCAATGGCTATAAGGGGGTGCATTTCTCCGATATAAACCTGACGCGGGATGATTTTATTCTGGCCTGCCGGGGTGTTTTCGAAGCCGGCACTACGGCGTTTCTGCCGACGATAATCACAAGTTCGAAGGAAATCTACGAGCATAACCTGCCCATCATCACCGCAGTACTGCAAGAAGCGGAGTTTCGCGGCCGGCTTTTAGGCATTCACATCGAGGGACCTTTTCTCTCGACAGAGAAGGGTTCGCGGGGGGCGCACGATGAGCAGTGGATTTCAAAACCCGATGTGGACTATCTTAAGCAGCTAATCGATTGGGCCGACGGCCGGGTCAAGCTGCTTACGATTGGAGCCGAACCAGATGGAGCCGAAAAGCTTGCCCGTTATGCCGTTGACCGTGGTATTACAGTTTCGTTGGGACACCAGATGGCCGGGGAGCAGGATTTGTGCCGGCTTGTTCGGGCCGGAGCAACCTCGCTGACCCATCTTGGCAACGGCGTGCCGGCAATGCTGCCCCGGCATGAAAATCCCATCTGGGCGGGACTGGGCAATGATGACCTTACCGCGATGATAATCACCGACGGCCATCATCTGCCGGCATCGATTCTGAAAACCATTATCAGAACCAAGGGTCCCGAGCGATGCGTGGTCGTTAGTGACGCTTCGTCGCCGGCAGGACTCCCAGCCGGTAAATACGAGGCGCTGGGTCATCAGGTGGTGCTGGAAGAGGACGGTCTGCTGCGCGATTTGACAACGGGGTATCTGGGTGGCTCGTCGGCGACAATGCTCCAATGTATGAATCACCTGGCGTCCCTGGATCTGGTCGGCACCGACGAGCTTCTTGCGATGGGATTCGACAATCCGCTTAAGCTGATCGGCCTGGGCCCGGATGATGTCGCACAGGCCCGGGACATATGGTTTGACGAAGAGCATAAGATTTTCCAACTCGAAAAATAAAGAAGGGAAATTGCAGGCATACGGAGAAAACATGTGTTTTAAATGCCGTATATTAAACGATTTACTCAACAGCACATGTCATTTACCGACCTTTTGGCTTTACAGGAACCTCCGGGCTTGTTAGAATGCGCTGCTTACGTGGGAAAAACCCCCGGTGAAACCGGGGGCTAAATAAGAAAAACCCCCAGTGAAACTGGGGGTTAAATAGAATATACGCAATACTGAGAATGGCTGGCAAAATAATTATCGACACCGAACGATGCAAAGGCTGTGGCTTATGCGTTGTGGTATGCCCGAAAAAAAGTATAGTCATATCCGAAAAATCAAACAGCATCGGATACTTCCCCGCTAAGGCAAACAACAATGACTGCACGGGCTGCGGTGCCTGTGCGATTATATGCCCTGAGGCGATCATCGAAGTGCTTCGGGACGATTCCGATAATGTCGAGATAGTTATCGAACCTCGCGAAAAAGGCGAGCAAAGGCTTATCGAGGAAAAAAAATGAACCCTGTTGCAGAGCGTACAAGGAACAGGAATATGACAGAAGAATGGCAGACTTCCAAAGGTGCCGGCGAGAGGATTTTAATGTGTGGGAACGAAGCCCTTGCCGAGTCGGCGATCATTGCCGGTTGCGATGCTTATTTCGGCTATCCGATTACACCGCAAAATGAAATCCCCGCCTATATGTCACGCAGAATGCCCGAGGAGGGCCGCGTTTTCGTGCAGAGTGAGAGCGAGCTGGCCGCGATTAATATGGTATTCGGAGCTTCGGCCACAGGCAAAAGAGCGATGACAAGCTCATCCAGTCCCGGCATCAGCCTGATGCAGGAAGGAATCAGCTACCTGGCGGGTGCCGAGCTGCCGGCGGTAGTGGTCAATGTCATGCGAGGCGGGCCGGGCCTGGGCAATATCGCGCCGTCACAGGCCGATTATTTTCAGGCAACTCGGGGCGGCGGGCACGGCGATTATCGAACAATCGTACTCGGACCCTCGAGCGTGCAGGAGATGGTCGATTGTATGCCGCTCGCATTCGACCTGGCCGACCAGTACCGGATGACAGTGATGATCCTTGCCGACGGCATCCTGGGCCAGATGATGGAGCCGGTAGTATTGCAGAAAAAGAAGGGCCGGAAACTGCCTGCCAAAGACTGGGCCTTGACCGGAGCCAAAGGAAGAAAGCAAAACATTGTCCGCTCATTGTGGCTTCCCGAAGGGGCATTGGAAAAACTGAACCTTAAGCTGCTGGACAAATATAAACAGATAGAACAAAACGAGGTGCTCTGCGAACAGCACGAGATTGACGATGCTGAAATCGTAGTGGTTGCGTATGGCGTCGCGGCAAGAATTGTCCGCAGTGCGGTGAGCAGGGCAAGAGAAGAAGGAATCAAAGCCGGCTGGATTCGCCCGATTACGCTGTGGCCGTTTCCAACCGAACAGATAAGCAAGGCCGCGGATGAATTGAGGATTTTCCTGGTCGTTGAAATGAGCAACGGCCAGATGGTCGAAGATGTGAGACTGGCCGTAAACGGTAAATCGCCGATCTTGTTTTACGGCCGGCCGGGTGGCGGTGTGCCGAACGTTGACGAAATTCTCGATCAAATCAAGCAATTGACTTTAAGACCGAAGAAGTAATGATGAAAACGGTATTTAAAAGAACGCCGACACTTAAGGATTGCCCGACGCACTATTGCCCCGGGTGCGGGCATGGGATTGCTCATCGGCTTATTGCCGAGATAATCGACGAGCTGGACATACGCGATCGAACGATCGGTATAGCACCTGTCGGATGCGCCGTCTTAGCGTATGATTACCTCGATGTGGATATGGTCGAAGTAGCACACGGCAGACCGCCGGCAGTGGCGACGGGGATGAAAAGAACCAACCCGGACAAAATCATCTTCTCCTATCAGGGTGACGGCGACCTGGCGAGTATCGGTGCCGCCGAGATTTTGCACGCCGGACACAGGGGCGAGCAGATTACGGTTATTTTTATCAATAACGCCGTCTATGGAATGACCGGCGGACAAATGGCCCCAACGACGATGCTCGGCCAGGTGACGGCAACGACTTCTAAGGGCCGGACCGCCGCCGAGCAGGGTTATCCGCTTCAGGTCTCTGAACTCCTGGCGACTTTGCCGGGAACGATATATATCGAGCGATGCGCGCTGAGCGGTGTCGCTCAGGTTCGTAAAACAAAAAAAGCCATCAAGCACGCCTTCGAGCTGCAAATCGAAGGTGCCGAGGGTATGTCGCTGGTTGAGGTGCTTTCACCTTGCCCGACGTACTGGCGAATGAGCCCGGTCAAAGCGATGGAATGGATTGAAACTAACATGATGAAGGTCTTCCCTCTCGGACGATTGAAGGGTTGAGAATGGCTGCAAACGGTTTTTGCGAGGAAATTGTTATTGCCGGTTTTGGCGGGCAGGGAATTATGCTGACCGGCAAGCTGCTCGCTCAGACGGCGATGAAGGCCGGAAAAGAGGTGACTTATATGCCCTCTTACGGCGCCGAGGTTCGCGGCGGCACCGCGAATTGTATGGTCGTAATCTCAGAAAACGAGATCGCCTGCCCGGTCGTAGGCAAACCCGATTCGCTGATTGTCCTGAACAAGGCGTCGCTGAAGAAATTCGCCCCGCGCCTCAAGAAAGGTGGCCTTCTTGTAATGAATAGCTCTTTGATCGACGTCGATCCGGAACTGGATGATTCGATCGAAGTTGTTTCAGTGCCCGCCGACGAATTAGCCTTCGAATTGGGCAGTCCCAAGAGCGCCAATATGGTGGCGTTGGGTGCATACCTGCAAAAGCGAGGATACCTCACTCCAGATGCGGCGGCCAAGGCCCTGCCGGACGTTCTCGCCAGTAGATACCATAAAACCTTGCCGGTCAATATTAAAGCTCTGCACAAGGGAGGCGAATACGCCGGAAATAACCACCATGATTAAGCTCAGCAGGCATTGCGGTTGCATACGTTCAAAAGCAGGAGATTGACGAAGCAACCTCAAACTTTAAGAACGATGTTGACGAGGAGCCGCCTTTCGCTCGTTTGGTACTTCCGGCAGGCCGGTAATATTTCAGGTGGGCTTCAGAAGCGGCGCCGGCAACCGGCTGATTCAAGCACTTTAATGACTTGATTGAGCGGTCTTCTTGTACTATAATACCCCGCGTACGATAAATAACAGATATTTAACTTGATAATGGAAAGTAGAAATGGCCAAAAAATCAAATAACAGGAATTCCAAGGCAATTTGCAGCTTCTGCGGCAAGCCGGGAAGTCAGGCTGAGACGCTTATAGAGGGTCCGGATAAGGTCTTTATCTGTCCCGAATGTGTGGAACTATGTCATAATATCATCCGGCAGGATCGCAAACGGGGGACCAGGAGCGGCGTTAGCTTAAACGAAATGCCGAGACCCAAAGCAATAAAAGAATACATGGACCAATATGTCATTGGGCAGGAACACGCTAAAAAATATCTCTCGGTTGCGGTGCATAATCACTATAAACGGCTACTGCACAGCGACAGCAACGACAGCGATGTTGAGATAGATAAATCGAATGTTCTGCTAATTGGCCCGACCGGCTCAGGAAAAACGCTGCTTGCCCGCACACTTGCCCGTGAGTTGGAGGTGCCGTTCGCAATATGTGATGCGACCACAGTTACCGAAGCGGGGTACGTTGGCGAAGACGTCGAGAATTTTCTGCTGCGGCTGCTGCAGGCTGCCGACTATGACATCGAATCCGCACAGCGAGGCATCGTTTATGTCGATGAGATAGATAAGGTCGGCAAAACATCTCAGAACGTTTCGATCACTCGTGATGTTTCCGGAGAAGGAGTCCAGCAGGCACTGCTGAAGATGCTCGAAGGGACTACCGCCAACATTCCGCCACAAGGCGGAAGAAAGCATCCGGAACAATCCTACATACAAATCGACACCACGCAGATACTTTTTATCTGCGGCGGAACTTTCGTGGGGCTGGAAAATATTATTAAAAAGCGGCTCGGCAAAAAAATGATCGGATTCGGTTCGGAAATAGGCGGTAAAAGAGATGAAAAGGCCGAGTTCAGCGATATCCTGGACCAGGTTATTCCGGAAGATATCATCGAATATGGGATGATTCCCGAAATGGTTGGAAGACTTCCGGTCATCACGACACTCTCTGCTCTCGACGAAGCGGCGCTGATCGACATATTGACCAAGCCGAAAAACGCTTTAATTAAACAGTATCAGAGATTTTTTGAGATGGAAAACGCCGAGCTTGAGTTTACGGACGGAGCCTTGCATGCATTGGCGCAAAAAGCGCTCACGCGTGACACCGGCGCCAGAGCGCTGCGTTCAATCACCGAAGAACTCATGATTGATTTGATGTATGAACTGCCGGAAGAACCCAAGCCGGCAAAATACATCATTACTCGCGAGATCGTCGAACGTAAGGCCGATTTATTCACGGCAAAACAAAAGGCAAAAAAAGAATCTGCATAAAGCGGAATTTACTCAAACCGGCAGGATTAGTCATGTGAATAAGGTTCGAGCACATAGGAATCGAACAATCACGCTTAGCCAAGCGGAAACAGATCGGTACGGCAAAGATTTAATACACATCTCTCAACCTGCCCGGTTGGATGCTCTCCGCAATAAAATAGTAAACCAAGACATATTTGACGTCCTTGGCTTTCTACCGGAAGGCTTCGTTGACTTGCTGATACTGGACCCTCCCTATAATCTTACCAAAACCTTTACTTCGACTACCTTCAGAAAAAAGAGTCTTGACGAGTATGCCGAATGGTTCGAGAACCTGCTGGTTAAATTGTTGCCCACACTTAAAAAAACAGCATCGGTTTATGTCTGCTCGGAATGGTGCTCGTCGACAGCCGTTCATCTCGTGCTGGATAAGCTGCTGAAGGTAAGAAACCGGATTACCTGGGAGAGGGAAAAAGGCAGGGGTGCAAAGAGGAACTGGAAAAACGCTTCGGAAGACATCTGGTTTGCGTCGGTTTCAGATGACTATGTTTTCAACATTGACGATTTGAAGCTGAAACGCAGAGTTCTCGCACCATACACCGACTCAAACGGTGCCCCAAAGGATTGGCAGGAGACATCCGCCGGCCAGTTTCGACTGACCCATCCGTCGAATTTATGGAATGATATCACGGTTCCGTTCTGGTCAATGCCGGAGAACACGGACCACCCCACACAGAAGCCGGAAAAACTATTAGCCAAATTGATTCTGGCAAGCACAAAGCGAGGCAACCTTGTATTTGACCCATTTGTGGGTGTAGGCAGCAGTATTGTGACGGCTAAAAAGCTGGATCGTAAATTTCTCGGAGTTGAAATTGATACGGGATACTGCCTGCTCGCTGTAAAACGCCTGGGCCTGGCCGAGCTTGACCGAACGATTCAGGGATACCAGGATGGTGTGTTCTGGGAGAGAAACACTCTCAAAACACAAAAGAAGACACGAAATAAATAACGTTAGCCAACAGAATTGCTAAAATAGTCGAGTGAAATTGTTGTGTTGGTTTGCTGCTCAAAGCAACGCGTTGTCACGATTCCAGTGTCTCTTAGAATAATCCGAAGAATTGTGCGGCAAACATAATATTTTATTTTATATCTTTGCTAAAGGTCCTGCTTGATACAGTCTTGTTATGATGTTATAGTCAAGGAAATGAAGATGCGATTTGAAACTCACTATGGATAGCAGAAAACAGATTACTACTATAGGTGACGGGTTATTGGTGCTGGCACCGGCTAAAATAAACCTGTCACTCCTGATAGCCGGTAAACGTCCCGACGGTTTCCACGAAATAGAAACCATCATGGCCAAAATCGACTGGTATGATGAAATACTCATCCAGCCAGGCCGGCAAAGCGGCATCGAATTGATCTGCCGAGGGCCAAACTGGGCGCCGGCGGGCGAAGATAATCTCGTCTACAGAGCTGCCAAAAGCCTGCTGGAAAGTTGCGGCCTGACGCCTGATGTCACTATTACCCTGACAAAAAATATCCCCGCAGGGACAGGACTCGGCTCGGCAAGCAGCGATGCCGCGGCTACTCTTATCGGCATAAACCACTACTTTAAATTAGGTCTCGGCCAAAAGAAACTTTTCGAATCAGCGGCGAAGTTAGGTAGTGATGTTGCTTTCTTTTTGGGTGGTCCGCTTGCATTTTGCACAGGAAAAGGAGAAAAAGTAATAAATTTAGATGAAATTTTCAACTTTACGGCCCTTTTGATAATTCCCGACGTAAGTGTCTCTACCAAAAGGGTTTACGCTAATTACCGACACGATCGGCATCTCTATAAAAAGCTCAATATTCGAATAAAAAACTATATCCTTAAAAACAGGATTGATTCGGTCGTTAAAATGTGCACAAATATGCTGGCAGAGAGTTGTTTCGACTTGGAAGAAAGTCTTGCCGAGTTGAAGGAGACTATTGAGTCGTTAGGCATCAGGCCTTGCTGTCTCAGCGGTAGCGGATCAGCGATGTTTTATATCATTGAGAGCGGGGATGAAGAAGAAGCCAGAGAAGGCATGAGCGAACTTGCGGAAAAAATCGGATGCAAAAGCATTATAGTGAGAAACAATAGATGGTAAACTTTAAAGCGAGGCAAAGAAAATGGAAATCAGTGAGGTCAGAGTCAAAATGGTCAGCAACAAGGATGACAGGCTGAAAGCTTTTTGCTCGATAACAATGGACAACGAGTTTGTCGTTCGTGACATCAAAGTCATCGAAGGGACGAACGGTTACTTCGTTGCTATGCCTTCGAGGAAAATGAGCGACCATTGCGAAAAATGCGGAGGCAAAAACCATCTCAGAGCCAGATACTGCAATAATTGTGGAGCAGCTCTTCAGGAAAACCGTGCAAGTAAAGGATTTTAAGGGCAGAATGAAATTGCACGCTGATATAGCTCATCCGATTAATTCCAATTGCAGGAGGAGAATTCAGGAGAAAGTTATATCGGCTTTCAAAGAAGAATTGGAAAAGTCAAAGCAGCCGGGCTACAAACCAGTCGAAATGGATGAACCGGATGATGATATTCCTGAAATAGTCTCGTAGTTAAAAGAGTTCCATTTTGCAGTATATTACAGAATGGGAAACGAAAACTTAAAAAGAGCCCGATACAGAAGCGCCGGCCATTAGCAGTTCTTTGAGATTTAAAAATTCCTCAATTGCATATTATGTCTGAAGCATAATACGCCGCAAAGAATCCTCCCTCCTATGCCGTAAGGTACTCAAGAACCTTATCGAGAGCAACATCTAAACGCTCATCGAGGTCATATTTACCTTCCGTAAGCTGCCGACGGACATCAAGAACTTTTTCCTTGCGAACTTCCGGCAGCGAAGCAATTTTTCTTAACACTTGGCCGATAGGCGTGGTGTTGATATTGTCAAGAATTTGCTCCATCACCACATCCTTATCGTGAGCAAGAGCCTCTCCGACCGGATCTACCTGGTGATTTTCTCTTTCAAATCGACTGTTAGAATCAAATTCTGCCATTCAAACTACCTTGTATGACAAGCTTCAAGGCGAAAATGTCCGTTTTTTCGCTCAAAGCCAATAACCACTATATCTTGTGTGTCCCTTAAATCCCTTTTAAGGCCCAAAACAACTTACTAATATTGGTATCGACTACAATGCCCGGAAAACTTTAGAAAAGTTTAGTGTTTAGCCAACCTATGCAAAAACATAAAGTTACATCAATTAGGGATAAAAGTCGGCATAATAGTATTAAAAATCAATTATCGAAAAAACCTATCTTAACATGTGCATAAACCACTGCAGTCTGTCTGGGAAAAATAGGCAATATACTACATATAGTGCTATACGTCACATTTTAATGGGAAAAGACTGGAAGAATTTGGCTAAATTCTGTACTTCCTGCGTATCGGGCCAGTCGTATAAGATCGCGAGCGTATCTGCATCGAAAGGGCCATTGGGTGCGGGTTTATAAGCTTGGGTGCCGCAATCTATTCGCATTATGAGGCACTATTCTGAAGCCGAGTAAACTCAACTGGCAATGTTCTTTTGGTAGCTAAAGCCTTTTTGCTCGGGATGAATAATTCCAGTCGACAACGAAAAAAGTTGAAATTGTTGGGCTTAATAGTAATATTTTAATTCTATATCCACATCCCACATATCATTGTCGGGGAGGTTTTGCTTTTTACTGAGTTTTAGCCGTTCACATTGCAGATTTGGCCAGCGAAGTTGCATCATTGAGAAAAATCTGGCGAATTTCCGGATGTCTATCTCCTTCAGGTCTATACTTGCGCTTTGGCTTTTCTGCCCTCGCGTGGTCATTACCATTGCCGAACTGAGGTTGTACTTACTCGGCGGTATCCGACATAGGCTCGCAATCCTGTCAGTAGCTTCACCGTAAGTAAAATCAGCGGCTGTGTCGTTTGCATCGGCAAACTCAAGGCGATCCGGCTCGAGAGTTAATATCTCCATCATGATCGGTTCGGCCTGCTCGTATTGAGCCATCTGCTCTTTAACATCCTTTTGGGCGTTCGGTAAGTATATGGCCCAAACTAATAAGGGCCACAGGCCGACAATGACAGGCACGGCTATATAATACAAAATTGGATTTTTGTATATGTCTTTCATAAAATGTTTCCTCAATTATTTCTTCGGCACAACCATTATATTGAAATTGTCGCGTCCGCCTTTTTCGCGCAAATTTTCTCGCAACTTTTCCAGTCCGTTCTTTCCGAGCACTTCGAAGAATTTTAGTGTGTTTTGCCGGACGGAGGTATCGCCCGTGATCATAATGTCCTTGGCTGTGATCGTAATCGTGTCGATATTCAGGTTCGTCTGTTTCGCACATTCGTTATCGTTAAACGCTGTCAGTACCAGTGTCAGATTTGACGATATGGACTTTTCATCCGTAAACAAGCCCTTTTTTTCGTTTTCGATACGCCTCTGTAGCTTACCGAGTTCTCTAACAGCATCTTTCATTTTTAAGTCAGCGGATAACTGTTCCAAGGTAACTTCTGCGTAGTCTTTGGCAAATTTGCTGCGTAAGTTATTCTTGTTTCTGTTCACGCTGAATAACTGTGTGTGAAAATACAGCCCGACGGCAACTAAAAGAATCGTCACGGATATTGCCGCGGCTTTCAATGTTTTTTGCTGCCTGAGCTTTTTACCCTGGAAGGGGCTAAAGTCCTCCCGGAAATCGACGCATCGGCCCTTTTCCGAGAGAGCCAGGGCCGCACCACAGGCGATTGCAAAATCAATGGGATCGGCGCAATCAGCTTCTGGTTGAAGTTTGTTTTCGACAATACCACGTAAATCAATCTCGTCGGTTTCAATACCCAGCTTTTCGCCAAGCTGCTGAGATTCTATAGCTCCGGTTGAATCGAAGACTTTAAGGCAACTAAGTGGCCCGGCACCTTCGACGAGAGCTGTAGTGACAAGTACTTCCCTTTGCAGCAGTTTGGTCCTGTCCTGTGTCGCGCCGACCAGGAATGTCCGAACGATCGATGCCTTCCGGGATTCGTCATCTACAGCCACCGGCGGGACAATCAAATAGCCGTTCCGGTGGGATAGCATCCCATATAACGTCTCGGTCTGCTCCGACTCATCTGAGGTTACTTGCCGGCTGATAAATCTTGATAAACAATCCACATCCGGCTCTATGTTTACGGGATCAAGATTATACTGCTGCAAAGCATCAAGAACTTCCGACAATATTTTACGCTCTGCGGTAAAAACGGTTAGTTGCGAGCCGGTTTGGTCACTTGACGCTATTTCGAATGCTACCGCAACATTGGTTATATCCGTCGCAAGGGCCTCTTCCGTATCGAATCTTATGGTCGCAGCTATTTGTTTTGGATCTTTAAACTCGCTATGGACGCTGTGCTGCATAAACAGAGAGCAATCCAACGCGACTGTAATTTCGGAGAATTTAAAACTTCTCTCGGCACAGCCCTGAGCGATAAGGCCTGCCAATGCCTGCATATCCTGCTGCTCCTGTCCTTCAACGGAGACACTGAAACATTTCAGGCCGCTGCCGTCTTTTTTTTGCGAACCGAGGCAGACCACCGTCGCCGTCTTCTTGCTGATGTAAATTCCCAAATAATTCTGAGATTCCACTATTTGTAAACTCCTAAATAGTCATCGGTATTCAACCGTTGATTACAGCGATTCTTGTAACTTTTTTACCATCTTTTGTTATAGCTATAATGGACGTTGCCTTGGCCACGCCGCTCGTTGAGGTTATTTTGATTGTGAAAAAACTGCTTTCCGTTGTGATATATTCTTCGCATTTGCCGACTGATTCGGAATAACGAGACAGCTTGTCCTTCAAGTCTTCTATGTTCGCAAAAGGCTCTTGTTGTCTCTGCAAGATTATTTCTTCGGCTATTTCGACTTGATTGCCGCCGAAAATGAAGGCCGCCTCCAGGACATGACGAGGGGCTGTATTGATATTGACCTGCCGTGTGCCCCACAGTCCTATATATTTCAAAGGGTATTCTTTTCTGTCCCCAACGACTATTGTCGGTTGAGCAAGAGGTTCGGTGTCGATGAGCGAACTGTGAAACATTTTCGCAAAATGCGTAGTCTGGTCGGAGATTTGTTTCGAGACGGGTATTATCTTTCTGGATGTCCGTGTCCGGAGGGTCCTTGAAGTACTGCTTTTACGGGTAGTTTTTGCCGTTGGAGTTATAGGCGTTCTAACCGTTTTAGTTATCGGTTTAAAAGTATCTGCGAAAGGTTTTATCTCGCCTATTTGCTTTAGCTGCTCTCTTAACGAATCGATCTGTATGAAATCGAGGCTCATCATTTCGCAGAAAGTATCAAAGCCCGCCTCGGTTTCCCGCTTTAACTCCTGGTTATTCATCATCGCCCAGCCGAGGGGGTATTTTGCATTTTCATCTTCAATTTCAATTTGTACTTTGGCAGAGCCGATCTCAAACTCGGCCGGCTCGGTCACAAACGGCCAGGGCGGACCATAGGGACCCCGAATCACTATAGAATCAAGATCGTTGAAGCCGCCCATCCCGCTTTTGTCGCGACCCATACCATTTACATCATTAATATCGCTCTTATCGTCAAAATTCTTGCCGGTGTTGAATGTATCGGACTGAGATTCGAAGCCCCACTGTGCCAAAAGCTCCTGATATCCTATCTCGTCAAGGGCAAATAAATCGGAAAAATCCGGCTCGTTCGGGCGACTCACCAGTTCCGGTTCAAGCTCTTCCAGACTCGCAAGGGCATACTTCACAGCCGAATCGCAGCCATAGCGGGCATTGCTGTAGTCAATAATATACTGGTTGCGGTGGCGCTGGCTCGCAACACGGTCACTGAGAGTATAACCCAGCGTAGCGAGCACAATCAACAGCACTAACGTCACCAGTAATACAACGCCCGGCCGGGTTCGAGAAATAATCAAGTTGTCCTGACCTTTATTCATTATTTGACCTTTTCGGTCTTCTTGGGGATTTCTGATGGCGGTTTTTCGTCGCTGGGCAAATTCACATCCTCCTGCCCTTCTTCGTTACTGCCATATTCGTTTGTCGAAGTATCGAACCTGATTTTTCTGGTTCTGTCGATAGCGATGGTCCTTGTGATTTTTTCCTCGTCCGGAACGTCAAAAGTGCCATCTGCTCTTTTATAGGGCTCTGCAAATGAAATTGTTACTATAATCCCCCGGGGAGGAGGGCCGTTCCATTTTTCTACAGGATTCTCACCGGCCAGCACGCTAATCTTGAAAAAAGTAATACCGCTGCAAATCGGCACGAAAAGCTCTCTTTCAAAGTCATCTTTATTCTTCTCAAGCACTTTATCTTCCTTGTTGAGCCCGCCGGAGCTGCGATATAAAGTCAGGCTGTTAGAAGCGCTCTGGAAGTCGTAACTGCTTTGCCAGATGATTTCTTTAAATTTTAGCTCTTTATCTTTACTGTCATGGATAGTCCGTGTAATTGTCAGCTTTGCGGCGGGTACCAGCATCCTGGAGGCAACATTCTCAAATTTATTCTCAATGGTGATTGTTCCATCAGAACTGGAAGAAATAATATTGTCAAGATCTTCGGCTATGCGCTGCAGAACCTCACCGGGCAGTCGAGAGCTGTTAAGCCGACGTGTCACTGCGGCGACTGAATTCTCCGCGCGATGATAAATGCCAAGCACTGCAACTATAACCATCGCTCCGATGGTCAAGGCCGCGAGCATTTCAGCCAAAGAAAAACCCTGCGGCATTCTGTTTGTGCCGGAAGTTTCTTTAATGTTGTGGCTAAACACGTTTAATATCATCGTAGTCGGAACTCCTATCACCGTTTATTCTGCATTAATTCCCAAATTTCGGAGAAATCCATTTGATCAAGCTCTCCGTAAGTCAGACCTGTCTTCGGATCTATTTCATCCTGCCATGAGTCATCCCCCGATCCCTCACCCGACTTACTTTTTTTGTTCTTCAAGTCAGTTAAAGATTTTGCCTGCTGATTCTTTTCTTCTTCGCCTGGATTGCCGTTACTGTCCTTATAGAGATTGAGATTATCTTTGATAAAAGAGCCGTCTTCGGTAGTGAGCATTCCATTCTGAAGCCACTGTTCGATAATTTCAACATCGACACCGGCATAATCTGCGGCATCTTCCATCGTCTCGATAAGTTCGGCGGACAAGTCTCCTTGTTCTTGCTCGTCACGACTCTCAATCTGGAGCAGTTGTTCTTTTGTCAAATCGGTCAGCCAGTGTGTCAGCTCCACGGTTTGCTCTATTCCGTTTGGATCATTATACTGGGCCGAGCAAACACCTCTGATCCACATCCTCGCAGTAATCGGTTCGTAAAACGTCTCAACAACCGTTTGCCATCCAATGTCGGGATATATCTCACTGACGCCATACTCAACGCTTTCTTTCACTGTGGCAGAAGCAAGAAGCTGTTCCATATTCTCCCGGGCAACTTCAAAGGCCCGCATTCGCAGCGCCGATTGTGCCGCCGAGGCCACGCAGCGATCGATCACAACCAGCACACTTGAGCTGATAAGAGCAAGAATCGCCACGGCCATTAAGACCTCTACCAGGCTGAAAGCCTTCTTTCTCAGAGTAAGTGTTTTAGAACGGCAGATCATCTTTAGATTTCGGCTCCAAAAGCTCTATGTCACCTTCTTCTAATACGACAATTCGATTGATGCGGTTGACTACAATCGTATATGGCTGGTCCTTTTCATCGAGCAGGACGATTTTTCCACCATTCTGCCAACCGGAAGGTCCTACTCGAAACCAGGCCTTAGCGTTAGTATCAATCCCATCGTCAAACCAGACATAAACGAGCCGGCAATTTTCAGTAAGATTATTTTGGACAATAATCTCTCCGGGTGTTTCATCCGGCTTGTCTACGTATATTTCAGTGCCGGTTAGTTCCTTAAGCCCATATCCCTGCTCTGTAATGTCGATAATAATTTCATATCTTCGGCCGGTCTCGGCTGCGGCGCTGGCGGCCATTTGCATTGTCGAAACAAGCTCCTGTGTTTGTGCTCTGAACGTATTTTTTCTCAGCAGTCCGAAAAGATGGATTTGGGCCATGAGCACAAACAGCGATACGATTGCAAGCACAACCAGCAATTCGGCCATCGTAAAACCGTTAGTGTGCGAATGCGGCAATACATCGTCTTGACGCATTTTGGCATTCATACAGTTGCGGCCACGTGCATCAGTATGCATCTGTGCTGAGCAAATCATCCTCAGTGCCCTCTTCTCCGTCGGGACCAAAACTCCTGATTACAAATTGTTTGCCGCTCTCCGGATAAAGCTCATACTTGTACTCCATTCCCCAGCCGTCGGGGGGCAATTCTGTCGTTTCCAGGTAACCACCCGGCTCCCAATTTATCACGTCGTTTGGCTGTTCAATCAGTTCCAGCAATCCTAATTCTTCGGTTGGGAATCGGCCCGTATCCATCTTGAATTGATTGACCGCAGAGTGAAGAATCTTTAAATTGGCCTTCGTGGTCGTAATACGTGCCTGGTCAATCTTGGTTGCGACTTTCGTGACGACCAGAGTGGCAAGTAAGCCGATGATAATCAGCATAGCCATAAGCTCAACCATCGTAAAACCGTATCTAAAGTGTTTGTTTCTATTTTTCCCTGTCATTGTGACCTCCCTGAGAATTCGTTAAAAGTTACCTGCCGAAACTTCGAGTATCGGCAATATTGTCGCATAAGCAATTACACCAATTATGGCGGCCATAATAATTATAATTAGCGGCTCAACTGCAGCACTTAATCTTTCAATAACTATATCGCTTGAAGATTCGAGATTGTCGCTGATACTTTTAAGCATCGTTTCAAGCTCGCCGCTTTTTTCTCCAACTGCAACCATGTGGGCGATAGCAGGATCGATAACGCCACTGTCCCGAAGTGGAGTTGCGATGTCGGCGCCGGCAAGAATCCTCTCTCGCGCCTGCTTGATAGCTCTTTTCATAAGGGTGTTGCCGGTAACCTCGGCAACAACCCGAAGAGACTCAGCCATAGCGAGTCCGGAACCGAGAAGCGTAGAAAGAGTAGACGCGAAGCGCGCGACAACACGCTGCTTTATGAGAGGTCCGAACAACGGCAGAGACAGGAGGAACTTATCGCGCAGATAAGAGCCTCGGCTGGTTTTCAAAAACTGCTTCAAGCCCCAGACAAATCCTACTATTGCTGCAATAACCAACAACAACCACCAACTGGTCAGCACATACCCTACATCCATCAAACGTCTTGTTATCCAGGGCAATTCCCGCCCCGCCCTTGCGATCTCATTGCCTATCTTAGGAATGACCAGAGTTGTCAGTACAAGAATAGCTGCGAGGCAAAAGAACATCAGTACAACGGGATATACCATCGCAGTCTTTATTTTCGCTTCGACTCTCCGGCGTTTTTCCATGAAGGTGGCGATTGTCAAAAGGCTCTGGCCCAATATCCCTGTAACCTCACCTACACGGATCATACTTACATATATGACGTCGAAATAATCACTGTAATCTTTAAGGGCATCGGTAAACGACTCACCAGTGACAACGCGGTCGCGAATATCGCA
This sequence comes from uncultured Pirellulales bacterium, assembly GCA_964439135.1. Classification (GTDB taxonomy): domain Bacteria; phylum Planctomycetota; class Phycisphaerae; order Sedimentisphaerales; family Anaerobacaceae; genus JAFGPJ01. The sequence continues at coordinate 33,352 of CAYTNN010000004.1, forward strand.
TATGGCGTTTCGAAATCGAACATCGGACGTTTGCAGTGTAAGGACCGAGAGAGCTTCGGTCAGTTTGATTCCCGATGTGAGCAGCGTGGCCATTTGCTTGGTGAAGTCTATTATCTGGGTTTTGTTTCGTTTGCCGAAGATCGAAAACAACGCCGTTTTACCTTCAGCTTTTGAGCCGACCTCGGTGACAGACGAAGGGTGAATACTCCGCACCCGGAGTTGTTTTCGTGCCGAGTAAGGGCTTTCAGCAGTAATTGCCCCTTTGACTTTCCTGCCGTTAGCGGCTATCGCTATATAGTGGTATCTTGGCATTTTATTTACTATTTATTATTAAATATGGACTATTTGTAAATAAAATTACATTACATCTGCCTGTGTCACTCTCAATACTTCAGAGATAGTAGTTATCCCGGCAAGCACTTTCCTGGCGCCGTCCATTCGAAGAGTCTGCAGGCCGGTGTTAAGAGCAAACCTCTTTATTGTACCGGCACTTTCTCTTTTGTATATCAGGTTCTGTATCTCGGCATCGATCAACATCATTTCATAAATGCCCGTTCGGCCGCGATAACCGGTCTGAAAGCACCTCTCACAGCCTGTGCCTACAAAGAATTTTCCGCTGTCATTATCCATTTTACCCAGTCCAAGCTCTATTAATTCGTGGGGCGACGGTTTGACAGGTTCTTTGCAATCCGGACACACTTTTCGTACTAACCGCTGAGCTATTATGGCAATCAGCGATGAACTTACCAAGTACGGCTCGACGCCCAAATCCAGGAGCCGGCTGACCGCGCCTGCCGAGTCGTTAGTATGCAGAGTGCTGAAAACCAAGTGGCCTGTAAGCGAAGATTGTATTGCCATACGGGCGGTCTCAATGTCTCGAACCTCGCCGATCATTATAACATCCGGGTCCTGACGCAGCACGTGACGAAGTGACGTGGCAAAAGTCATTCCTTTCTTGCTGGCGACTTGAATCTGGCTGATACCTTCGAGCTGATACTCAATCGGGTCTTCTATGGTTATAACGTTTTTCTCGGCCGAGTTGATTCTGTTAAGGCATGCGTAAAGTGTTGTGCTTTTCCCGCTGCCGGTCGGACCTGTCACGAAAATAACCCCGTGGGAGCGGTTGAGCAAAGAATCGAATTTTTGCAGGTTATCCTTGTGCAATCCCAGCTCGTTCAATCCGAAAAGCCCGGTGCTTTTATCGAGCAGACGCAGCACGCTGCGCTCGCCGTAGCTGGTCGGCACGGTGCTGATGCGCAAATCGACTTCACGCTGGCCCAGCCGGACACTGCACCTGCCGTCCTGCGGAAGCCGGCGCTCGGCAATGTCCATGCCGGCCATAACCTTGATACGTGAAATAACCAAAGGCAGGACATTCTTGTTCAGGCTCAGGGTATCATACAAAATACCGTCAATACGGTAGCGAATCTGAATCTTTGACTCGTATGGATGGACATGAATATCACTGGCCCGCAACTGCAGGGCGCGAAAGAGAATGTCATTTACCAGCCTGATAACCGGCGGCCGATTCACCACGTCAAGCAGGTCGTCCGAACCGGCGACCTCGTCAACGAGCTGGTCGAGATTCTGCGAATCGAGTTCTTCTACCACCTCATCGATGACCGTCGTCTTCTGCTCATAGGCGATGTCTATTACGGAAGTAATAGCAGCACGGGTGGATACTGCCGCACTGACCGGCAAGCCCATCATCTTCGAAACATTGTCCAGAGCATTCGCATCCAGCGGCTTGGATAAAACCACCGTAAGCTCACCATTATCAGCATCAGGTTTTATCCCGACAAGGTAATGATGCTGGGCATACATTGCAGGGACAGCTTCTATGAATTCCGCAGGCACGTTCTTTGCGGATATTTCCGGCAGAAATTCCCAGCCGAGCGCTTCGGCAAACAGCCTCAGTACGGCATCTTCCGTAAAATAAGGACAGTTAAGCAAAGCTTCGTCAAGTCGGCCCTGGCCGGTGTTTTCTTCGAAGAACCCGGCCAATCGCTCAGCATCAATAAGACCGGTCCGCTTGGCAGTTTGTAAAAGCAAATCTTTCATTACTATTGTGCATCAAGTACTTTTAACGGATTCATACTCTTGGGCTTTACGCCAGGCCAGTCCTGATAGCTTTGGAATCTGTCCTCAAATTTCTCAAAAGCCATCTTGTTTCTCTCAGATATTCTCTCCAGGTCCGGTAGGCCGGCAAGTGTCTCATCGGGTCTCAGTACCTCAGCCTTAACAAATACATATAGCCTTGTTTGTCTGCTGCTGTTGTCAATTTTTCTAAAGAGTCCCCCTACAATCGGGATGTCACCAAGCAGAGGTATCTTCCAGTTATCCTTATGCTGGTCCACTGTTATAATACCCCCGAGTATTATTGTGCTTTTATCAGGGACAGTGACTATTGTTTCAATATTGTTTTCACTCTTATCGGGTGGCGGCTGATTCGGTTGAAGACCAGTTTCAGGAGCTATTTGACTTGAACGTGTCATGTTTATCTCAAGGCGAAGCAGATTCCCCTTGCTGATATGGGGCGTTATGTCAAGCTCGATACCGGATGGAAATTCATCAAAGGTGTAACTTGAGCTCACAACTGCTTCACCGGAAGTGGTAGCAGACGAGGAGCTCCTTGATCCATATATGGTATTCATCGTGTCAATATGGCCCAGTTCATTATCGTTGACCAGAATTTTTGGCTTCGCAAGAACACGGCCGTACCCTTTTTTCTGCATCATGGTTAACAATGTCTGGATATGAGTGTCGGCGTAAAAACCTTGACCGCCCGCCAATCCATCCCCTAAAATGGAGCTTAGCTCGGTGACTCGGTTGGCGGGAAAGCCGGAGTTTTCGGGGGAAAGTAAGGCGGAAAGTTTGTCCATTTGCCCGCCCGGCTCTAATCTTGGGAATTTTGTGACCAACTGCAAATCGTAGTCGAACGCATCGACCTCGCTGATTTCAACAAGCGTGACATCCATAAGAACCTGGGGCCTTCTCTTATCTAATTGTTCTATCAGGTTACTTATCCATTCCTGATTCTTTTTGCTCGCATAGACAATCAATGAAAAAGTGTTAGGGTCCGGAACTATCGTTATTTGATCTTCCTGCTTTTGTCTGACGCTTTCGACCTTGCCTTCCTTGTCCAGGACACTCTCTTGAATTAGCGGCTCCAGAACCGTTACCAAATGATCCGGTGACTGGTTTTCGAGCGGATAGACTTTATAAGGTATATCCTTTTTGTCGGTTTCAGCATCTACGTAGCTTAGAATCTCTGCTATCTCAATATGCTGCTCGGCAGTCGCATTGACCAGCAGTGAATTTGTCGGCTCAACTACGATAATTTGCGGCTCTTCTGTAGGAGCCTCGGTTGATGTCCCGTCCATCTGAGTTCTGCTAAGCGTCGATTGCCTTTGCTGTGCAGCAGTTTGTGGAGTTGGGGGCTTGGCGCCGCTGGTAATTCTTGAAGAATAATAAGGACTCGTCAGGGTGGGGCTAATTATGCCAAGCTCTTCCAATTGCTTCTTCACATCCTCAGCGTCAACGTGATTTATTTTGTACAATTCCAGTGACCGCAGGTCCTGCTGTACTACATCGAGAGTACTTATCAGTTCTTCGACTTCATCTAATTGTTTATTAAGCCCTATCATCAGAATCCGGTTTGTTCTCTCATCGGCGTCGAGATAAACAGTGGGTTGAGTTGTATCCGATTGTTGGGCCGTAGTGGGTGTTCTGACGCTCGTTCTGGCCCTTGCTGCGGCCTGTTCAGCCTGGCGAACACGGAGTTGATATTGTTGTGCCGTCTCGTTCGCCCTCTTGGGACTAACCCTGGCCGGTGTAGCCGGTGCCGACGTCTCGGCAATGGTGATGGATAAAGTACCTAATTGCTCGGCAAGGCTTTGGAGCTTTGGAGCAAGCGTCTGGGCCATCGTGTACTGCAACTGCCTGAACCTGAACTTTCTTGGCTCTCCCGGTCTGTCGACAATGTTCAAAAGTGCCTGAATGCGTGCCATACGGTGGGCATAACCGGTGAGGATAAGGGTTTTTGTTTCGGGGATCGCAGTTATGCTCGTGGTGAGCTTCATACTGGTCAAAAGATTTTGTGCAGTGATTGTATCTATATGTTCCAGTTTTAAAACACGTTGGACGATTCCGTCGCCGCGTTGGATTTTATCTTCTTGCGTTTCAAGTAACGCAGGATCAATGTCCAATGCGTTTGCCACCGGAGCGATCGTGACGAGATTTCCTTTGCCGCGGGTCATTGCAAGATTCTTAAACTTCAGCACATCTTCGAGCAATGGATACAAATCTTTTATCTTTATAGGGCCTCGAAACTTGCCGTGAGGATTGATTGTGACTTCCTCGGCGACATCTTTTTCCTCGTACATGAAGTCCAGTTGCAAATACGGACCTACCAAACCCAAGAATTCGGCGACTGTAAGCTTCTGACGCTCGGCCAGAGCCAGATTGACGATTTGTTCTTCGTCGACAAGCCGCGGCATATCTTCATCCCGGTTGCCTAAAGCCGGTTCCAGTGTCTCTTGCTCGACTACGGTTGCAGCGGTATTCGGCTCGGTCTCGACCTCGCCACTTGCTGTAAAAAGGAATCTCGCTTCGCCTGGTTCGGTTAAAGCAGAAACTTTCCGTTTAGCAGGAGATTCCAGTTTATCCTGTGCTTTCGGTATTTCCAGTGCTTCGAGCCTGCCTGAATTCTGCAATTTTCCTATAACATAAACGATTTTCTCCAATAATCCAGCCGGTGCAACGGCAATCACAGCATCATTGTGAATATCAATAATTGCTTTAGTGCTTGCGTTCAGCCCCGGCGGATTAGAGAAGCTCCCGATCGATATCCCCCTGGTCAAACTGGGATTGAGCTTCGCTGCAATCTGCTCGTTCGATGGCATATTCCTGGCCGCTGAGACGGGAAGTAACGCTTTTACGACAAATTGCTCCGGCCCGTCTACAAGATCAAGAATAGCTTTTGCTTTGGTTAGTTCGCGCGGCTCGGCTGTTACTAAAAGCGCGGACGAAGCAGGGAAATGCGTAACCGTGCCTGTCATGACCTTGGCAAGGTAATTCTTGCCTTGCTCAACGGATATGTGTTTCAAAGGAAAAATTTTATATCCGGCTTCCCTGGGAACTCCTGTTTGCCCGGCAGCAAAAAGGCAATTATTGAATATCAAAAGAGCTGCTGTAATTGCAAAAATCCAATTGTATCCCCCGTGAGAACAACGCTGCTTTATCATCATGAAAAACCCCTTCGTCCGATAGTTCAAGATATCAATCCCTTCCCCAAAGCCTCACTTTTACCAGGCAAAACAATGGGGGCCGGTTTTAAAGTAATTACTATTAAATCAGACACAAAAAAAGGCCAAAAGTTCCCGATTTTCAGGTAAAAAAACGCCAATATGTTCACTAAAATTGGTGTATTTTGTGCATCGAGTTTCAAATGTCGGTCGGAAGCTGCCGATCTTTGATTCATCCGGCTGATCGAGTTTAATTTTGACAATTATCGGGCACACTAACTTAAGTACAAATTCACGTATATTAGATTTTACAGACCTATAAAACTATCGCAAATGCTTATGATAACGTTATAGAAAACAAAAAGAACTGGACTCAGCAGCTTAATCGCAGTTGGAAATGTTTTTACAGTGCAGAACTCAACAATATGGCGTGGGACTATTCTTCCGCCGATGTGTCTGGTTTTTCTACTTTACCCTCGTCCGCTTCAGGCGAAGATGGATTTGTGTCTTTCTGAATGCCTTTCAACTTTTCACCTATATTACCCAGCTTTTTTGCTTCTTCGGCACTCACACGAGTAGATTTAAATTTTGAAATGAGTTGCTCTATACGGGCAGACCTTTTTTCTTTGTCGAGTTCCGAATTAGTTTTATCCGAAGCAGAATTTCTCTGTAAATCCTTCAGCTTGTCTACGAGTTCCCCCATCTTTTCGTCATTGTCACCGTTTCCTTGCAGTTTCTGAGGCATATCTATTGTTCTTCTAACACCAGTGGCAGTTCTGCCTGAAGCCGGCGATGTGGATTTTAAGGGGCTTTTGCTACTTCTTAACGAAGAAGCAGGAGATGTTCTGTTTGGAGGCGTCGTATTCGGTTTCTGCTCAATTTCAAGCTCGAAAGTCTCTTTGCTGCTTTTAACAACGACGAGACCGTCTTTTACCTGCTCAATAAGTAAATGACCAACCTTGCCGGATTGCCGGACCCAGTATCGTCCCCTTCCAGGCTCGTCAATCAACGCCAGCGACAATTCCGGATTATCTGCACAATAACTGGTAGCAAAAACTTTGAATTTGGGCGTAACAGGCAGTCTGTCGGCAAAATTAGTCGCCTTGGCTCCCTTGACAGCTTTCTGCGTTGTCGATTTGAGCGGATTCAGAAACAATGCAAAAGCCTCTGCCTGCTCGACAAGCGGTGATACCCGGCTCTCTCCCGTCTTTGCCTTGTTATCCGCAACGTCCTCGAACTTTTCTTTCACACTCGGTAATTTAAGAAATTCGTCGATGCGTTCATCGCTGCGAACACCATAAATCACAGGAAAAACAAAGAAAACGCCTGCCAGAATCGCTGCTACAACACTTGTTATTCGCAATGTCTTTATCATAGTAGTATAGAAAGCACACAAGTCGGTTGAACTTTGCACTAATACTCTTGTGCCCTTATGCTCTCTTTATTTGACATTGCCGGCAGCGTTTGGTTCCCTCCAATGCCTAATTTTCTCCATAAAAGCATCCTCATTGCCCGCGTATTCGCCGCTGTGCTCGGGCGTGTGGCAGTCTAAGCAGGTCGATTTCGGCTCAGTAAGCTCGGTCACACCGGCAGAGAGGATATGTTCTGAGCCCGGTCCGTGGCAGTTTTCGCAGCCGACATTTATTAAATGCCCGGTATCCTGCTGGGAAATAAATCCGCTTTCGTAGTCCATACCGATAACGTGGCAGACGACACATTCCGGGTCGAACTGAGAATTGACTTGTTCGAGCGTCGAATAAGCCTTTGCATGGGCTTTACCGCTCCACGTTTCATATTCGGTACCGTGGCAGGGCTTACAGGATTTTGAGCCGGTATATTCCAGACCGTTCGGCAGGGCAAAGCGTGGATGCTTCTCCAAAAGGTTCCTGTCTTTGACAATTTGCTGATAGTCTTCGTACAGTTTGACAAGAGAGTCGTCTTTTGGCAATCCTTCCTCGACGGGTAACGCCTTAAACGCTAATCTTAGCGGCTGGCCAACTCTGGCAGGGGCTGTTACTTTCAGCCCGCATATATATCTGCCGAAACGCCCTACCGTGAAAGCCAGGGGTCGTCTATCCGGATTGCCGATCACGGCCGGTTCATCGGATTCGGATGGGCAGACAACACAATCTACAAATGGAGCCGCTTTCGCGATGGACTCGATAGTTCCGGGATCGCTATTGCTCAGGATCAGGATATTGAGAGTCGGCACGCCGGACGGCAGAGCGAAAAGACCCTCGATTTGCTCGACCGGAGTCGATGCCGGGTCAAAGGCCGCTACGGTGGCCAGCACGGTTCTGCCTTTGAGCAAGAATTCCTTTGTAAACTTCGCCGGCACATTCATCTCAGACGTGCCATGAGAACTTATTATATTAAAGGACGATTCAATGCTCTCCAGCATTCCAAGATTTCTGCCTATTTCGATGTCTTCCTCACTCAGACAAACTAAGTCATAATCGAGAAGTTGAAGGGCCTGGATTATAATATGGTATTTGATCAGATCCTGCTCGCTGTCACTTTTCACAAACGAACCCGTGTTGATTATTAATCTTTTCTGCTCGGGCACAGTATTGAGTGCGGCTGAGCGTCTGCCGAATCCACCGAGTTGTCCGCCGGAACAACCACAGGGCTTCAATGCGCCAAGCTCGTTACCGGTCAAGAAAACAGTGAGCGATTCGTCCATCGAACGCTCTTTTTCATATTCTGGAGTTCTCTTCGGGGTTTTCAATACACAAGAAGTCCCGATTGTTAAGATACAAATGCAAATTATTAATCGCTTCATTTATCAACCATCTTTTATTCTGCATTTAAAAAGCCCTTCGCTTATTTCGGTGGTCTGGATTTAGCTTACAGTACGGCCGGATCAACACCGAATTAGCACATCAAGATCTAACCGCTTTAGCCGGGCTTTTCAAGTGTGCTTTCCTGCGTTTTAGCTTTGGTTTTTCTTTTTGTATAATAGCCGTTACAGCGAATTGGCAACTTCTCGCCACCCTTAATATTGACTGAGAACAGGTCAGTGAATCTTGTTTTACCCTCGGCGGTCGGTGGTGTTATTTCAACGTCAAGCTGATAGCCGTTGCGAATTTTCCTCTTCTCCAGAATCTTCATGGTGACAACATCATTTTCAGACGACAGCGACTCGATTTCAAAGTCCTTTTCATAATTGTTGAGCACCGAGATTTTCCTTACAATCGGTTTTTCCGGCACTGCATCAAACATTATAAGTAAAGGCGGATTTACCGTGTATTTTGGCAGCACGCTAAAGAGGATAACGGCCGTATTTCCCATTGGATGATCAAGGGTGATATTGATACGCCCTTTGAGACTTTTTTGCAGCTTTTCGATATTGACTTTTGGTTCAAGAACGAATTTAGTTGCTTTCACCGATGGATCATAATCAGCCGTGATGCACTCGACGGTAGATTTGAATCCTGTTATTGAAAATGGACGATTATCAATACTGCTGATTGTAACCTTCGGACAGCCTGCGTTGTCCTCATCAAGGAAAAGTTTAAATCTCTTCGGCTCCCAGGCGATTTGCAGCACAACTTTGGCTTTAACGGCCAGGTCAGTCCCGGGGGTATTCGGATCGTTGCTGTGCACAACCATTTGTCGTGAAAACGTCATTTCCCGAGGCCCTGAGGTCCACTCGACTTTCAACGCCCCGCTTTCGCCCGGCTCATATTCCATCTTGTCCAGCTTGGTGACTACACCACAGCATCTCCCGACCTTCGTGATTTTCAGTAAGCCTTGCCCAACGTTTGTGAATTTTAACTCACCTGTTTGCTTTGTGCTTGGTCCGACTTCACCGAAGTCGCAGATCATTTTTTCAAACTTGATTTCCGGCATGGATTTCCCTGTTAGTCTTGCCTGCTCTTGACAGCCAATCTGTAAAAACGACACCAAACCACAGATTACACAAATCATCTGTGAAGTATGTATTTCGAATTTTCGTTTCATCTTATCATCTCCAAATCAGATTGTGATGTAAACTTCGTCCAAATAACGACCTATAGTTTAATTAAAAAGACATCTTTAAGCAAGGAATTTTCAAACACGCTAACGTTCTTTACTGTTCTGCAAGCTTAGGCTTTATTTTCGAATAACGCCCGTTACAGCGAATTGCCAGCTTCTCGCCGCCCTTAATATTTACAAACAAATCATCCTTCAAGCTTGGTTTATTCTCAACTGCCGTAAGAGTGAGTTCCAGGTCAAGCTGATAGCCGTCCATAATTTTCCTCTGCTTCAGAATTTTTACGCCAATAATATCACCCTTTGAATTTACCGACTCAATCTCAAAGTCCTTATGATAGTTATTTATTACGTCGATTTTCTTGACTACCTGCTTTTCCGGCTCAGCGTCCCAAACGATTATCATGGATGGTCTAACCGTATATGTTGGCAGCACGCTAAATAGAATCGTTGCGGTTTTCCCTTCCGGATGTGTCAGGTTAATATTGATACTCCCTTTGAAATTTTTTGGCATTGCCTCGATATTGACCCTGGGTTCGAGAATGAACTTCGTCGCTTCCACTGAAGAATCATAATCGGCAGTGATACAATCGACGGTCGATTTGAACTGCAGTATTGAAAATGGCTGATTATCGAGACTCTTGATTGTAATTTTCGGACAGCCGGCATTTTCCTTATCAAGAAAAAGTCTCAGACTCTTAGGCTCCCAGTCAACCTGCAGAACAACTGTAGCCGAAATGGATAGTGTAGTCTGAGGCGTCACCGGATCGTTGCTGTGGATCGTAAGATTCCGCCTCATAGTGCTTTGCCGGGGTCCCGAGTTCCACGCCACTTTCAAAGCTCCACTTTCGCCCGGCTCATATTCCATCTTTTCCAGATTCGTGACGACGCCGCAGCATCTGTCAACCATGGTGATCACCAGTAAGGCTTCTCCGGTATTTGTGAACTTGATCTGGCCTGTGTTCTTCCTGTTAGGGCCAACATCGCCGAAATCATAGACTACGTTCTCGAACATTATTCTTGGCGAGGGTTTATCGGATTCGGCAGCAGCTTCAGACTTTTTCTGTGCCGTCAGGGCTTCATTTGCCGGCTTCGCCTGCTCTTGACAGCCGGTTTGTAAGAACAATACGCAACTGATCAGAAGAAGAACCAAAATAAGGCACTTTCGTTTCATACGTAAACCTCCGAATCAGACTATTGTTTAAACTTTCGACCAATAAAAGGCCCTTAGTTTAACGTAAAAGCCCTTTTTAGGCAAGGAATTACCGGCAGAAATACTTCACAACTGCTTCTCAAGGCTCGTCCTCTTGCGCGATCGCGAGTCGTTAACGGCCTGTCCGGGCGTTGTTTAATTTTCCACTGATCGCCATATCCCTGAAGTCAGCCATTGGGTCGTAGAATTTTCTGCCCAGATCCACAGCATTAACCATCAGGCCCGGACGATTTGCCCTGAGCTGGCGGACGATCTTGCCATCCGGCTGGATGAAACACGATGGATAGGGCGAATAATATCCGCTCGAATTCGACATGCTCACCCAAATATGATTCGTCGCCGCCCGGCACTGCATTGTCTGGCGCATGATGTGCGTATGGATACTGGGGCCTTTCTGCCGGGCGTTGTAGAAGGACTGGAAAATACAGTTGACGCTTTGCTTGTAAAGTGCGCGATACAACTCCGGGAACCGAAGATCGAAGCATATCAGCAGCGAGCATTTCACGCCGTTGATTGTGAAATTCACAAATCTGTCGCCCGGCGTCAACCGGCGCAAATCGCCCGGCGTACAAAATCTCTTATCGTAGCGGTCGACAATCCTGCCATCAGGCCCGATCAAATACAAGCTGTTGTAAGGCTTATTCGGCTCGGCCAACCTGTGCGTACTCCCCAGCACGACCCACAGCTTGAGTTTCGCCGCCAGGGCCATGATCTTCTCGGTCTCTTCTTTTAGAAGCTCCCAGTCGTACCCTTTGAAGTTCGGAAACTCCGTACCCACGTAGCCGCTCAATGCGCATTCGGAAAAATGCACGATGTCGGCTTTGGCCTTTTTCGCTTTGCCAAGCAACTCGCAGATCGCGCGCGAGTTCCGCTTGACCGAACTCCCCACGGCAAATTGGCACGTGGCGACTTTTAATACGCTGCTACTCATTCTACATTTGCCCCTGGTTCGATTGGAGTCGAGTCTATTTCAAGCCCATTGTCTCATCGAGGCCGAAGATGATGTTCATGTTCTGAATCGCCTGGCCTGACGCTCCTTTAACCAGGTTGTCGATAGCCGAGAAGCTTACGATCCTGCCCTTGACTGACGCCGGGAAGATGTGACAGTAGTTTGTCCCGGCAACGTCTTTTACGGCGGGGGCGTCCCTGCGTATCTGCACGAACGGCTCGCCGGCATAAAAATCACGGAAGAGCTGCGATAGCTCATCATTGCTGAGCTGTTGTTTTGGTTGACAATAAACCGTCGAGAGAATCCCCCTGTCGAACGAACCGACGTGCGGCTGAAACAGGACGGTTACATTCTTTCCCGCGACGTCACTTGCGATCTGCTCGATCTCGGGCATGTGCCGGTGGGTGCCGATCCCGTAGGGGAAAAGGTTCTCGTTCATATTCGGAAAATGGAACTTGCCCGAAGGTTTGTTCCCCGCTCCAGACGATCCCGTCACGGAGTTGACAATGATAGACTCGGTTTCAATCAAATCATTTTTGAGCAGTGGCGCAATGGCAAGCGAAGCCCCGGTCGGGTAGCAGCCGGGATTGGCGACGAGCTTTGCTCCTTTTATACTGTCGCGGAAAAGCTCGGGCAGGCCGAATGCGGCGTGCTTCAGGTTCCCGGTGTCGGTGTGCTTGACGTAATACTTCTCATAGACGGCCACATCTCTGATCCGGTAGTCGGCGCTGAAATCAATCACTTTCAGCCCGGCGTCCAGCAGCCTGGGCACGAAACCCATCGAGACTTTATGAGGCAAACAGCACAGGGCGACATCGGCCAGCCCGGCCAGCTTATCAAGATCAAGCGGCTCGATCTGCATCTCACAGCGTCCCTTGAACTGCGGGAAAACATCCTCTACCGCCCCGCATTCTTCCGGCAACGCGGTCAGATAGGTCAGCTCGGCCTCGCTGTGCCGAAGAATTATCCTTATCGATTCGGCCCCGGTATAACCGCTGGCTCCGATTATTGCCACACGTATCATATCTTTCACCTCTAACAAAAATAGCCGCTAAGATTTTCTCTCGGCGGCTATTGTAATCATCCAAAAATGAATTTTAATTTAACGCTTCGAGAACTGGAATTTCTTCCTTGCGCCACTTTGTCCCGGTTTCTTTCTTTCAACCATTCTCGGATCACGCGTAAGATGCCCGCTGTCCCGCAGCATCGGGAGATAGCTATCATCGTATTTCTTCAATGCCCTGGCGATTCCCAGCAGTGCTGCACCCGACTGCCCCGTGGTTCCGCCGCCTTTGACATTGATAAATACGTCGAATAGCTTTTCGGCTTTAACCGCCTTAAGCGGAGCCATAACAGATGATCTGTCCTGCTCTCTTTTGAAGTAGTCATCAAGCTCTTTTTTGTTAACAACAAATTTGCCGCTGCCGGGTTTAATTCTCACGCGGGCCACCGAGCTTTTTCTTCTGCCGGTGCCCCACCAGTAACCGCCTTTGGGTTCGTTGGTTGGATTAGATGTGACTTTAGGCTTGCTCTCGGGAGCCTGCCCAGTTACTTCTACCTGGGTATCAGGATTATTAATTTTGGTCTCTGCCATATTTCACTATCTTTATCTAAAATAGTTCGATTTTTTCAGGTTTCTGGGCCTGATGCTCGTGCTCCGGACCGCCATAAACCTTTAATTTCTTTATCATTTGCCTGCCGAGCCTGTTTTTCGGCAGCATTCGCCTTACCGCCAACTCTATTACCTTTTCCGGCTTCCTTGCCATCATATCGGCAAAGCTGACATACTTATGTCCGCCGGGGTGGTGCGTGTAGTAATCGTACTCCTTGTTCTGAGCTTTTTTGCCGGTAAGCATTATTTTCCCGGCGTTTACTACAATCACATAATCGCCCGTGTCGACATGCGGAGTATACGTGGGCTTGGTCTTACCCATAAGTATAGGTGCGATTTTTGCCGCCATTCGGCCTAATATTGCCCCTTCGGCGTTCACAAGCAACCACTTCTGCTCGACTTCATTCTTTTTAGCCATAAAGCTTTTCATAGACAAACTCTCATCAAACATCCAAAAAGGAGTAATTATAGCGAATCTATTCCTGCCGTCAAACTATTTTATGGTAAAAATTCAAGAATTTGGGCTTATTCCAATTAATGAATCAGCAGCGGCAAGCGATTTTTCTCTTTTCCCCGCTCCCTTGGTCTGTTCCAGAGCGGGAAATTGGCTTTGTTTGGCTTTGTTTTCTTCGACTTCGTCGGCCGGATTTTTTTCATATTCTCTTTTCACAAAAGTAGTTGTGCCCATTAGTTCCGGGGCATATTGGCTTTGTTTTTTCAAGTCGCCTTTTTTCTCTACAGACTCGGTGGCAGCCTCATCCCTTTTGGATGTGTACGCCTGGGAAGACCGGGTGGCATCCTCATCCCGCAGGGATGGGGATGGTTCGTACTGCTGCTCAGCGTCTTGATACTCAATCCGACGCATTATTTCGTGTCTCTTAAGCTCGTTCATCA
>CAYTNN010000005.1:0-16592 GCA_964439135.1 uncultured Pirellulales bacterium
AAATAACAGGTGAAAAAGAGTAGAAAACGACGAAAATTTGAGCTTAATTTGAAAAAACAAACCCAATTTACCAAAGGCCAAAAATCGCGTAAGTGCATATATGAAAGGGTATTATGAAGAATTTCACGCTTTAGGCCGGTGAAAAAACAAAGCCAATTCAAAGCCAAACAAAGCCAATATGCCGGCCTTCGGCCGGAAATCCGAAGCACGAAACCCTAAATCCTAAACAAAAGGAACGTGAGCTAAAAGACAGCTCCGAAAGCAGATTTGAAAAGGGCTATTTGAAAAAACAAAGCCAATTTCTTGATGGGTAAAATAACGTTAAGTCAATATCAACAATGGTTTATGGAGATTTAGCTGAGTTGAGAAGGCCGGAAAACAAAGCCAATCAAAGCCAATATGCCGGCCTTTGGCCGGAAATCCGAAACGGATTTAATGGAGGCCGAATTACGATGAACGACAGAGAGGATGGATGATAGACGCTCGTCCCTCCTGTTTCGTTCTTTCGTGCTTCCGTTCTCAGGCCTCTGCGTACCGGCAAGAATAGAAATATTGCTTTTTTACAACGTGTTTATCGGACGGATAAAACGACAGTTTTTTTTATTTTATGCAAGTATGAAGTTGATTAAGTGCGAATATATGTCGATAATAGCATAAACAAGTCAAAATAGTGCTTTATAAGCAAAAAAATCCAACGGTACAAATAAAAGGAAAACGATCATGAAGTGCTCCCGAACAGTAATATGGACTATATTATCGCTATTTACAGTTAGTTTAACAGGTTGTTTTTCATCCAACCCGAAAGATATAAAAGCATTTCTTATGCCGGGTAACGTCGATGTCTCAGCAAAAAATTATATTATGCATCCGCCGGATGATATTGAGATACATTGCTCTTCGGTGCCGGAAATCGACCTACAAAGACAGCAGATTCGTCCGGATGGCAGGATAGGCTTTGAAAAAATAGGCGAGATATATGTGGCGGGAAAAACACCCGCACAAGTGGCAAACGAGCTGAGGGGAAAGATTCTGGAGCTTTACCAGATTGAAGGCGATAATCCGATCGATGTTCGTGTAGTTGGGTTCCGCAGTAAAAGATACTACGTTTTGGGCGAGGTGGGTAATCCAGGTGCCCAGATCTATTCCGGACGCGATACAGTCCTGAGCGCAATAGCACTCGCAGGAAGCCCCACAATCTTGGCGTGGGAAGAGCGTATCCAGGTAATAAGGCCATCAAGCAATAAGAACGTTAAGCCCAAAATCTTCGAATTTAACTTTGACCGTGCGGCCGTTCACGGCGATGCCACTAAAGACGTATTACTGCAGGAAGGTGATATCATATATGTTCCACCGACCATCCTGGCCGCAGTCGCAATGAAGTTAGAAGAGTTCATGCGGCCAATTACGCGAGCTTTTTCTGGTTACTATATGTTTGGAGGCGGAGAATCTACTGATGCTATGCGTTACCGTGGCGTGGGCTATTGATAGGTTTACGGCTAAGCGTATTCTCCCGGGCGTACGACAAATATAAAACAGGAGAATGGTAATACTGATGAGGCAGCGGGATGAATTGAGAATTGCTCATATTGCCAGCACGGTCTGGTTCATTCTGTGCGTCGGCTATATTTTAGTTTTAGCCTTGCGGCAGGCCGGCGTCCACTGGTGGGTCGTGTTTTCCATCTCCGGCCAAGGCGCATTAATCATTCTTTTGTTGGTCAGTCTATACCTGTTCGCGATATTCAGAGGTATCAGCAGCAGTCAAAAAGTGCAGGTAGAACATCCGCTGACCAGCACGATATATTACGCCGTTTTTTACGTTTCAGCTCCCTTCCTTGGCTGCCTTGCAGGTTTGCTGGGAATGATAGGCATAAATACAACCAGCCAATTCCTGCTGGGAATCGCAATGGGAACTCTTGGGACAACATTTCTGGTATGGGTGATTGTCGATCCGTTAATTGGTCTGATTGAAATGATACTGCCGGCAAGCCGGAAAAACCGTGTCCAACGGTTAGCTCAGACCAAAGCAGAGCGAGAACAGAAACAGAAAGACAAGATACGTTTGCTGGAGGAAGTGTTAGCAAAGGAAGAATCTGATCGGGAAAACTGGCAGGAAATGCTGAAACCTCAGGCCGAAAAACTTGCCGGACTATTGACGGCAGATATTACTGATATTAAGCAGGTCGAGCAGGAAACGGTCGGTATAGGAGTCAATGCCTGGCAAACAGGGGGACTGAGCTGCATGCGGGAGCTTCGGGATATGACGATGTCTATCTGCAAACAGAAATACCGAGACAAAGCTACTGTCGACTACATCAATTTCTGGTGGGACGGCATCGGAAACTGGCGAGCAGCACCAATTGGTTAATTCTCCCTGCTGCAGTTCCCGGAGCGGCTTCCATGGTTGCGCTTGGCGTTCAGCTTGATCCAGTTGTCCGCTGTGACGGCATCAAGCTATATAAAACGATATAAAAAGCCCCTGCTCTGCACTCAGGAGAGAATTCCGAGTACGGGCAGGGGCTCAACAAGAACTACAGGTTTTGAACTCACAGCCTTTTCAAAATCGCATTCATAATACGCTATGTGTTACAGCGTTCTTCGCCTGCGAAGCCAACCGACCAGGCCTATACCAATGCTGCCCAGTAAAATTGCACCGGGAGCTGGGATAACAGGATTAAAGGTCAAGTTATCCAATGCAAACCGACTGGCAAACTTATCGTTGAAACCAATAGCTGCCTTTCTAATCGGTGTCCCGCTATACTTGAACTGGCCTTCCGAATAAGTCACCAGAGAAGACGTACTCTCAAAGTAATGGTCAATAACCTGATACGATGTATCGTAAAGTCTGACTGCGAATCCCAGTGTCACGTCATTGAATGTGCTTAGCGCAACACCAAATTGAAGCTGATCGGCGGGATTAGCGAAAACAAGGGTGAGAATACCCTCTGCGTTACCCTCTAATGATGGTTCTTGCACAAATACACCTGATTCCGGCCCAATAGAGTTGTAGTTGGCATCTGTCGAAGGACTAACACCAACCCTGAAACCGAATGTTACACCCATGTAACTCAAACCGTCAACTGGCTGATAAGGCAGTTCAGTGAAATCTAATGTAACAGAAGCGTTTGAAACTCCTGCTAACATCAAACTCACAACTACACAAATCATTATTAGTTTTTTCATCATATTTTCTCCTGAGTCTGATATTTTCTGTAACAATAAGATGTTCTTCACAATAATCACACCAATCTCCATGCTAAAAAATTTCGTACATTAACCTAATGCGAAAAAGGAGGCTGACGATTTAATAAAAATCCGGCGGACCACGGGCCAAGCTTGCATTAATGAATGCCGTAGTAAAATAATCAAGCTGCTCGGTTCCTGGAATCAGGCAGTGGATTGCCTTGCTTGGGCAGGAAGAAACCGCCGCTATTGCAAAATGAGGTGCTTTTTTATAATCACGAAATGTTTTATTAAGGTTATCCTGAAGCAAAGCAAAGGTCTTTGGATAACAAAAGCTTTGCACAGATTTACCAGAGCAACAGGTTCTGCGACAAAACGACAACAACAATTTCCCGGAAGCCTGTTTAAGTTTATGCCGCACCCTTATGCGAGGTATGGATGACGTTTCAGCGTTAGGGATTCCAGCTAAATGGCGCAACAGGCCGACATAGCAGGTGCCTTCGATATCACTGCGCAGACGATTGGGGTGTTTTGGCTTGCGTAAGCAAGCAAGATAATAAGACGATGATTGATTTTCACTTAGCCCCCTTTCGGACACATTTAAGGCCAACTGCGGCAATAAGGAAATTCCAGCCTGACCGGCCCATAGCAGGCCCGACAATGTCACCAGCCAAATCCTGCGATCTTTAACCAGTGAAACACAAAAAAATCCAACAAAAACCATCAGAAGTGTTCCAGGCACGGGGGGCAATGCTTTTGCCCCGATTACTGTAGCCGGCGATACGCTAAATGTAACAGGTGGCTTGTTAAATTCTTCAGAAATCGAAACTAAGTTCGATTTGAACAATCCGGCATTGTATTCTTTTTCCGGCCTATAGCAAGGATATACATACGAGCCGGAAGACTCAGCGAAGACAATGATGTCTTCAGCATGGTCATTCATAGTTGGTGCAGCATAGACAATCGCCGTACCAAGAAACAACAATAGTATTACCAATCCTTTGGTTTTTCTGCCACGCACCATTTCTCCTCTGTTCCCTTACAGGGCGCGCTAACACTTAACACATAACTTTCTGAACACCCTCTCAATCAAAGACTGAGATAGCCCTACCATCCTTATCAACTCTGCAAATATTCCCCAAGTTCAATATTTTCATTATATTGACACAAATAAATGAAAATATCAAACATAATGAGTATATTATCAGACCAACACCTATTTATCGGACATAACAATGCTATAACTTTAGTTCAACTTCTGTAATTTGGGGAAAATAGAACACTATTTTGATCTTACCGAATTGCTGGAATGGAAATGAAAGCGAATGTATACTATGAAGATGAAATTGCAGGTTGTGTGGGAATGATGCAGGCGCAAAACCCTGCTATTATCAGTTGTACCTATTGTAATGCGCAGCAGAGGCCTTCTGGAGTGTTAGGAACCGGATTACAATCCCAATTAAGCGAGTTATAATTGGAATCGGGTATCTTACGTGGTAGTTCGAATAAGGGGAAACGTATCTACGGAGATTAACGGAGATTATAGGTGTGAATTATATGGTGGGAATTATCTAAGCGGTTTTACTTAGACTGTAAAGGAGCAGAATATATGCACTCATACATACGGATTTGAAAGGTCTCTTGAATCAGTCACAAATCTTAAAAGCATCGCAATTTTACTTTTGACGTGGACTTTTCGATAAATATTTCTTGTGTGAGTTTTGACAGTACCTGGTTTTATGCGCAGATACTTAGCTATATTACCATTCCTGAGACCTTTACAAACCAATTCCGCTATTTGGCGCTCACGAGGGGTTAAATTGTACCTGTTTTGCACATAAGACCACTGCTTTGGGTCAAGTAGAATTACATCCGGTTGTTTGTAGCCGGAATCACCACTTTCGATATTTTCGGTTTGTGAATTTGGCAATTGTAGCATGGTTAACTACCCTCCTTCAACTCGTTGAGCAGACGCTGTGCTTCAGCCAGGTCTGCCGTTGATAAACCGCCGTTTAGGCTCTCTAATTCCAAAGCTTCTTTCACATATTGAATTGCTTTGTCCTTTTGTCCAAGTTCGGCCAAAGCTCTTGCTAAATAAAAACGTGTACCAATGCTTGAGGGTGTTATACCGGGATATAGTTTGATACACTCATTGAAATCACGGATTGCTTTATCGAATTCGCCAAGTCTGTAATAAATAACTCCACGGGTGTCGATGAGATCATAATAGTTCGGAGCTATTTTCAACCCTCTCTGGGCGAGATCGAGCGCTTCCTGAGGTTTACCTTGCACTTCGCATATAATCCAGGCAAGATTATTCATAGCAATTATATTGTCAGGCTCAAGCTCAAGAAGTCGCTCGTATAGTTGTGCCGATTCTGCCGGACGCCCGCTAATTTGCAACAGGATAGCAAGAGCGCTGATAGCTTTGGAAGAATCAGAATGATCTTTTATTATTATCCGAAGTATTTCCTCGGCTGTTTTCCTGGCCTGGCCGTCCTCAAGTAACATCAAATCCCGGGCAACGGCTACAAGCGTATTACTATCTTCCGGATGGCTTCCGTACCAGTTGACGACCTTCTCGTTCAACTGGCTCCAATCTTTGTCGTCTTTGAGTAATTGTACTTGCGCTAATAAAGGATTCGGATCATTTGGCTCAGACTCAAGCAGAGAATCAAATTCCTTTTGCGCCTCTGCTTTGTTACCACTTTTGTATAAGGCAACGGCCAAAGCGTTATTGCATTTTCTTCGTGAAGAAACATCACAAATAGTTAACTGCTGTCTCATCAGATTTACAGCTTTTTTCGGTTCACCTGCCTTAATGTAGGTGTTGGACATCAAAACTACAGTAACAAGATCATTCGGATCCAGCTCATGTAATAATTTAAGAGTTGGAATCGCCAGGACAGGCGATTTTGCTGCCTCCGCACGCGCTTTCAGCAGCAACAACGACTTATTATTGGGTCCATACGTAAGACCTCCTAAAGCAGCTTCCATAGCTTTTCCAGGCTGGCCCTGCTTAATCGCAATCTCTCCCAACAGTACCCAGGCCTCAGCATTTTCAGGCTGGTCTTCTGTTATTTTTTGGAGAATCTGTTTAGCATTTTCGATTGCCGGAGCCGTCCCTTCGACAAGTATGGAACGCGCTTTCAGCAACCGAAATTGGATATCATCAGCATTTGATTCCAGAGCTTTTTCAAGAAGGGCCTTTCCTTCACGAACCATATCGAGATCTCCGGATGCTAAAAACAGTGGAATAGCAC
Organism: uncultured Pirellulales bacterium; assembly: GCA_964439135.1. Lineage (GTDB taxonomy): Bacteria > Planctomycetota > Phycisphaerae > Sedimentisphaerales > Anaerobacaceae > JAFGPJ01. The sequence continues at coordinate 6,444 of CAYTNN010000005.1, forward strand.
GTTTTTGTAATTGTAGGTTATTAGGATCCAGAGATAGTGCCTGCTTAATGTCGGCAGATGCGCTTTTGAGTTGTACTTTAGAGCGGTAGAAGTCACTTCTCGATACCCATACTTCTATATTGTCAGGTTCAATGGAAACAGCGTGATTAAGGTCTTTAATGGCCTTGTCGGTCTGGCCCAGCGTAGCATATGTTCGTGCACGAAGGATATAGGCGGAAGCATTATTAAGGTTCTTCACCATTTCATCAGAAACTTGCAACGCCTCCGCCTTTTTATCCTGACGGATATTAAGCTGGATTTGAGCGGCGATAACCGGTAGCGAGTTTGGATTCAGAATTTTCAACTCGTCCAGCAGCTTCGAAGCCTGATCATAATCACCTTGCTGTATTTTGAGCAGTGCAAGAGATAAACAGGCAGCCTGGTTGTTAGGATCGTTAACGAGAAGATCCTGTAGAATTGCTGATGCCGAATCCAACTGCCCGCGTCTCAGGTAGCTTTGCAGTTGCAGTCTCTGGAGTTCCGGATGATACAGATTTTTCCTGGAAGCACTATTCAGAAACTGTTCGGCTTCGTCATATTGCCTTGCATTGTATAGTGCAGCAACAGCGGGAATTATCACACGGAGGTCATCGGGCGATTGACTTAATATCTCACGATATGTCGAAATCGCCAATTGCATCTCGCCGGCTCGCTCATAGGATCTCGCCAGAAGTATATGGCTTGTCTGGTCATTAGGATTTACCTGCATATTCTCCTGCAGAAGCGACAAAATCTGGGGATAACGTTTCTTGAAATCATCCATTGCAAACCAGAGTTTCGCTTGCTCATATCGCCATTGCCAACCACCCTGGCCTTCGATGGATTTGATGTCATTAACAATTTGCTGGGCTTGTTCAGAATCGTTGGTAATTTGTTTGCACAATAAAAGCCGACGCTTTATAGGAATATCGTTGGGTAGTTTCCCGGCAAGTGTATTAAGTAGTACATAGATACTTTCTTTTTGTTCCCATCGAGTATAGAATTGGGCAAGCAGCAAACTTAATTCACGCTTGGCAACAGGCGCCCCAATGCGCTCTATTGCTTTTTTAATACTCGCTTCGCATTCTATTTGGTTGCCTTTCCGGTCTAACAAAATCGCAAGGTATCTTACCAAATCAATGGACTCGGGGAATTCATCCACTGTCTCATTTAATCTCAGTATTGCTTCATCTATCTTGTCTTGAGCGACAAGCAGCTCGGCTTCAGCCATGAGAATCCGTTCTTTTGGCAGGTTAGTTTCTTCGAGTTGAGCTATCAGTGCCGCAGCCTCGGTCAACTTGCCTTGTTGCAATGCGAGCTGGAACTGCAATAACTTAACTTCCCCAGCGGATTCGGCATTTTTCTCTAAAACGGACAATTGCCGTTGAATATTATTCCACCTCTGTGCATCCAATGCCCCTTGATTCTCCGGGCTCATAGATAACAGTTGAATCTGAGCTTGTAGATACAGCAAAACTGATTCCTGATTTTCCGGCGAAAGCGTTATCGCTCTTGCAGCATTATCTGAAGTCTCAGCCCAGTTTCCAGTCTGCGCCAGGAGTTTGGCTAAGGCCAGGTAACCCTCAAAAGAACCGGGGCTTTCAGAAATTAGCGTGCGCAGTTGGTGTATAGCAGATTGCCTATTACCTAAGCGAGACAGAGCCGAAGCCAATGCCAGGCGGACATGTATGGATTTGTTACCTGATTCCATTGACTGCTGCCAATATTTGACAGCATCAGACAGATTTCCCTGCCCAGAAGCTACAAGACCTCGCAAGAATGTAATTGACGCCGAAGAAATATCCTTTTCATACATTTTAGAGATACAGTCATTAGCGTCTTCAAGATTATCAGAGCGGATAAATAACTCCGTGGCTAAGGGCATAAAATCCCATGGCTGAGAAGAAAGCTCTTTTAATCCTGTTTCGGCTATTTTCAACATTTTTTCTTTCGATCGTGATTTCAATGCAAGCCCGGCCCATGTTGTCCAAAGATCCTTGTCGGTTGGTGAGGCTTCTTGCACTGCAACGAGATGCATCTCTGCCTTGTCGAGAGCATTTGAATTGATAAGCTCTTGTGCAAGACGCAAACGGACAGCAGAATCAGACAAATCCTGCTTTTCGGCTCGTTCCAAGTCATCTGAAGCACTGGACAAGTCTTCACTTCTTCGATAAAAACCCGCACGTATTATATAGGCCAAGGCTGAAGCCGGATTTTTCTCCACGGCCTGATTGAACCATTGGGACGGCATATCCTTAAAATCTTCCGGACGCTGCTCTATAAGTTGGCCTAATGTTTCGTAAGACAATATCTGCTCAGGATGTTCCTTTATAATGGTCTGCAATTCTTCTGCTGCTTCTTTGAACTTCCTTTGTCCAGCCAGCGCAAGAGCCAACATCCTCCGAAGGCCTGGATCCGGATTGGTTTCAAGTTGTCTTCTGGCAATTAGCTCCGCCTCGCCGGGGCTGCCGATTCCTAAATAGATTTCAGTAAGCTGCATAGCTGCTTCGGAATTATTTCTATCTATTCTTAAGACAGTTCGATATGCTCCGATAGCTTGTTGAACTCTATTGCGTTTGGCAGGCCTGATTTTAAGCTGAGCATCAGCATATTTAAGCAATATAGACACATTATCTCGTTCCAAAGCAATATAACTTCCCAGATGTTCTGCCGCTTCTTCCCACCTATGCTCGTCATACGCTTTATTGCCAAGAATAAGACCCTGCTCGGCTCTATTGGTCCTGCGCCATTGGCGTAGTCCAAAAGCGCTTACGCCTAAAACAATAAGGCTAATGACCAAAACAATTGCCAATTTCCAGTTAAAATATCTTCCTGGCATTTACCCACCCTTTCGAAAATTAGAATTGGTTGATGAAATTTCCTAAAAGTTTCCTGGCGGTTTTCCAACATATACTTAAATCCATCTTCAGCGACAGATTCCTGACATATTCAATGTCATAATGTATCCATTCCTGAAAGTCTTTCATTGGCTGGCGTGTCCTGTAAACCTGCCAGAGCCCGGTAATCCCCGGCTTAACCGATAACCGGGCATCACGCCAAAACGGACACAATGTATTCTCCGATTCGGGCGAAGGCCTTGGGCCGACAATACTCATTTGGCCAAACAGGACATTAAAGAACTGGGGTATTTCGTCGATATATGTCTCTCGCAGAAACCAGCCGACGGTATTGATGCGCGGATCATTGGCTATCTTGAATTGCGGGCCATCCACCTGGCTGACAATTCGCAATATCTCCTGTATCTTATCAGCCCCCATAATCATCGTCCTGAATTTCAGACAATTGAACTGCTTTCCGTGCAGCCCCTGACGTCGATCCTTATAAAACACCGGGCCCGGCGAAGTTAATTTTATTGCCAGAGCAACGAATATTAACACGGGAGCAAACAGAATCAGGACTATTGCCGCGGCAAAACAATCGGCAATTCGTTTGAAGCACCGCGCATAGGAAATTCCCGGCCAAGCGCGAAACGGCCCATGAGAATCCTGCAACAAGCTTCCCGTGCTTTTGTGTCGAACCGGGCGCTTCCAATTGATTTGTGGCCCTTTGATAATACGGCTCTGCACAATTTGATTCTTGGGCACACATACTTCCGGGCCAACGATTGACGAATTTATAACAGCCCCCTGCTCAATCCTGGCATTATTACTGATAATAGTCGGGCCAACAACAATGACATCGGTGCTGACATGAACATTCTTTCCTAACAGCACCTTCCCGATAAACCTTGAACTTTCGGGTATTGTACTTGAATCTCGAAGTTCTGATTTAGAGTTCTGAATTTTAGAGAGCCTCGTTTTGCAAAAGCTTAGTAATCCATCCTCAGTTTCCAAATCCAGCACAATTCCACCTACATTAATTGCCCTCAGCGTTAATGTATTTGAACTGCACTTTTCTAAAAGAGCGGAAAAAGAATAAGGCAAAGCACCACCGACCAATACACGTTCGAGAACGTCGGTTTTAATAAAAAGATGATGAGGCCACTCAGGAGAAACAAATGTAAATTCGGCTGAATCCGAATAGTTCCGGCAGAAACCCGCTACCTTGCCTTCGGTTGTCAATCGCACCTTTTCGCGTTGTCCCAACATTCCAGGTTCTGCATTAATCGACACCACGTCTGCCTGAACGCCGGCAAGCACCCTTTCGAGGAAATCGGCATTGATGTGTGTGGCAAATCGCCCATTGGACACAACGAACCATGAGTTTAAGCTATCCTCTCGTTCAGCTCTGCGTACAAGCTCGAAGGGGACAGGTATATTATCTTTGTAACGTATCACATTCGGCTTTGCATCATACAAAGACTGTCGCGGCATCTTATTTTGATGCCGGGATCCGAAAGGTTCGATTTCCCATTCCTCCGGGATGGCATAAAAAGTCTTATCGAGACTACATTTTGCAGATAACCGTAATATAGAATCCCTCCTCATGTCTCCATACCTACACAATCCATCGAGAACAACGCCGGCAACAGGTTCGCTGGTCAGAGCAAAACGAAGCAAACTTTCTCCGCTGCTGTCTGTAGAATTCCGGGGTATAAGAATCATGTTCATGGATTGGTTAAGGAACAACATTTATGAGCACGTACTAATTCGACTTGATTCTCAGCTAAATTATTGCCGGACCATATGGAAACTTAATAACCAATATTATGTGAATTAAGCCTCAGTCGGCTCATTGTCATCGTTGCGCTCGGAGATATTGTCATCAAAATCTTTGCTGTCCTCTTTTGAACGCGGGGAAGTTTTCCTGGTTCGTTTCCGCATGACGCTTTTTCTCGATTCGTCACTTTTCGAATCCGTAAAACCTTCGGTTGGCTCTTCAGACTCAGCAGTCTCTAAATCGTCGGCATAATCCGGACTCTCTTCCATTGAGAACATCAGTTTCCTCCTGGAGATTCTGGGGCTCTCCCTTGATTCGGCACTTTGCGCATAATAACTATGACCGTGGCGGTAATAACTATGCTCAGCCTGAACACTACTCAGCACGGTACCCAGCACTTTGACATTTATTTGTGACAGTCGGTCCTTTGCTTGTTTGAGGTCCGGCATGGTAGTATGTCCCGCAAAACTGACCAAAATAACAGCGTTTCCAATTTTAGCCCACATAAGAGCATCAGGGAAAACCAGTGCAGGAGGAGTATCGATAATCACGTGATCATACTTTCTGCTGATCATATTAATGCGTTTAGCTGTCGAAGGCAAAGCTAACAATTCATAAGCATCTGCTGCATCGTGAAAATCAGCCGCAAGCACATCCAGGCCCGTTGAAGCTACAGAAAAAACAGCCTGGTCAAATTTTACTCCGGATAGAACGTCATGAAGTCCCCTTGAACCCTTGGGAAGATTCAACAGGCGAGCAACATCAGGTTTTCTCAAGTCGCCATCTATGAGTAAAACCTTTTTCCCCGACTCAGACAGACTTGTTGCCAGATTAACGGCAAATGTAGTTTTGCCCTCTTTCATGTTAGGACTGGTAATAACCAGTTTCTTGGGTATTCCTCTGCCGCCAAGAAGCCCTAAGTTGGCACGAATAGTCTGGTAATCTCCGACTATCTGTTCCGGAAGAAGAGCCGGCTTGACAGTGTTCAAACTTGTAGTAGTCCCGATTATTCGGATACCGATACGCTTCGCTACATCATCAGGTGTCCGCAAACTCTGATCAGCCTTATCTCGAAGATATGCCAATCCCATACCACAAACAAGCGAGCCAAACACCAGAGCTAACGAATATTTTATTCGCTTATCGTTAATATCGGTAATGTCGGCATTATAATGCACGGAAATCCTTGTCGGACGTTTTCGCTGCAGTTCCAAATCCTGGATACGCTTGAGTACGATATTATACGTTTCTTTAGTCGAGTCTAATCTATCCTGCAATTCCTGAATTGTCAGTTGCTTTCGGCCGACTCCTATGGTTTGAGTGTCTTGTTGAGATAGTATATCGTTAAGACGTTTTTCATACTCTCGTGTTTGTTCCAGTTCACTACGTACAGTTACAAGCTGTCTGTTGCCGGCCTCGGCAGTCTCCTTAGCAACCAAATTATCAAAAGCATTGCTGGCCTCTTGTTCTCGATCATCCAGATGTTTCTTTAATATTCTTAATAGTTCGGTTTTCTGCGAAAGCACCGGATTCGTAGGGGACAATGTCTGCCCGGCAACAATGAGCTCTTGCTCTAATTGTGTAATCCTTTGCGTGAACGCCACGACGGCAGGATCTTCATTTATATAATCTTGCCGCATCTTCAGCAACTCCCCAGCCGGGATGGCCTGCTCTCTGGTGCGTTCAAGTAATTGGACTCGAGCTTCGAGTCTTATTCTTTCAGCCTCGACACCTGTAAGTGTGTTTAGCAGACTCGCAACACGCTGCAGCATCATGTCCTGTCGACCTTCCAATGCAACAGACCCATATTCCTGCCCCAACTGGTAGATCGTCTGGCGGTCGTTTTCGATCCTTTCGTAAAGAATGTCACGCCTGTTTTCCAGGATAGCAAGATTTCGGTTCTCGCCCTCGTCCGAACTGACAACTTCAATCTCCATATATGCCCGAATAAAGGAATCCACAATCTGCTTTGCTTCCCCAATATTTGTGCTTTCCATACCTATTTTTATCAGTTCATCACGACGGTCCGCACCGACTAAAATGGTCCCGTCTTCAACTATCGCCTTTTTCAATTTCATTGCCGGCTCAAGCTTAGCTTGAGGACCCAACAATTTCCGCTTCCACTTCGATACCAGATCGGTCGGTTCTTTATCGAAGAAAGACAGATTTTTATCTACCAGATCGTCCGCGACTCGCTGCACTACTGTGTTGCTCCTTATCTTTTCTGCCTGAGTATTCTTAAAGCTTTCATAATTCGATATTTCTCCTCTGTCCTGTTCACCACTCAGGATGTCCGCTAAAATGGGGGCAATCTTTATCGCTCCGGTTACACTGTATACAGGCTCGACCGTAAGCCATATTGCAGGCAGCCCTATTCCGCACACTATTAAGAATATCAGTAATACAATGTACCAGCGACGAAGTATGCCCGCTACCATATCCGACGTAGCCTCATCACTTTGTTCAGGTGGAATTTGCATATTAACAATTTCTTGCCCAGTCATCGGATCATGATATTTATCTAATTCGTTCATTTTATTACTCCTACAATATTAACTTGTGATTCTAATCAGGTTTTGAGCTTCATTTTGCAATCTTTCACAAAACGGCCCGCCACAAATGATTCTTCACCCCCCCTGTCGTGAAATTATTATTGCTTTTTCTTTGGTTGGAAGCACCGTGAGTTTTGCCAAAAGCCAAAGCTCGCCAACTACCGCCGCAAGAGCTAATGGCATCATCGCATACCCACCAAAGTCATGGAATATATTTTCCCAATACTCACCTTCAAGAATAGTGAAAAACACCGCTGTAATTGCCAATCGAATAGTGTTACACAGCAAGGCAATAGGCAGGCTTGAAACCAGAATGACCAGCTTTTCCCACCATGTTCGTTGTACCAGTAGAACAACCAGTCCGCTGATTACAAAAAAGGCAGTAATCATTCTCAAGCCGTTGCAAGCTTCAAGCACTGCAACACTAACGTTACCCATATCAATAGTATGACCATCCTGCGTGACTGCATAGCCTATCACCTCAAGACAGAAGACCGCCGATGAAGTAGCCCAACGCTGCAGATTCAAGCCGACATAATACTGGATGACGTTCGGCAGGGGCAGCATCAAGCACAGAAACAATAATATTGGAGATATCTTTCGGAAAAGCTTCCAGCCAAATAACAGTAATATCAAAGCAGCAATACTCAAGACTACGGATAGTCTTTCTGCAGAACTGTACATTAAGAAAAGCCCGAAAAGTCTGACTGCCTGGGCCCCCGCGAAAGCAAACAAACCCCAGATAGAGGGCTTGATAGGACAACGGGCGATATCACGACGCCTTGACCAAAGGATATAAACAGCCAGAAAAGGAACTAAAAGACCAGAGGAATATTCATCGCTTTGCCGCCACAATTCCCAAAGCTCAACAAGGCCGGGCCAATAAGACCAAAGAAACGCGATACAAACAAGACCTGATGCCAGGAATGCCAGAATGTTTTTCCTGTTCAACCAGGTCCAGTTCGGAAATTTTTCGGAAATTTTGTCAAGCGGCTGCAATACGAGCTGCAATCTACTCGCATTATTTTTCACAACCATTGAGGCGAGATCGACCACACGTCCAAACACTCCCTCGGGTTCGAATGATATAGATTTCTCTTCCACAACGGCATTATCTCGAACCACTCCATGATAATCGACAACACATCTCTGAATTTGACAATTTGAGCCTACTTTTGCGTCATCCCACAGCACACTATTTATGACAACACTATCTTTATTAATGGCAGAATTTTTCCCAAGAATGGCCGGACCCAGAACAACCGCCCCGCTTGATACTGTTGCACCGTCCAGAATAACAACCGGCCCGTCAATTCTCGCTTTAGGATCAACCTTTGCATTTACTGCCAACCACACATTTTCGGAATCGGTATTATTAAGGGGCTTCAAATCCGCATTCATTTTGGGAACATTTTCAAGGCAACTGGAAACGGTAGATAAATATTCCTGCCGATTCCGAAAATTCCCGGCATGATATGGCAACTTTGCGGCATGAACCGTTCTTCCGGCAAGGAGCATTTTAGGAATCAAGCCTTCTTTGATATCAAAAAAACCTGCCTTTGGAATATGTTCCAGGATACCTGGATTACAAACATAAATTCCAGATGCCTCGCCCATATCTGTATTGTTTCGACAACATGGATTCAACATCACAGTTAAATCAGATTGACCATCACGGTGAGCCTTTATCAGTACGTCGATTTTCGGAGGACTCACTATACCGGCGGGAAATACCATGAGTAATTCTTCAGTTCCATCGCTGAGAGCCTCACGAATACATCCTGCAGTACCGACTGGTAATGTTTCATCAAAAAAACTCAACGCCAAACGATCATCAGTAGGATTCCTTTTGTCCAGTAACGAACTTACACCGCTGCCACATATCACTGCCTGTTTTATGCCCTGATCGGCCAAATGGCCCAGCAGGCGTTCCAGTACAGGTTTTCCCGCTACCGGCCACAATGCCGTGGGCAAACGTGATGCAAGCGGACACCGCCCAAAGTCACGACTTCCTACAAGTATAATAGCTTTGGCAATCTGCATTTAGATACTTTCGGCCCTGTCGTCATCAAACAAACTGTTTCAATGGCGTTTTCCTAAGAATAAATGTTATCAGCGACGAAATAGACAATACTAAAAACAGCAACAACAATGGATGCTGTAAAGCTATACCAAAATGATATAAAGGAACCAATACCAAGGGATGAACAAGATAAATGCCGTATGATAACAATGCCAAATTCGCCGAAACCGAATCCAACTTGCCTCGCCAATGCAATGCAGAACAGAATATTACCAAAGAGGCAAAGTATCGAATCGCAAATTTGCTGCTGAAATTCAACCATACTCCATGGCTTAACCGATTAAACACCATACATCCCACACATGCCGCCAAAGTTGAAAGAATTACGAACACGAAATACTTTTTTCTGTCTTCGGTTCTCTGCAAAATCTTGATTCGGCCAATGGCAAAACCAAGAGGTATTGCCGGCAATCCCAGAATCCATTGAGCCAGTGGTGTTGGAGGGAGAAGCCGGGACTGGATAATTGAACAGCCAAATACACATAAAGCCCCGATTGAAATTGCAGTTGTAATAGTATATGAGTCAGGAATACCTACTATTCTTCGATGTATTGAAGTGAGAAGTAAAGCGGCAACGAAAGCAAAAGGTAGAAACCACAGATGTATTCGAGTTCCGGTCAAAAGCATCGTCGGAGAAAAAACATCTGAAAACGATACGTTCTCATAAACCATCTTTGCTAATCCGAGCCCACCATATATGATCGACCAAAACAACCATGGTTTAAGAAGACGTCGCGCCTTTCGTCTTGCCACCTTGGCGATGCCGTATGGTTCTGGCTTGTTTACAACAAAAGCACAAAAACTCAGCAACAGAATAATAAAACCAACCACACCAACGCTCCGCGGAAACCAATCATGGGTGTGAAAGGAGGCAAC
>CAYTNN010000005.1:16692-46358 GCA_964439135.1 uncultured Pirellulales bacterium
TCATAATATCAACATAGCAGAACTTGAAAAACGCCATATCGACCTTGCTCCCGACGCCGGCATCCATTATTTCCCCAAAGCGTTTGATCTTCGAGAAAGGGTCCGTGTTCATACCTACCTGGGAATGAGCAAAAACAGGTTGGTCAAAAGCCGCAGGTTCGCATGCCTCAATGATGTTGAGTTTTATATAGTCTCGCTCGTTTATGACATCCGTGATTCCATCAATAATGTTGTATCCGACTGATTGATGCCCGAAGAAAATCTTTTTCTCAGCAAGTTTCGCCCAATATTCTCCGGGTACATCATCAATCGAAGGCAGTGTTATTTGATTGGCGTCTGTCCCTGTTTTTATTCTTGTTATAACCATTGTCAAAATCCCAACAGCCAATAAGCCTGCAACAGCTATGAAAATATGAAGTGCCCTGACTTTCATATAATGAATCAACCAATTCCGAGCTGTTTCTTCACCGCCACAATTTGCTCGGCCGGGAAAGGTTCCGCCAGCCTGGCCAGCCCCTCTTCTCTCGTCATGCACCCGATGCGAACCAATTCAGCTATCTCATAAGCATAAGGATTGACGCCGAACTGGTCCAGGTGGACCTGGTTAGCCAGAGCATTCAACAGACAGTTAGTGGAGTTGGCATCTGTGTCATCGGGCTTTTTCCATCCATATTTGCCTGCAGTCTCATAAATCACCTCCTCATCGTAGTCTGCAAACGCTAACGGATTGATGCTGTACGGAAAATGTTCAACCTTGTCAAAGTGCCGTTGCTCCAGGAAGAACGGCCTGATAATATCGCCCAATCTCTCAGACAAAGGACGCAGCAGTGTTTCCTGCATCGTTCTTATCATCTGGGGATTTGTTTTAACTACTGCCGTAGCCATCGGCGCCTGACCCGGTGACATCCCGAATATCAGAAATGGAATCTCCTGCTCGATCGTAAGTCTGAATCCGATAAATCGTATCAGAGAAATACAGCTCGTACATATACTGGACGCCCTTGTCATTGCCTTGGCTGAGTACATATCTTCGGACATGGAGGCCAGAACAATCTTTTTCATACTCTCGAAGCTCGGCATCACCGTCAGATGATCCACGTTAATATTGCTCAGAACAGCACGGATATTTAGCTTGGCCCTGTCCGACTGAAACCAGTTGTCAAAGGAGTACGCCAGGAGTCTCAGATCATACCGCTCCTGTAACAGGTGGAGGGTATATGTGCTGTCTTTGCCCCCGCTGTAAGCCACCAGAGCATCGTAGCTGCCTTTGCCTTTATTCTGCTCAATAAGCTTTTGGAATCTGGCTTCATATTTACCCCTGATGGAGCGCTGTTGGTCCAGACTCTTTGCCGAGCGGCAAAAGTTACAGATACCATCATCATCAAACCGGATACCGATAAAACGTTCGTTCAATACACATTTTTTACACGTCTGCATAAAACTACCACCTATTCTATTTATTTACTGCTCACATTTACACATGCGGCTGCAAAAGAATCCACAACCGCTCGAATTTGCTGAAACGATATGACTAATGGCGGCTCGACCATCAGGACAGATGAATTGCCGAAAGCCGGCACTACTATAATCCCCTGCCGGATCATTTCTTTTGCCAGTTCGAGTGCTATCTTGCCACTTTGCGTTTCTATTCCTATCAAAAGACCCAAACCGTCGGCAGACCGCAGAATATTCGGGTATTCACTAATATAATCTCTAAACGAACGCAGGAGCATTTTGCCCTTTTCTGCACAGTCGGCCAGCAGACTACCGCGCTGGATGTACTGGATTGTTGAAAGACCCGCCCGGCAGGCAAGAACATTACCGGCAAAAGATGAGGCGGACATTGGGAAACTCAGGCCGAATCTCTTCCAAAGATGACTTTTGGCAACGACCGCTCCGGTTGGAATCAATCCACCACCCAGGGATTTGCCTAACACGAGTATGTCAGGCACTAAATCATAATGTTCACATGCGAACATCCGGCCTGTTTTGCCAAACCCGGTTTTTATCTCATCCAATATCATAATGAGGCTGTGCTCATCACACAGTTTCCGCACCTTTTGAAGATAGCCGTCCGGCGGCAGCAGTATTCCCGCCTCGTGTTGAATCGGCTCAATCAAAACGGCTCCGGTATCCGCTGTTATCGACTGCTCCAGTGCTTCGATATCACCAAAAGGAACGCTGATAAAGCCCGGCAAAAGCGGCTGAAAAGCTCGCTTGAAAGAAGGGATACCCGAGGCTGTAAGCGCACCAAATGTATGACCGTGAAAAGACTTTTGTGCTGTTATAATTGTTTTTCCGCTCTTGTGAAGTCTGACTAACTTAATGGCACAGTCTATGGCTTCGGATCCGCTGTTAAGGATAAAGGAGCAGCTAAGTTCACCGGGCGTAATTTTCTCGATACACTCAGCCAACCTGACCTGAATTTCACTAATGAGCGGCTTTGTTAATAATTGCTGCTCTTTCAACTGGTCCGCCAGAGATTCGATAATTTCCGGATTATTGTGCCCTAAGTTGAACAAGCCGTAACCCCCGACACAATCTATATAAGTCTTACCCTCCGAATCGGTAATTGTTGCTCCCTGGGCTCCCGCGGCGACATTGTTCAATCCCAGTTTGTTCAAGAACGAAGGATATGCCGGATTGATTAGGCGCCCGTAAGACTCGAACAAATCCATATCTTTGGATAATTTCATTCCGCTTGCCATAAGACTGTCAGTTGTATCTCCCGTTAACCTGAGATGCCCGCTTCGGCTTTTGCTTTGAGTTGCTTCTTGTCGATTTTACCGTTTGGAGTTTTGGGCAGACTGTCCATAAACTCGATGTATTTCGGCACCATGAAGGTTTCCATGTTTTCCGCACAGTATTTCAGCACCTGTTTTTCAGGCAGCTCAACATTTGGTGCCGGCACAATATAGGCTTTAATTGCCTGGCCGAAAATCTCGTCCGGCACTCCGATGATCGCCACTTCCGCAACACCTTCCATACTGGAAATATTATTCTCCACTTCCTTGGCGCTTATCCGCTCGCCCTTGCTCTTAATCATGTCATCTTTTCTACCCAGAAAATAAAGAAAGCCCCGCTCATCCTGTTTGAAGTAATCGCCGGAATGGAGAATTCTCCCGCTCGGATATTGCCCGTCCCGGTAGGTCCTGGCGGTCATTTCCGGATCTGCCCAGTAGCCCTGCATTACGTTCGAGCCTTTTATGATCAACTCTCCCGTTTCTCCCGGGGCGACCTCGCTGCCATTTTCATCGACGACAAAGACCTCGCAGTTCGGCATCGCTTTTCCGACCGACGAAGGTATTCGGTCCAGCTCTTCGGGCGGCAGATAGCTGACCCGCTTGCACTCGGTCAGTCCGAACATGGAAATCATTGTCACCTGAGGGAACATGTCCCTGAGTCTGCGAATATGCTCGACCGGAAGTGCCGCTCCGGTGTTGGTCATGTAGCGAAGCGTGCTGAAATCGTATTTTTTCAAATCCTGCAGCTTCAGCAGCATAGCAACAATCGTAGGTACGATGGGAAATCCGGTTACCTTCTCCTGAGCGATCCGCTCCAGAATGCTGTGAAGGTAGAGGAAGGACTTCTCCAGAACCACTGTGCCGCCAAACATGAAAGCCATGATAACCTGGTAGAGGCCGTAGTCGAACGAAAGGGGCAAGACATCCAGAATAATATCATCTTCGACGTTTCCGATGTACTGAATGATGCTTCGTGCCGCTGAGATCATATTATGATGCGTGGACATGACGCCCTTCGGCTCACCTGTGGAACCTGATGTATAAATAAGCGTCGCTAAATCCACATCAATACAGCGAGGTAACCGGCAGTCCTTTTGGCCATCTGCAATTTTGTCGACAAAGTCTGAAAATATTTCATCCCAGCCCAGCGAAGATTTCGAAAACTGTTCCGGGATTCGTTTCGTCGGCCCAACCCATATTAACTTACGCTCCCCGATTTCTTCGCCCAACGCGTCACTCACTACCCCGGCTTTGCTTGTATGGGCAATCAAAATGTTGGCGCCGGAGTTATCCAGGATATAGCGTAATTTTGCGCCCTTGAGCGAGCCGGCTAATATGATAAAGACACCGCCAGCTTTCAATATGCCGTACAACGAAATTACAGTTTCGGCACTGTTATCCATAAACACTGCCACTCTATCTCCCCGGCGAACTCCGGCATCCAGCAAAGCTGTAGCCAAATGGTCGGCACGTTGGTTGAGAGCCATGTAAGTCCAGCGATGCTCGCCACAAACAAGAGCTACCTTGTCTGGAAATCGCCGAGCAGAGCGGGAAAGCCAATCGTGCACTAATGTCGGATCAAATTCAATCATTTGTTTATATCCTTCGTGATTCAATAGTGACTTCGTCTTAGCTACTAATAATTCGATTTACCTATTCAAGTGTCGGTGGTAACTGCCTGAGATGTTTGGTCGCATTGTATTTGGCATTGAAATCTCTTATAGCTCTATTGACTTGTTCCCCGGTCAGATTCATACTCTCACAGACTTGTTCGGCAGGAATATTGTTTTGCCACGCATAAAGTAGAAGATCGAGTTTTTCGTACGGGATGCGAAAATAGAATTCCTCGTCGCTTACCTGGAAACTCCACGTGTCGGGACTCGGAGCTCTTTCTATGATTTCACGAATTACTCCAAGGTATTCCGAAAGTTGATATACCTGGGCTTTATAGAGATGACTGAGCGGCTCAATATCCACTCCGCCATCTCCGTATTTTACAAAGAATCCTTCCAGAAGTTCAGTTTTATTGGTTGTGCCGCATACAATATAATTCTTCATTTCAGCATAATAATAAAGATGCATCATCCTGGTTCTTTGTTTGGAATCGGTGGCAGCGACTATCCCATTGAGCGATTTCTTTTTTAGTCTTGCCGATTTCACATTACCTTTGCCATCGTCTATTTTCAGAGTAAAGAAGTTAAAGGAATCTTTGGAGAGTAAGTCGGCCGGCAAAGTAATTTTTGACTTGGATTTGCTGTCATACTCGGGAAAGACTTCTCTTATCACATCATCTCTCATACGATAGGTCCCAAAAGCTTCGAGCGTAGGTGTAATGTCAACCGTCTCTGTTTCTATACCCAGTTGTTCCGCGTGTTTGGCTGCATATTCGGCACTTACAGGATTGGATTCTTTCTCAGGAAGAATCAATCCAAACACTTTGTCTTCACCCAATGCTTTGACACAAAGAGCGGCACATAATGCAGAATCGATACCGCCGCTTAGTCCAACTACAATACCATTACGCTTCATATCGCGCAGTTCTTGCTGAATGAATTCGCAAATACGTTCAACCTCGCTTTTACAGTCAAGCTTGAGAATATCTTTATGAAATTCCATAGCAATCTCCAAAATACAGAATACGGCTGCAAGTCATGGATTACGAGCGATAGTTATTTACCTTCAACTAACGGCTCTCAAAGCCTCTGATCTCCTGTCCACAACAAGAGCGGGAACAACGGGATCGGTAATTCTTAACGGAAAGTCTCGGACAAACTGACGATGTATAAGCTGAGAGGACAAAACTCCCACGAGGGCCATGTTATCAATCTCGCTCAGATTCTCAACCGCCTGAGCTTTTCGCAACAGTTTTGTCACCTTGCCGGCATCAAACAAACCGCCTCCGCTCAGTGACTTCTCCGATAATGCCTCTTTTGTATATTCAGCCGTCTTCTCATTTAGAAGACTCTGCTTTATGGGGGCACGGTAAGGATTCTTCGGACGACTGGTAACTTCTTTGGGCAGGATTTCTTCAAAAGACTTCTTCAGAATATACTTCTCATTCAAACCCAATATTTTCCATTTGGAAGGCACCCTCGCCGCAAAATCTATAACACGCGGATCAAGAAACGGCAATCTTATCTCCACCGAATGAGCCATAGCGACCCGGTCCCCTTGCGATGAAAGAAGATAATTGCTCATAAAAATCGCCATCTCCAGATACTGGGCTCTGGAAAAATCATCCGCTCGTTCAAAACCTTCCGGAAGACTTTGCCGGACCTGCTCATAACCGTCGTATTGTCCGATAGCCTCGTTTAGCTCTTGTGAAAAGAATGTCTTGATTCTGCTCGTATTCTCCCACCTGATAAAGTGTGAAAAGATCGGATCGTCGATTTGATCGAGGCCCCTGGCAAAGAACGATTGCAGTGTGCGTTTGAGCCTCGGATTATTAAATATATATGGATAAAGCTGGCCGATAAGTTCGGCTCGGCTCTGCGAATTCGGATATTTCGCCAGGAATCTCCTGACCTTGGCCTCACGAAAGATATTGTAACCACCGAAGACCTCGTCAGCACCCTCTCCGGTCAGCACGACCTTATAACCACTCTTGCGCACTACATCCGAGAGCAAGAACAATGGAACAGGCGCGGTCCTTAAGAGCGGCTTCTCACAGTGCCATAAGCAGTCCGAAAGTGATGCTCCGATTTGTTCGTTTGTCGCTTTAAGGTCTGTGTGGTTGACGTTAAGGTACGAAACCATTAGATTTTGATACTTGCTTTCATCAAAGCGGTCACTATCAAAACGTATACCAAACGTCCGGACGTCCTTATTGAAGTTTCTCACCACTAAAGCAGCAGCCCCCGAGGAATCGAGCCCGCCGCTAAGGTAGCAGCCAACGGAGACATCGGCCCGCAGGCGAATCCTGACTGCGTCCTGCAGCAGATCCTGAACATGCCGGCAAGTCTCCTGTGGAGATAAATCTGACTGTTCGGCACGAGAATACAAAGGAATGTCCCAGTATTTCCTGATGGTGACCTTGCCGCCGGATGTCTTAAGATAATGTCCGGGCGGCAATTCATATATGTCCTTGAAAACCGTCCGCGGAGTCAGGGTCGTCCAGAACGTGAAAATTTGATCCATTGCTATCGGATCGATCCGGCGAGAAATACTCTCGTTCGTAAATATCGATTTGATTTCAGAAGCAAAAATCACAGTATTATTGAGAACCGTGTAATACAACGGCCGAATACCAACCCGGTCCCGCGCCAGAAACAGCTCCTTTTTCTTCGCATCCCAAATCGCTATAGCAAATTGGCCGTTCAACTGTTTCAGACAATCCGGCCCCTGCTCTTCATAAAGATGTAGCACGACTTCAGTGTCGGAGGTTGTATAGAAACGATGCCCTTTTCGCAGCAGGTCTTTTTTTAATTCCGGGTAGTTGAAGACTTCTCCGTTATAGACGATCCAGAGGCTTTTGTCTTTATTGTGAATCGGCTGGGTCCCGGAGGACAGATCGATGATGCTCAGCCGGGCATGGCCCAATCCTACCTGATCATCGAGATATATCCCCGTTTCATCCGGCCCGCGATGGCAAAGAGCACCTATCATCCTCTTGATACCATTTAAGGACACACCATCCGGACCATCTATATGGCAGATACCAGCTATTCCACACATGATAAGAATCAGACGCTTTGAAAAACAGCCCCCTCGAACTCTCCTCGAAATCTACGCTTCTGCGGCGGGACTTGCATTTAGTTTCCGGTCAATGAACCGGGCAATATTCTGCAAGCTATCCATGTTATCCGGCACAAGCTCATCATCCTCTACATTTAAGCCAAAAGTCTCTTCGAGGAAGAACACCAGCTCCAAAATCCCGGTGGAATCGATGATGCCCTCCTCCATAAATGAAGTGTCATCCTTGAGCGATTCACCGTCACCGAAAAGAAAATTTTCTACTACGAATTCCCTGACTTTAACAGAATTGTCCATAATACCCTCTTACCAAATCGTGTTTTCAATGAAGAAACCGTTGTAAACTTTACAAATAAAAATACAGATGTCCAGAAAAATCATCTCTGCTTATTTTTCGTTACCCGCCTTCTCATGCTGTTTCGTATCGGTCGATTGCCATGCCTTTTGGATAAGGCCGGACAAATTTCTCGCCGGATTGCCCCCGACAAAAGCTCCGGCGGGGACATCTTTCGTCACTACCGAACCGGCGCTTATTATGGCGTTGTCCCCTATCTCCACTCCAAAAAGAATTATCGAGCCCGTACTTATCCATACGTTGTTTCCGATCGTGGTCTTCTGCCTCTGCTTTGCAGCCTGTGGCGGAACCGGGTGCCTCGGCCCAAGGATCTTAACGTAGGGCCCGGTAGACAGCTCATCACCCACTTCAACCGGGCCCATAACGACATTGTTGAGCCCGAACCAGCATTTTTTTCCAATTGTTATGTCACCAAGATCGGTGTTCCATACATTGAAATCCTCAGCAATAGTCTTCTCGCCAACGCGAGCACGATAAGGGGCTGAACGGTCGAATCTGAATCTGTACCCAAACTCCACAAACCTTCCCTTTTCGATATATCTACATCTGTTGTAGAGGCGAACGATTTTCCAGAATATCCTCTTGGTCATCACCTTTATAAAAGTTGGTGTTATGAACTCTATGGTTTTGTACAGCGTACTGTTCTTAATGTTTCCCATCGCGAACTTCCGTTACCTTTTCACCGAATCAGCTTCTTGATTTAGACAACTCATTTAGAAACATGGAAATGCGTGCCGCAACAATGTCTGCACACGGCTGCCGCTCCTGCGGAACAAAGGATTTCAACTGCTTCATTTTAACCGGCACATCCTCCGCTCCATAAGCCACCAACAAGTAGCCGAGCTGCTCGAACTTGTTTGCAATAGCAAGCTGGTGATCATTCACAACCTCGCCATATTTTTTCAATCTCGGCATAACAAGTAATGGTTTTCTGTGATCCAGCGCCATCGTTATTGTGCCCATCCCTGCGTGGCTGATAATACTGTCCGCCTCGTTAAAATGTTGGTCGAACACGGCTTTCTCCACCGAAGGGGCTGCTTCAAAGTTTTCCGGGCAATAAGAACTATCGCCAATCTGAGCGACAATCTGTTCATCAAATCCGTTTATGCCGGCAACTTCATCAACAGCTTTAACTAAACGGTCAAACGGAAATTGCGTTCCAACGGTCAGAAAAATCATACTACCGTCCCAACAAATTCGATCCTTTTATATCTGTCGGCCAGTTCAGGCCATTGCACGAGGAATAAATCCGCAATGTAGCGAACCATTCTTCCCGAGAGGGAAATTCGCTCCACGTTGGTAATACTGTCGATCCATACGACCTTAGTGCCAAGCATTTTGCCCAGGAAACACAACATACAACCGGCCGCCGCACCCGTGCTGATCACAACATCAGGCCTCTCCTTGAAAACAATATGGAGACATCGCAGCAATACAGTGATGACCCGTATCGGGTGCTGTCTGTTGCACTCTCCCACTACATAGACTTCGCCTAATTTGCTCAGTTTATCACGCACGACTTCCGTTGTCGTAACGCAGAATGTTTCGTATCCATTCCAACTTGCAGCCAGCTTGAGCAATTGAGATATATGCCCTCCCGCTGAAGCAGCCAGACAAATTCTCAACTGTTTATGTTTATCCGTACTTGACATATTGCCTTGTCACTAATTTTCTTTGAACAACTCGCCAAGCACCATTTCCGCTTTGCTGTCCCATGAGTTTTGAGCCACCCTTTGCCTTCTCTTTTTAACAAGCTCGGCGTTGTCCTCAGCGTAAGCTTTTTGAATGCACTCGGCAAATTCCTCCGGGCTCCTGGCTTCGTACACAACATCAAGGTATCGTTGCAGCTCAGAGAACGCGGGCGTGCTGACAACCGGTTTGCCCAGGGCCAGATATTCTTTGAATTTGATAGGATTTGCTGCTTCGGTCCATTTGTTTATTTTCCAGGGTAAAATCGCCACATCAAAACACTTGCCGTAATGGGGAATCTGCTCGTAAGTCTTCTGGCCCAGCATCCAAACGTTCTTTCTGGCAGACAAGCCAGAGCAATCCAGGGATGGTTTGCCTACGAATACGAATGACATTTCCGGCAATCGCTCTGCCACCGCCCCAAGAAAACCTGTATCAAGCTTATGCCCATCCAGAGCACCGAAATAACCAACTATGGGCTTTTTTATCTCGGCAATATCGTCTGGCCTGTCTGAATCGAGTTCCGCTGTCGCAAACATCTCATAGTCAACACCATGATCCATAAACAGTGCATTCTTGCATTGAGCCGCTTCTTCATCGTACAGCAGCCTATTGACGTAAACAGTAATATCCGCGTTGGCTTTCAACTTCCTGTCATAGCCGAGTATCGTATCTCTATCGACATTAGGATCATCTTCGTACCGATCTGTTCTCTGGTACACAAGTTTTGCTTTCTTCATTTTGATTGCTGTATCACAAGCCGCCGGGCAGGCAACCCATACCACAGGAGCACTCATGCGAAGCTTTCGAATCAAACGCTGAATTTGATATCTCAACATGGCTTCATTCAAAGGTCTTGCCCAGGAAATGTGATGTACAGGCAGAGTAAACGGACTATATACCCAAAACCCGGCACTCGATTTTCTAAGACCCTTCAAAATACTTTTGACCTTACGAACGAGTTTCTCGGTAAATCTTTTTCCACCCGCTATCTTATGTTTCCGCATCATAATGGAGTTAACGTAAATCGTAGTACCTGTCCGTGAAAAGCGACGCATCAATTGCATATCAGTATGCGCGCGATTGTGATACCACCAGTCCTCGCCGCCGAAACAGATAAACGACATGTCCTCGTTCTTCCCGGATTCTGCTTGGTAATTCATTATACTTTCTTCAGTTGTATTGACCATAGAAGCCGCACAATTATTTTCCATGAGCCGACTTGCCGCTTATCGAGTCGGATGCAGAAGAGTCGGCAACGAAATTTGCAGTGATAGATTGATTAGAATGCATGATTATTACCGCAGGATTTGTTTTTTCAGAGAGAGCACCCGACCAACTTATAAACTCGTATCCAGAGTCCGGAACAGCTCTTATCCTAATTTTTTCATTAAGAGCATAATCCGGCTTATCCGGGACCTTTGTCACTGTTCCACCGACTGCGGTAATCTTCAGCCGCGGAGACATTGTCCAAACATCAGCATAATCTTTACGGTAAGTACGCCACATACCCAGCACGAACATGGACGTCTGTTTCCAGTCAGTTTCGACCTGCATATAACGGTCTTTGTAATCAAAAAGGGCGTTATGGTTCCACAAATCTTTCGCTCTCATGATGTGTGCCGCAAGGACAAATCCGCCCCAGCCCGGGCTGCTGACTTGCCTGTATGATGTAATCCAAAACTTATTGCTCCTCTCAGGACCGTTTGAGTGCACTATTCCCCACTCGGGAAGACCGATGTCTTCCTGTTCGTATGGAATTTTCTGAGCATCCCTCCGATCAGGGTTCCACTGGGGACTATGGGTTGCGTCCACGTCCGCCTGAGTGACATAAAACGTTTGGTCGTCTTCTCCAAAATGAACATAATCCGGAGGTGCATTATTGGGCCCGTACCCATCTGAATAAAGATAATCTCCTGATTTTTTTCCGATATTTTTCATATCATTATCACCAAGCATAAGCCCGGCGAATAAAATCGGAAACTTGCGACCGCTGGCGTGCCCGCCCATTCCAGTCCAGTTTTTTTCGCCTCCATCCTGAACAATTCCATATAGATCGATACCTAATTGCACATATCGCACGAGAAGTTTTTCTTTCCGAGTGTTGGAAAAATTCAGGTTAAGCATCAAAGCACCCTCACCGATCTGCGTAGCTATTTCTCTGCCGTAAGGAGGCATATTATCAACCGGATGCAGAGCAGTAGCCGGCCAAAGTGGTATGTGGTCGATCCATGGCCTCTCAAAATAACGTTCTACCGCGGCAAGACTGGGAGAACCCGGCACAGGTTTTAGACTCGCAAGTAAGGAGTAGTCCAACTGCTCTTTGTTAAAACGGATAGTTTTATCCGTGCCGGAGTAAGGAGGCCTGAAACTCCCTTCCCTGGCAGGACTGTCAACGACGGTCAGCACTGCAGCCGCGTTTAATTGTGTACTGTCATTTGCCTGCAGTGTGCTTTCGGTGGAAACCAGAGAACAATTAGGTTGCAGAACCAAAGGATTGTTTTTCGAAAGTTGATCGTTATTCGGACGAGCAACATTCAAACTCGGATCATAGTTCCCTGGTCTGGCATATCTTCCATACGCTGCACTATCATAAGCCTGCGTTTGGCCAAGTCTTGGCGACGGATTTATCATTGAGCCATTAATCGTTCTACCATTTAACTCGACAGAAATGGGCTGTATTCTTACTATGGTCACCGGCCCGACAATCCAGTAATCTCCGTTTGCAAATTGACCGACGGTATAATCCTTGTCGAATGTCCATGTAATCCCGAATTGTGAAATTTGGCTTTGCTGAACAGCAGCGCACAATGGCTGAGCGAAACAAGTAAGTAACACAGCACTTAGCAGATATTTTCCTCTTATATTTAAATATAAGTTTTTTAACTTCAGATTCATGATTTTGTCCCCTTTTGGTCATAAGACGCACATTTATCTGCTATGTCACCCCCAACTGCAATGAGTGTTTCCGCCATAAATGTGACGCGTTGTTTGATGATTTTACTGCTGGGAAAGCACTTTTCAAGTTCCCCTGCAGACATCAGCCTTAAATCGCTGCGTTTGCCGCTGAACATATATTTTCCTCGTAAATGGTTATACGAGATAATATTGCCTATGCGTAAATAGCTTTTTCCCGGGAGCCAGGTGACAAGGGGCAGTCGCATGTGAAATTCGAAGGGAAACCAGCGATTCGGAGTTGTGACATACCACCGCTTCCCGACCCGCATAATTTCAGCCGCCATTGTCTTTTGCCTCTCGAAGCTACCCACGTGCTCTATTACAGCATTACTATACACAACGTCAAAACTCTTGTCGGGCCAGGGTAATTCACAGGCATCACAAACAACCGCCTTAATTTCCGGGTAGCGTTTTTTAATGGCCGATATGTGCTCTTCAGAAATATTCACTACGGCAAAATTATGCTTCCACGGATAAGTATCGATAAGCTGATACTCTTCATGACTGTTCGGATTAATCTGTGCCCCGACGTCAAGCAACTTCATATCCTTTGCAGGGCTCATAATTTGATTGAATAGTTCCAGCTTGCGAGCCCGACTTATCAGCGATAGTTTTGAAAATACACTCATTTATCAGTCAGACTTTCTCTGAGTTAATCTGGCCCAAAAGAGCACTCACAACACCGGTGGAATAAGCCTTCATTTTGATGGCTGCTTCACTGTGTGCAGCCGGGCGTACAAACGCCATAGCCAGCCATACTGGAAGACGAACGGCGAAAAACGACGCTACCAGAAAACGGGCAATTAGATAAGCCGGCCAGCTATAGTGTTTTTTAATGAATTTGAGAATGCTCAGCCTCAACTGAACAATCATAGCAACAGGTTTTTGTGCTGTACTTTGACCGCCAAAATGAATAATCTGGCCCACCGGAGCAAACATGACTTTCCAGTCCTTCTTCCGGAATCGATAACACCAGTCGGTTTCTTCGCCGTACATGAAGAACTGCTCATCCATCACGCCAACCTGTTCAATTGCCTCTCGCCTGACAAGCATAAAACATCCTGTCACAACATCTACTTTGCGTACGTCGCTTCTGTCCCACCAGGTCATTTGCTCACGTCCGAAGAACCTGTTCTTCGGGAATAATTTGTATAGATAAGTGCTTGATAACAGCATATTCAATATCGAGGGGAACATAAAACACGTTCGTTGTAAGGTTCGATCCGAATTTAATACCCGGCAACCAGTCACCGCTGCCTGCGGATTCTCATCGGCAAAGCGCACTGTGTTAGCTATGGCATTATCCAAAACAACCGTATCACTATTAAGCAGGAGAACGTATCTTCCTTTAGCGACAACCATTCCCTGGTTATTTGCAGTAGCAAAACCCCGATTTTCGGAATTTTCGATTAGAATGACCTGCTGGAAGTCATTCTTCACCATATCAGCCGATCCATCGGTCGAGGCATTATCAATGACGATAATTTCATAATCAATATGACCTGCATGTTCATAGACCGAGGAAAGACAATCTCGAAGGAGTCCTTTCGTGTTCCAGTTGACTATGATGACCGATACGTCCACTTTTCGTTCACCTACCTGCCGAGATCCAATAATTCTGAAACAGTAAGTACCCGCATATCTTTGTCTGCTGCCATCGCAAGAGCCGCCCGAACGGACTCAACAACGAATCGGCTCGTATTTTCATTCGAACGATCGAAATCATGAGCTAAGGATACTGCCCCACCTGCCTTTTCTGCCAACAGCGCAACTCTGCGGCTGTCAGGCTTTTCCCGCCACGTATCCCCCGAATCTATTGACCAATAAACAATCGGCACTTGTCTGGCCAGTAAATACAATAGACATATAATGTTCAACTTGCCGTTAGGCGGACGAAACGGATACTTTTTTCGCATGGTTCCCAAAGTAACGTCAATCGCTGCCCATCCTCGTTTTATATCCGACAACGCACGAAACGGAGAGACCTTCAAGCTGTGTAAATGATCGTAACCATGAGAACAGATATCATGTCCCTGCTCCGCGATTTGCCTGACAATTGCCTCTCGGCCTGCAATATTTCTGCCAAGCAGAAAAAAGGTTGCCTTGGCTTTGTCCTCGGCAAGTATGTTCAGAATTGCCGGAGTTAAACTGCTGCCAGGACCGTCATCAAAAGTAAGAACCAATGCTTCATGTTCTTTAGCCCTTCGCCCGAGCAATCTTCGGGCCAGTTGTCCGTATATCCACGGCACACCCACATAGAGAAAGATAAGACCGAGGATACCAATTGCGATTGGCATTAAGATAGTAATTCTATGTTTCCCTTCTCTTGAGTACTATCTTTATGATTGTTTTTACAAACCATTCTGCGCCAATTGCGCTTAACCCATGAATCCCAATTGAGCCATCTCATCGCACGGCTCAGAAGTACATAACAAGCCAGGTTTACAGACATTGCCATGTTAATGAGAATGGGGCATAGTCTTGGAGCATAAATACAGATAGTTTCTTCTAACCAGTGATTTGTTCCAAATTTCCTCTTATATAAAGCATGGCCGAAACCATAATCCATTATACTTACATCGGATTCCTGGCAAAGCTGTTCAAGCACTTTGATCATAAGTACTGTACCAGGACTGCCACGACCCCACTTCGGATCGAAAGAACCGAACTCGGTAAATTGTGTTTTCCCGTATCGAACATCAAACTGGAACGCACACGGCTCGTCACCCACATACAATACATAAGCCCTTAACCATCCATTCTCGGCAGCCTTTTCTAACAAGGCGCAATTTACATCGGAGTTATTAAATCCCACAGCAAGACCGCTTTTATATGTTGATTCTTCTATTTGACAAGCTACATCTATCAAGTAATTAACGTCGCTAAGCTGGCGATAACAGGTGATCTTAATCTCAGAAGAACTTATTTTTTCCAACTGCCTAATATCACGACGCCATCTGCGTTTTCGAGAATTGGGAATCTGTCTATAAAATTCCTCCACCGTATCCGGTATATAAGTCTGCCAATGCGACTCAGCCGGTACAAAATAACTTCGACTAAAAAAACCCGGCACTGTTTTACAGAGCTTATAAATTGGAGAATCGATTCCAAGATGGTTAAAATATACAAAATCGGCCTGGCCACGGCGAAGCACATTCATTATCTCACCAATCAGCACCTCACAAAGCTCGGCCGAAGGTTGGCCAATGATACCACCATATACAATCGATAAGCATCTCAATGCAGGACTAAAAAGTGTCTTGTATCCCAATTTAAGATCTAAGTGACGTTTTTCGATTCGGCCAATCGTTATCGCCACCGGTTGGCCATCGCATTTCATAACTATAATATGCGGCCGCACATCATCGCCTCTTGTTTTGACAATGGAAAGGTATCTGTCAATATCGGCATTGGGAACGGGGTGGGGCTCGTCACGTTGCATCTGCTCCCATATTGGACGAATAGCTTCGATTTCCTCGATGTTTGTCGCTGCAACTATTTCGCAATCACCACTATACTGCATGTTAGAACCTCTGATTATTTCCCAAGCTCATTTCCATGCTTTGCTATTTGTCTGATCGAATTGCTTTACATTTCAAGCATCAGTCTCGCGAGCCTTCCGTGGATTACAGGCACACTCATATAAAAAAGACGACCAAGAGGATAACCGGACCAACCTATGCAAATACAATTCCGTATCACCTTCCCACTCCATACTTGCTGTCCGAATCCTTCGCTTGTAACAAATGTCGCCATTGTCGTTTGATCCAGCCCACAGAACCTATCTTTTGCACGACATACTGCAGACCTGCATTTAAACTCCTCACAGAGCTTCGCAATATGTTAATAATTACCGGGTACAATCTTGACGCAAAAATGTAAACCGAGGTTTCCGGCCAGGATTTCGTGCCGAATCTCTCTTTATAACCAGCAGTGCCAAATCCGTAGTCAAATATCTCAACCGGAGTATTTTGGCTCAAGTCTTCGAGCACTTTGACAAAGAGTATGGTTCCAGGGCTGAAATTGCTCCATTCAGGGCTATATCCGATAGCCTCAGCAAAATATACACGACCGTAGACAATCCCAGTCTCAAATGCACAAGGCACTTGCCCGGCATAAAGGACATATGCACGCCAACCGCTCCTCTTAGCGGCCTGAGTTAATATCGAACGTGTATGCGATGAATCGCTAAATCCCTTATTAAGAGCTTCCTTATACGTCATGGCCGATATCTTAGAGGCAACTTCGATAAAATGCTCCACCTGGTTAACGTTATCATAGCATTCTACTTTAAGAGGCCCACCCGCCGAGTCCTCCAACCTCCTGCTCAGCCGTTTCCACTCTTTTTTCCGCTTTCGTCTGATACTCGCATAAAACTCTTCAGCAGTCTCAGGCACATATGTCTGCCAATGGTCTTCGACAACCGGAAAATGATCCCGGCATAAAAAGCGGGGCATTGTCCTGGACAAACGGTGCATATGTGAATCAATACGCAAATGATTCAAAAAAACAACATCCACATTTCCTCGCTTTAGAGTATCGACCAACTCCTGAACCAACCTGGAACTTATCTGGTCTGAAGGATGTCCGAGGATTCCTCCATATACAACGCTCAAGCAACGTAACGATGGCTTGAGTATCGCCGTGTATCCTATTCGGCATGTGATCCGTCGAGTTTCAATGCGTCCTATTACCATTGCTCTCGGATTGCCGTCATAATAGAGAACAATAACATATGGTTGAACTTCTTCTTCCAGCGACTCCACAACGGAAAGATAATGATCTATATCTGAATTAAGTGCCGGCATGGATTCGCCACGCTGCATTTGCACCCATATCTCACGAATACCTTCGACCTCTTTGACGTCTCTTGCAACGACTACCTTCCATTGGTCGGAAGACGGGACCTTATATCCTTCTCTTATAATCAATTGAGAATCTCCGTCTAAAGATTTGCCATCTTTTTTTTGAAACGGCGTAGTATCGTTCTCATGCTGGGGTGAAACGAGCCTAAACAGTTAGTCAACACCTTAGGAAGGCGAAAAGCCAGTTTGAACCAATGGCTGCTTGCACCTATCCTGACGGATAAACAGGAGACCGAACATTTGCGATGAATCGAGATTGCTACTCTTCTACTCTCCTGAGCCACGCTTCTCGCCAAAAGTGGAAGCACGATCTGTCACAGCCATAGAAACCTTGGCCGTCACACATGACCCCTTCAAGTAATACTGTATTCTTGACTTTTCTATATTCTCCGGTACTTTCAAGCAGTATTCGTTCGAGCCTTTTGAAGACTTTGAACCTCCTGCCACAGAATTTCCGCATCACGGGCATCCAGTATAATCCTTTGTTCGCTCCCTTCTGGTTAAGAGTTACCAAAATCTCTTCCTCAGATTTCACTTCAACCAGTTCACCCGGTTCAAGGTTCAAGACTTCATCGTATGTGGACGGCTCTTTTTGCCCTATTACACTTGATTTGTTTTTTCCCTTCATGTTGAAAACTCTCCTGGCTTTAGACACCGTAAGTCCAAACGCACGGCGCAGCCCGTTTGTCTTAACGTGCCACAGGAACTTACGTACGAGGTTTAGATGTTCAGCTTGTGAACATCCCATTAAACCGCCAAATTGACCATGGCATATCTTTTTATCACTTGACACTTAATGGCTCCTTCAAATTGTCCGACTGTTTCTGTTCGTATTTTAGCCTGCAAATTTAATATCTGTAATTTTCCCGACAAGTTTTACAAAAAGAGAACTTGCAAAGCTACGTTTCAACAGTAATCTTTACGCTTGCAAATCGAGCTTTGACCAACCCGATAACTGATAATAACGCCTCAAGGGATCGGTACTCTCTCATTGGAGCGAGACAATATACTTTTCATACGACGATACAGTGAATGCAAGCATTTTACTTTAGAACATCGCCAAATAATAAAATAGCATACGGCTAACAAACGCCCTCCAAAACCGCGACCTACCACTACCCGGTCAACTTCATAACATTTATCAGCCCAACGTCGCTTCCATTCACTGTCCCCATGGCCAAATTCACACGATAACGCACCTTCCTCACATATTTTACGAATGGTTGTCATTATTAAAACCACACCAACAGAAAGTGACGTCGCATATTTTAACTTGAATGCCGTCCATTCATAATAGTGTCTTTTATGTGCCGACAAAGCGTACGTGAATGCTATATCTTCACCGTTTATCGTTAATAACCAAATGCGCCCGAAACCAGCTTCAGCCATTTTCAATGAGAGTTTTTCATAAAATGGATTAACCAATACAGCAGCACCACGCCTCTTCAGCCAGCTTTCCTGCTGGATTAGTGCTTCACGCCTGATAAGTTCTCGGGTTATCTCACTACCAGAGTAACATTCCACTTTTACATCTCTGTCCTTGTAAAGTTTGCGTTCTTTCCTAAGCAGTTTCTGTCGCGACTGCCGTGATTTGTTATTTTTCAAGTAGTCTTCAAAAGAGCAACCAAGCTGAACATAGGGGCAGAGAACACGCGGTACTTTTCGACAAGAATATCCTCTTTGTGATAGTTTATTCAGCAAATCATTAGTTACTGCATCCTCTGAAGATAGCTCTTCGCTACAATATAGGTCAAAAAGCTTTTGGGACGTAATTAGATCGGCAATACATTCAACCACAGAAGGATAGTCCGCATCAAGCAATAGTCCAAGATAAGAAGCTTTTCCCGTGCTTATAGGTCGGGCCACCTTAACCGTCATAAACTTGCAAAGTGCAAGGGGGATAAATCCTACAAGTTTACCACCGCTCCACGCAAGTACAAACAATGGAATTCCCGACAGTTGTCCCTCATTGATAAATACGTTCACCCATGGTCGTGACAGATATGGCGGTGCATCCACTGCACGAGCAAATAGGTCGTCCCAATCTTCGCCAAACTCGGAAATACCTTTTGCGCCTTTTACAATCTGCAAATTAATCTGTTGGTCCTGCTGAGAGTTCATTATCCCACCACTTTGCCTATAGAGGAAAGTACCATGCGCCAGATTTGCCAGCGAAAAACAATCTCATTGCGAATTCCTTCAACAGCCCTTACGCGGCTGGACGGGACGGGGACGGCGACGCCAGAAGTACAGCACGAGGATTGAAACACCGGCTGCAGCCAAGCAGATCAACTGTGATAAAGTAAGCTGTCCAGCGTACGCTTGGTGATCCGTATCGCCCCGCCACAGATCTATTAACGCTCGGCCAAAACCGTAGAGGATCAGAAACCATAGCAGCATCGTTCCTTGCCACCGCTCACGCTTCAAGATTTTGAAGACACCAAGAATGCCCAGAACGACCAGTATTTCGTAAATCTGTGTTGGGTGTAGTGGGATGCCTGCTGGAGTGCCTCTGGGCCCTTCAGGGAACGTAATCGCCCAAGGCAAAGAACACGCTCGGCCGTAGCAACAACCGTTAAATAAGCATCCCATTTTGGCGAAAATCCAGGGGATCGGAATTGATAGTGCAATCAGATCAAGCGCCGCCCGTCTGTTCTTGGACAACACCAACACCAGCGGCACAGACAAGCAAAGATAAGCCAACAGCCCGCCCCATATCCCGCCCTTCAGGTAATGGTTAATAGAGAAAAGTGCCCAGAGGTCAAATTGTGTGTATTGAATGTCGTACAGCACCTTGGCTCCGACGACCATACCCACGGTATAGCAAACACTGACAGCGATCCAGATCAGATGCCGAAGCCCCATGCGTCTCGAAAGCAAGTAACTAATGAGAAAATGGCTTAGAATACCCATGCCGTAAAAGACGCAAAACGTTGGAATTGGACCAAGTCGTGGCCACATTATCAATCTGCCTCTAAAGTTATATTTCCCATGTACACTTTACTGAAACACTTCTGCAAGATTCAAATCTCATAATGCCACAATTTCATCTCATTTTCAACAATATCACGGAAGGTTCAACATGTCGTACTGTAAAAACAACAAAAAGCCGAACACTTGCGTCAAGAACGTGCCATTAATCGAGAATCTCTGTTCTAAAGATTCGCCGTTTTTTCCTTGAAACCACGAAATATCCTTTTTATTTGGCGATAAGACGAGCGAAACCGCTCATTTTCCGCCAGCCGCCACACAATATAATAATATGTGGCTATCAAACGTCCCCTGAGACCACGACCCGCCACCACCCTGTTAACTTTATAGTCGTCCTCAGCCCAGAATCTTTTGTAATCAGCCTCCCCGTGCCCGATGTCTATTGACAAGATGCCGTTGCTGCATGCATCGCGTATAGTATGCATCATGAGAATTTGTCCGATTGACACCGATGATGTGTATTTCAAATTGAAAGCTCTCCAGCCGAATTGAAGTCTTTTATGGCTAACAAAGACATACTCGAAGGCTGCATCAACACCATCGATAGTCATCAACCATACATGACCAATACCGGCTTGGGCTATTTTCAATAAAAGCTTTTGATAAAAAGGCTTCTGCAATACGGCCGCGCCACGTCTCTTTAACCAGCTTTGTTGCTCTATCGCCGCGATCCGAAGAAGAATTTCCGGGGTCACTTCTTTGCCGACATAGTGCTCAACTTTCACATCACTACTTTCAAAAAGACGCCTTTCTCTCCGGCGTAAATTCTGCCGCGATTTTGAAGACGCCTTTTTCTGAAAGTACTCATCAAAAGAGCAGCCGAGTTGAAAATAAAAGCAGGGATTTCGAAATACCTGTCGGCGGGAATATCCCTTTTGAACCAATCCATCCAACAAATCATTAGTCGCCACGTCCTCTGAGGAGAGATCCGCACTATAATATACATCAAAAACCTTCCTGGATGTGATTATATCCGCCATATACTCAATAACAAATCGATAGTTCGGATCGAGCAATAGTCCTAAATAATAACCTTGAAGTGTACTTATTGGCATAGCGATTTTTGTGTTCAGACATTTGCGAACTTCCAAAGGAAACAACGCCACAAGCTTGGTTCCGCACCATGCAAGAATAAACAGCGGAGTCCCCTTTATTCTTCCTTCCTCGATATAAGTGCTTATCCAGGGGCGTGAAAGAAATGGCGGTGCATCAACGGCACGAGCAAACAGATCGTCCCAATGCTCATCGAACTCAGAAATACCTTCCGAGCCTTCTATAATCCGTAATTGAACATCCTGGTTTTGCTTAGAATTTATTTCGCTCACCGATTAGTATAAGAATATATAATGAGTAATCAACTTGCATTTCCGTTATCTGTCATTGGCAAGGCACGAATTCAAGAAACCATCTGTGCCGGTCGATTTTGTAACCGAGAGATTCGATTGGGGATCTGCCAATTGAAATTGGGGCTACATAAGGAACCGATCATTCCAATGGAACAGTAAACTAATGTCGATAATTGCCCGAAGAAACTAACAGACATCCAGGCCACGGCAACGGAAAACAATAGACTTCCGAAAGCCCAACACAAAGATTTCATGGCCGGATGTGTCAGCCTCCTATATGTAGATATGAGACTGCGAAATGACTTTGCGAGTACTGCACAAAGAGCAATAACACCAAGAATACCGTATCTGACACCGTTGAGAATATACTCATTCGTGATATCAGAACGTCCCATACCAAGCTGGGGACCCCAACCGGGATCTTTATCACCATAGCCAACCAACCACCATTCATTGAAATGTTCGATAGCAAGATCAATAAGTTTCGCCCGGTGATAACCGGCACCGCCCAGTGGGTTCGCCCACGAAGCTATGACATGATAAAAAGGTCTGTTACTTGCAATTCCAATTGATATGCATAAGAACACCAACAATATGAACAATGGCTTTGCAAATTTCTTATGCCTTTCCATTACCAGGCAGAAAACCACCACTATCACCATAACCCACGGACCACTGGACATACTGCTCAACGCACCAAGTAAAGCTATCACTAAAATTACATAAGTCAAGAACCGCCAGTCACCTTTTTCATGACGCAAATAATATATTAGCGGCAAAAACATAGCAAAAACACCGCCAAATAAAATAGCATGACTAAACGGCCCAACGGCCCTGGCAAGTCCATAACGTCCCTCTGAAACAAATGCCCCGCCTCTAAACCAGGGAGAAAAACGCCACAGAGGAGCAAACGGCTGCCAGCCGGTGACAGATTCAATTACACCTAATATGGCAAGAGGAACCAGGGCAAGGCTGATGCACTTTATAATGGAAACGAGTTTTGTCCTGTCGGTCACGATAAACCGGGCAGCCAGATAAGCACACCATGTATCCATCACAAAACCGCCTCGGCCTTCCAGGGTTTGTGCAATTGGATTGACTTGAGTGATCAAGTATGCACCTACGTATACAACCATGCTCAACGTAACCAATGTATCTAATCGATTCCAGGTGAATTTACACCGAATCCCATCATCGAAATAACAACGCAGAAGCAGTACGGCAACTACAAAACGACCGACTAATATGTCTATAGTGCCTATACTCACTGCCAGATAAGCGGGATACCATAACAAACCTATAATATACGCAACCAAGGCATACTTTGGGCGCAGCGTTATGACTAATACAGAAAGAATCAGGGCAAATGCTAAAGTTACACCTTGCATTGTGATTCAAATTCCTTAATTTTGATTATAGATTTTTTGGCATCCTCGGCTTTATGCAGTGTGTCCGTTTTAGCGACCGGTTTCAAAGGTCTCATCCATCCACGCAACATGATCCGTTTCAATGTTCCGCCAAGTGACCGCAGTTTCTCTATCAATGAGAGTCTCATCCAGCTTCTAAGCAGAAAAAATCCTATGTACCGCGGAACCGGAACACACATCATGCGCATCATAAACAATCGCCCCCAGAGGTGACGCCTCCTTAACAGAAGTGCCTTCTGTGATCGTGGAATCGTGTTTGGTTCGACACGTTCAAGATTGACATAACCGGCCTTCATTGCTTCCCGCAAAATCTCTTTACCTTTTTCGGTTCTTACTACAACGAGTGACCATCCCGGCTCATTCTCTTTAAGCTCTCGATACCATGGGTCACCACAGGAAATATCCGCTAATTCACCCGTCGAATCAGGGCATATCCGGCATCTGAATTGACCGTAATTACTGAGAATATTTCCCCATGATTCCTCATAAGGCATCTGCCGTATCTGGTTGTTATCGCCTTTCATCTTGACGGTAGTAGCTCCGGGCCAGCCGCAGCCACGATACCTGATTTCTCCAACATCTTCCGGCTTGACGCCAAGGGTGCTAAGGATTTTATACGTCCCATTTGTTGCCGGAGTACCGGCACAGAAAATGCTAATAGCCAGACCGACCTTTTCATGAAGCACCGGATTAACCGCTTGTGATTTACGCAGTGCAATAACATCACAGGGTTTACCAATAAATACACTTGGGTACTGCGCCTCTTGAATCCAATCCAACTTCTCGCATGGCGCCGCAGGTGAGTATCGCGAACCTGTACGTCCCAGCAACTCAACCTTACTTTTACTGAAAACGGCAACGTTTTCCAACGGAGCTTCCGGTCTGGCTCCTGTATGCAGGACACCTGATATATTTTGCTTTTCCAAACAGAAAAGAGCTAAAGCTGTCGCAGCACCTCCGGACGAACCGTTAAAACGTATTTGCGAGTTAGTGGCATACCCCTCCCAAACTTCCAGAACCGGTCCCCATTCGCAGCGTAGCTCAGGTATCGTCTGGCTATTGAAAGGCTGGTGAGAGATTCCAATTCCGGGACATACTCCTACGCAGGTACCACACTTTTGGCATTTTGCCGAATCGACTATCGGCCGTATCCCCTGGTCGGGTATATCCGTCAGAGTTATAGCTCGGTTGGGACACGCAGGCACACAAGCGCCGCATCCTACACAAAGCCGCCATTCAGCAACCTGGTCAACGCACTGTATTTTTTTTATTCTCATAATTTTCCAACGGATGTACAAACTCTTCTATATCCTTCTGCAATTCCGTAATGTCCTTGTCCCACCATTTCGATGCCTTGATCTTGAGTTGTGTCTCCTTTGAAAAACGATATCTTAT
Source organism: uncultured Pirellulales bacterium (assembly GCA_964439135.1). Lineage (GTDB taxonomy): Bacteria > Planctomycetota > Phycisphaerae > Sedimentisphaerales > Anaerobacaceae > JAFGPJ01. The sequence goes on from CAYTNN010000005.1 coordinate 41,155, forward strand.
CACTTTTGCGGGATTGCCGCCCACGATAGCAAAATCAGGTACATCCCTGGTAACAACAGCTCCGGCCCCTATCACCGCACCATCTCCGATTCTTTTAACACTCGGCAAAATGATTGCATTCTGGCCGACCCAGACATCATTTCCTATAACAAGCTCGCTCCTGTGTATCAATTCTTTCTGAACATCTCCAAAATCAGGGGAGTAAAAAAATGGATGCATCGATCTGAATTCCATCGGATGGTTTGCGTTGAATCTGCACACCCCCCCGGCGAACGAACAGTAGCGTCCTATTTTCGTTTTCGCTCTGATGTGAGTCGAATCGAAACAACCTCCATAGCTGTACATACCTATCTCGACATCGTGATAGTCCAGAAATATGCGACGAAGTGTCTTCGACTGCATTTGTCCCTTTTCGAGCCTTTCGATTAAGCGCAGTATGATGTCCCTGAACTTCCGTTTCTTGAAGGCATATAGTTTGTATAAAAGCTTAGATATCACAGACAGACAACTCAATATCTTAATCATTGAATACGGTTAACACATCTCCTCTAAGCAATGCATCTTATGCTTCAGGTCACAGATCCACCAATCTACAATGGATTCTTAGTGTCAAGCATATTCAATATGTTTGCTTTTATTTTCGGAATTACCTTATCCAAATGTGTTCTGGTTTGGTCTCGCTTTTCGAAAGCAGCCTCAACTATGGAGAGTAGTTCAGCTTTTCTACTGCATTGATAAGCATCAGCCACACAATCTCCAAGCCCGATACTTTCAAAAACACCATGAAATTTCTTACTGTACGCAATTCCAACTGCCGGTATAGACTGTGATAATGCCGCAATACAAGCGTGCATTCGTGAGCCAATAAAGAAGTCGCACAATCCTATGATATATTTGATATTATTGTGGTTATACCTGCCCTGCGTCAGGAATATCCTGCCGGGGTATTTCTCGCTTAGCTCCTCGTACAGTTGCCGGCATGCATTAGGATCGTCTTCAACGATCCTGCTCGGAGTCACAACATGCGGCACCAACAGAACAAGCAGCTTCTCGTCCTTCATCAAATAATCGACAACACTATTTATCAATTCACGGTAGTTGGTTTTCAAGCCAAACATATTCTCCTGCGTGTAACCACCATTGAAAAGAAGACCGCTGATGTTCAAGCCAACCACGATAGAACCTTCTTTTCGCATGTTATCCAGAGACCCGACATCAATAGTCTCAGGCTCATGTGAATCCAGGACAAAAGCTACGTCCGGCATAAAACGTAACTTCCCATTGACGCTGTGATTGCCAAGAAGCACCCGTACATATTCGATACTTTCGCTATCTCTTGCGTAAATGACACTGGCCCGCTTCAAAACGCTCTTTGCCATGAAGCGAGTGATTGACCTTGTGCAGGGTCCATATGTTTGGGGCAACAATATCAGCTCTTTGCCAAATTGCATAACAAGCCATTTCTGCAGAAAACCAAATATCAGGAACCTTCGCAATCCATATATATCACTGAAACTGTCACCGCCGGTAATGTCAAACATCTTATCCGTCTCAACCAGCGTCTTAACATAAGGATTGATCGCAGACAGTAAACTCCGGAACCTTCTAAAGGGCAGCAGTTTCAGCAATATGGCGTTCAACAGCAACACGCAGAAATGAGAACGCAGGAACACATTCTTGCAGAATCTCATGCGCACTATTCTTACTCGAATCTCCCGGCCTGACAGCTTCAGGCAGTGCTCACCGTCAGTCGATCCCGATCCTAACAGTACGACTTCCGCATCGGGCCATCGATTAAGGATAATCTTGATACTCGACTCTGCCAGGGCGCTGACTCCCATGTTGCCGGTATCAAACGAAGCACCAAGCAGGCATATCTGCATGTTTTTCTTTTCTGTCTTGCTTTTTTCAGACACTCTAAATCTCAGAAAAATAAATAATCCGGCTTATCCTTGGATTTCTTCTTCATCGCAGATGGTCATTTATCACGATTCAAAATGAAAACACCTGCTGTTAATGTCGCAATGAATACTAAAGCGTTAATAGCGAGGACAAATAGGGGAGAATCCACCCTAAAGACCCAAAGTAAACCGGCAGTCATTATGATCGGCAATGCCAGCAATAGGCCGGGGACATAGGATCGCAAGTACGGGATTAAATTCAGATCAATTACTTTTCGGGCCTTTAAGACCTGCATAAACAAAACAACTGTATTACTCAGAACGCTAACAACAGCAACTCCCAAAGGCCCAAAACGAACGGCTGCCGGGTACATAAGCCCAATAATAAGCAAGGCACGAATTACCGCAAAACGACGCTGTAAATGAGGTTTGCCAATAGCCAGGTAAATCCCTGCTAAGCTCACAGCTTGATTTCGAACCACAATTTGCAGGCACAAAACAGCAAACGGAATGGCCATAGCGACATATTTGGCGCCATAGGCTAATAACAGCAGTTCACTCGCACAACAAGCCATGAAAGCAGCTAATGGTATAACACAAAAAGCGGTCCACTGAGTAGTACGCAGAACACCCCGACAGAGAGCATTATTGTCATCCTGCTTTTCAGAAAAGGCGGGAAGCACAACAGGGGCGATTGTTCTTATATACAAGTCAATCGGAATGTACCCAAGCAGAACAGCATAACTATATAAGCCTAACTGATCCTCAGATATTACCTTGCCAAGTATCAGGATCGGTGCGTAAAAACTAACCGCCGTCAATATTGGCAAACCGAACATTCTGCGAGCATATTTCATCAACTCAACCAGACTGCTTCTGTCAATTTCAAATCTTGGCATGAATGGCACCAATATGAAAGAAACAATGCATAATATTGCCATTTCTATAACAAAACCGATAACCAGTGCCCAAACATTCCGCATTACGAAAGCCAGGCCGATTGATATAATCGCGCCTACAATGGCGCTGCCCTGACTAAGGAATACCGCCCTGCCAAATTTATATTCTTTTTCAAGAACGGCAGCACGAGGGCTGACAAAACCCCTTAACGCTATAGCGATAAAAGCAACCCGCAGCAATTGTAACAATTCAGGATTATCATAGAACGAACTGATCCATGGCGCCGAAACAAACGCGATCCCGAAAAGACACAACGCGCGAGTGACCTGCATCCACCAGGCAACATTTAAATAACGAGTATTTGCACCTCCCTTGTTCTGGATTATCGATTGCTTTACACCCACCTCGGTGAGAGCTTCAAAAGCCATTGAAAAGCCCATAACAATGGCCATTATTCCGATTTGATTCGGCGCCAGAATGCGAGCAAGAATCATGCTCCGTATAAATCTCATACTCCGCCCGGCAACCGTTCCGACACTTAAAGCCACCAAGGCACGGGCACTCTTGGCCTTAATATCCGTACCTCTTAGTTGGCCAACTTTATCCGAGATTATCTTGCGTATTGCCCCGGATGATAAGATGTAGCTTAATTCTTGTGTCACGCTTTCTCTCTGATTTTAGAGTAAATACATCCTTATAAAATTACGAAACAAACCAAACAAGTAGCTCATAGTCTGAAAGCAGCCTGAATAATAACGACTGGAACGAGCCGCCGTTGCTTGAACTGCCATATACAATTCCAATCGAACAGAAACACTCATTATTCAATGCTGTAGCGCGTTTTCGTCACTGACACACCCCACGGAAAAAGAAAACTTGCAGATCCTGGACTTCGACTAAACTTAAAAAGATATTCGTGCATGAGCTTGTGGAAAATCTTGAAGCGTACTGGAATCCTGAGTTTCCTTGGGATTACATCCAGCATAATTGAAGTCAAATACAGGCATGTCATGAAGTCATAATACAATTGCTTGATTATATTTCTGCGTCTCTTATGTTTCCTATAATATTGCAAAAAGGATTGAGCGGACGTAGAAGTCATCTTACTAAGAGTATTGTTCTTACTGCCTACAAACACCACCTGGATGGCGTTCTTTTTCTGTCCAAATGCACCCCGAGGTACACCTCTTTCCTCTAAGACTCTTCTGGGGATAGGACGATTATAACCACTGTTGAGCACCCACGGCCTCATTTCTCCGGAATACGAAATATTATTTATGGTACGCATACTACAAGCACCCATATAAGGCACCGGAGCATGAATAAATCCTATACGCAGACGGGACTCGTAAAGTGAAGCTCCACTGAGCCCCCCCCACTTTAAATCAGAACTCACCTTACCCTTTTCCAGGGCCCAAACTACATCACCATGGTGTCCCGTTAAAACAACTCGTTGCTGAATGTCATCTTCAAATATGACTGTCGGATCATAACACAAGTTTCCAGATGCACTACTTTCAGCTTCTAACATGTTTGTTTCTTCTTCTAAATAATCCCGACTATCTCGTACAAAAATATTTTTATAGCCGAGCTTCCTGGCAATTGCTTCACCACTGTCTTCACGATAATATCTGTCATGGCGATACTTCCCGAAGTACTGGACCTTTGGACCTCTGGCGTTTCTGATGGTAAGCACTTCCGAACAACCGGCCTCTCGAGCTATGGCGGCGACACATGAAGAATCATACCCGCTTGAAGCAGTCGCAAGCAATGAGTACTGTCTGGAGCGATGCTTCGACAGAGAATTCTGAGCTATTTCGCGGAGGGTAGAACTGAGAAAAGTTGTGTAATCGGTAAAATCCGAGAAGTCACGCACGGGCTGTTTCGGAATTATTATTATGTTTAGTTCATTGTCAACTTCGATATTGCAGTGGCAATAAGTTGTTATTTTCCGCCCACCTTTTAATGGAAATGATTTTACAGCTTTACTAAAACCATGTGTTATTGAATCGTAATCTGCCTGGTAAGCTATGTATCCGGGATTTAACTCGCTCTTTGAGAGTGATAATGCAAAAGATAAAGAGTTGGAAATACAAATAGAGTCGTCCTGACGTATGGCAAACAGCCGTTCTAAAATATGTGTTGCTGCCGAAAAAACAGACTTTTGACTTAGCGCTTTGCCCCCGGATCCCATAAATACAGTAGCTTTCTCGAAATCTTTATCCTCGAAAGGCGAATTCCAGGCTCCTTCCACAAAGCAATGTCCATCTGTCTCAATCCAAGGCCCACAATAGACATCAATAGTCTCAGCGTTCTTGTTCACCTGAGCAGCCCACGACAGCCTTGGTAAGTTATCCAATTTGATAAAATTAAAATTCACTTATGCTTCTTTTCCGATCTTAA
>CAYTNN010000006.1:0-45517 GCA_964439135.1 uncultured Pirellulales bacterium
ACAAAGCCAATTCAAAGCCAAACAAAGCCAATCTGTTCGTTCATCGTTCTGCGTTCAGCGTTCGGCGTGGTGGTTTTGTCATTCCTGTGTAAACAGGAATCCAGATTTCTTGACGGTTCTGGATTTCGCATCAAGAATGACATACCTGATGGCATGTTTCATGGAGTGCGATTTGAAAAAACAAAGCCAATTTGCTAAAGGCCAAAATGACGTTAGGGCAGTATTAATAACAGGTTATGGAGATTTTGATGGGCCGGGGTGGCGAAAAAACAAAGCCAAACAAAGCCAATTTCAAAGCCTGAACTACTCTCAAAGGGTGTGCACATGAAAGCCTAAATCGTGTAGAATACGGAAAACAGAATCTAATGATGCCGACAATAACTCCAGGAGCTAAAGCCTGATGGAACAAAAAAAGATTCGAATAGCGGTTTTACTTGCAGTGGCTTTGTTGATTTGCCTTAACCACTACTCTGCTCGGGCCGGTGATTCACAGCCTTATGATAAAGTTCATGCCTTTTATTACCCGTGGTACGGCAATCCCCGAACCGACAAGTTCAATTATCACTGGAACCATCAGCAATTTGTTAAAGAAGGTGAACCGAAAAACTACCCCGGCTCCGACGACATCGCCGCTAACTTCTACCCGAAGCTTGGCTGCTACAGTTCCAACAGCGATCAGGATCTGGATGCTCACATGCTGATGCTTCACCGGGCGAAGGCCGGCGTGATCTGCACATCATGGTGGGGCAAAGATACGTATACGGACAAGGCCGTTCCGCGTTTGCTTGAAGCTGCAGCCCGGCATAAAATCAAAGTGTGCTTTCATATCGAGCCGTTTCCCGGCCGAAACGCTCAGACCACCCGCGACGCCATTGTCTATATCATCGACAAGTACGGCTCACATTCGGCCTTCTACCGCTACGGCAAAGAAAAATCCCGCCCCATGTTCTACGTCTACGATTCCTACCTTACCCCGGCAGAGCAGTGGAAGACAATCCTTTCGCCGGATGTGCCGCAAACTATACGAAAAACTAAATACGATTCGGTCGTCATCGGCCTATGGGTCAAAGAAAACGAACAAACATTTATGGCGGAAGGCCATTTCGACGGCTGCTATACCTACTTCGCAACCGACGGCTTCACGTACGGCTCTACCACCGGGAACTGGCCGAAGCTCGCAGAATGGGCACAGCAAAACGACAAGCTGTTCATTCCCTCCGTCGGACCGGGATACGTCGATCTGCGCATCCGGCCGTGGAACGATGTCAATACCCGGAACCGTCAGAATGGCGCCTACTATGACCGCGAATTCGCCGCCGCTATCGCCGTTCGCCCGCCCATTATCAGCATCACAACCTTCAACGAATGGCATGAAGGCACACAAATCGAACCGGCCGTACCCAAACAAATCCCGGATTTCAAATACCTCGACTACTTGCCTCGCAATCCCGAATATTATCTGGATCGCACCGGCTACTGGGTAGACCGTTATTTCGAATATAGCACCGCTAAGTCCACCAAATACATAATCGTCGTCACCGGCGGCGAACTGCTCTCGGGCGTCTATCCGGATGGGCACACCTACTTTCTAACCAAGACCCTGCGCCCGCTGGGCCTGGAATGCGTCGGCTCGATGAGCGTCGATGACAAGCAGGCCGATATCAAAGAGGCGCTCCGCTACGCCACGGACAAGGCCGATCTGGTCATTGTCACGGGAGGTCTCGGTCCGACCGACAACGACATTACACGCGAAGCGCTTTCCGACTTCACGGGCATCATACTGAAAGAACAACCCGATGTGCTTCAGGAGATGGCACGAAGATTCCGCGTGTCACCCGACCGGCTTGCCGCAAACTTACGCCGGCAGACACAGGTGCCAACAGAAGGAACCTACTTCAGGAATACGGAAGGTACAGCAGTCGGTCTTGCCTTCGAGCCGGCCGAGGCCGTAATCGTAGCACTGCCGGGACCGCCTCGCGAATTGCAGGCCATGGTTCGCGATGAGCTTGTGCCGTATCTGAGCAGGCGATTCGGCACACGACTGCCTGGGTGTTCGCTGACACTGCGTTTTGTCGGCCTTGGCCAATCCCAGATCGATCAGTCGCTCGAAGATAATGTGCCGCTGGCGCCCGATATTACCGTTTCATCGCAGTTCGAAGGCGGCCGGGTGGATTTCACATTTTCGTTGCCCGAAGACACGCCTCAGGACCGCGCGAGGCTCCTGGAGCTGAAACAAAAGATTATGAAACATCTGGGTGAATATGTATATTCGGACGACGAAACGTCGCTGGAACAACAGGTCTTGAAGCTGCTGAAAGCACGCGGCGAGAGGCTGGCTCTGGCGGAAGCCGGCAGCGGCGGGTCTCTGGCTGCGGCATTGAGCAGCGCCGATGGGAACGGGCAGGTATTGGCCGGGGCGTATGTGGCTCCAACCACAGAGAAACTGTGTCACTTGCTCGCCGTAGACAATAATGAACAGCCCGGCAGCACATCCGGAGACCAAATAATAAAACGGCTGGCTGCAGTCGTCGCCGATGCGACCGAGAGCCAGTGGGCGGTTGCCGTCGGCGAGGCGAGGCGGGATGAAAATGGTTCAGGCTATGTCGAGGTCGCTTTCAAACTGCCGGATGGACGCATGGAAAGCCGGCAGGTCCGGCTCCGCGGCACCGGCGAGTTGGCCCGCTCCAGGCTCAGCACGCAACTGCTCGACCAGCTTCGACGGAGATTAAAGTGAGACTCGTTTATTAATCGTGTGTGATATGGGAGAAATAAAGCGATTTGGCCTTTTCGTACAGCACCTCGCCGTTGATAAGTGTCGATTCGACGAACGTTTTGTGATGGAAGGGATGGCCGTCCAGGATGATTATGTCGGCGTCTTTTCCTACCTGCAGGCTGCCGACGCGGTCGGCAACGCCGATGATTTCGGCGGCCGTAATAGTGATTGCTTCCAGCGCGGTCTGCTCGTCGAGCCCGCCGCTTACGGCGAACGCCGCTTCCATGGGCAGGGCCATCATGTCACGCCCTACTACGCCCCATGTCTCAAAGGAGGTGCTCGGAGGTATGATCGCGAATTTGACGCCGGCTTTTTTCAAAATGGCGGCATTCTCAAGATTCGAGCCGGAAGGCCCCGAAATATCTTCGTTCGGACGCTGCTTCTGACGCGGGTTGATAACGACGCGGACATCCCGTTTGGCAATCTCTTCGGCAACAATCCAGGCCTCGACGGCATCCGCAAAAATCATCCGAATGCCGAATTCATCCACAAGTTCCAGTGCCGCCAGGATGTCGCCTTTAGTAGATGCCGTCAGCGCTGCAGGCACTTCCCGCCGCAGAAGCCGGATATAGGCATCAAGCCCGCGCGGTTTTTTCGGCTCTTCGGCTTTCTTCTTGTCCCTGGCCTGCTGATACGCCATGAGTTTTCGCAGGTAACTTTGGGCCTTTCGCAAATTCTGCTTAAAGGTGGTTTTACGCAGCCAATCTCTATTGGAAATCATGACCGGCTGCACGACCGATTCTTTGACCAGCATCTGATCCAAATCCCCGTAGGAGGCCTTGATGACGGCTGTAGCTCCTCCGATAGGATTGCTGCCCGAGAGCCGACCGGTCGATACCATAGCCGTCGTTATGCCGGATGCCAGTGCAAGAGAGACGCTGAAGTCAAACGGATCGAGAGAATCTGCAATTTTGGTGATATTCCGGTAGCCGATGACTCCGACCTCGGTGTTGACCGCGACCAGGCCGGGCATAACAACTTTTCCACGGGCGTCTATCACCTTGGCTTTTTTCGGAATCTCGATATTCTGTCCGATGTCGGAAATTTTTCCGCCCTCGATGAGAATCGTTCCGTTCTTAATAATCCCACCGGTGATTGTGTACAGGTCCCCACCTCTAATCGCGGTGACCTCCTCGGCTGCCGAGAGCGGCGAAATGACAAAGATCATCGATATCGCCAGCGCGAACAACAGCATACGCGTAACATGACGTATATGTTTATTACTCATCTATGGTTTCTCCTTACGGAGCTTCATGAACGATCTTGCCTTCGATCATCACCTTGTCAATTTTAGTTCCGACGTCCAGAGGATCGCCGCTTAGAATCAGGAGATTCGCATCCTTGCCGACATCCAGGCTTCCCAGCCGGTAGTCAATTCCCATCATCTCGGCAGGATGAATGGTTATTGCCTTTTTAGCGATTTGACGGTTCAATCCGGATTTCACCAGCTCAGCCATTTTTCTCAGGAAGTCTTCGTGCCCACTAACGCTGTCGAATTCAGGCCTCAATGCGATTTTAACCTCAGCTTCGGCCAGCATCCTGGGAACGTTGATGCGAGTACGTGTGTTGCTCTCAAAATCTATCTGAGCCGGAAAAATCACCGGGATTTTCTTTTTAACCAACTCTTTTGTAATCCGATACGTTTCGGTGCCGGCAATCAAAACCGGTTTCATTTTGTTATATGGTTCGAGCAACTTGGTCAAATGCAAAATCTCGCCAGGCGAATTGCATATCACGAATGTCGGCACCTTGCCCTGCAGGGCATTGACGAGCGGCTTAATCTTCGGATCAGTGGAATTAGTTTTGCTTTTTGCGGAATCCAGCGCAGAGGTGATAACTTTTCTTACCTTGTCGTTCGCCTGGAAGTGAATCATCACAAATCCTGATTCGGCAACAATCATCTCTTCGGGGCTCCGGCCTGTCGGCCTTACAATGGCTCCCTGTCCGGTGATACCCGTACTGGCTGATCTTCTACCGGGGAGCAATCCGACAGTTGTGAATCCTGCTCCGAGAATGCGTTTGTATACGTCCTGATGAGGATACAATTCATCGACGACCCGGTAGTGCGGATTGGAAACGGGACCGCCGGTCGCCGGCAGCGATAACCCGATTCGCGATGATGGATTCACAAGGCCTGGGAAGATTGTCTTGTCAGGCACCTCGATGACCTCGGCAGCTTCGGGAATTTCGACGTCATTTCCGATTGCTTTAATCTTGCCGTCGGCTATAACGATGATGCCGTTTTCAATCACGCCGGAGGTGACGGTATCGATCCGGTCGGCCTTGATAGCAATAACCTCTTCGGCTGCGGCTCCGATCGAAAGCCCACCCATCAATATACATAAAAGGATATAGTAACGAATATTCCTCATATTATAATTCCTTCTCTCGAGAAGCTGTTTTTTTCTTGCCCACCAGATTGATCCCTTTTCGCTGATAGATGATCTTGCCGTTGATCAGTACCATATCAACCGGGGTCGTATGGTCGAGCAGGCTGCCTTTTTTTATGGCAATGTCGGCGTCTTTACCCACTTCGAGAGAACCGACGCGATCATCAATGCCGAGGGCACGAGCCGAATTGATAGTGATGCCCTTCAAAGCATCCCGGTCGTCGAGCCCGAAGTGGGCCGACATCGAGGCCTGAAACGACAGTTCTTCCTGCGGAGCGATATAGGAGTCCCAGCCGACGGAGTCGGTATTGATTGAAAGCTCCTTAACGCCGGCTTTTTTATATTCGGCCCCCATTCCATGAAAGCGACCATCGTATGTGGGCCGGGAGAATTCAATGACCCGCGGGCCGATATTGATAAAAACCCCATCTCGTTTCGCCGCTTCCTGGCCCACGATGTACCCGCCGTATGCCGTATGTGTGGGGATGACTTTCAGGTTGTTCTCGTCGTTGAACATGCGGATCGTCTGCATAACACCCCAGCCTGAGTAGGTGTGCACGATTGCCGGCATTTCGCCGTTGAAGGCCTTCCGCATCTTCTCCAGCTCCAGCTTGTATTTGGGCTTTTTCTTTCGCTCGCCCCGTTCATATGCCTGCCATGCTTCGGTGTACTCTTTCGCCTGTTTGAGGATCTGCCTCATAAACCAGAACATCCCCATCCGCGTAACACCCAGATCGCCGGCACGCCGCTCGGGATTGAAGGCCTGTGTCATTTTCATCGCGCCGTACTCGCGAAAAATCATCTTCTCCGGATCGGATGGATCAACTTTGACAATAACGCTGAAACCTGCGAAGTTTGTCCCGCTGCCCGGCATGGTGTGGATTGTAGTCACCCCCCCTGTCACGGCTTTTTCGGCTGCGATATCCTCCATGTTGACACACTCGTAGATTTCCAGCTCGGGATTGATCGTCGTGACCATATCGTTGAATCCGCCTTCGACAGCAATATGTGTGTGGGCTTCTACGATTCCCGGCATGACCCATCGATCCGATGCATCGATAACCGTGTAGCCGTCCGGGACAGTGACATCCGGGGCGGGACCAAGAGCTTCAACTTTTCCTTTGCTGACCAGGATCAAGCCGTGATTGATGACACGCCGACTCGCATCGGAGTCTTTGGCCAGTACCATCGTCAAAATCTTGCCGGCCCTGATTGCATACGGCTTCGGCGCACCTTCTGTAACAGCGCCATGCTGAAGCACACACAAGATAAGAACGATAATTTTTGAGCCTGTTTTCATTCTTCTCTTTCGAAAACAACCCGTCCGTTCACGATGACTTTTTCCACCCGGCTTCGAAAATCAAAGGGCTCGCCGGTCAGTATGACCAGATCGGCGTCTTTGCCCTCATCGATGCTTCCGATTCGATCGTCCACGTGCAGCAGTTCCGCCGGATAGATAGTGACTGCTCGAAACGCGTTGTCTTCATCCATTCCATACCGGACGGCGTAAGCCGCGTTCATCGGTAAATACTGCGTCCCCGAAGTGGCGCTTGTATGCAGCGCGACGCGGAGCCTGCTTTGTGTCAGCAAGTCGGCATTATTGATCGCTTTTCCTTTTTCGTACCGGAGGATATTAGGGCCGATGGCAACTCCGACGTTATATTTTCTCAGCTCGTCCGTGACTCGGAAGCCGTCGCCGCCGCCAAGAATGATAACATCGAGATTGTATTCATCTCGAAAGACTTTCAGTGTATTTCGTATTTCGTCGGCCCGGCCGGCTTGCACGAGCGCCGGCATCCTGCGATTGAAAAGTCCCCTCATCAGTTCAAGGTTTGTATCGCGCCGTGGGCGCTCCGGCTCCTTGAGAGCATCTTCTTCGTTCGATTCCTTATCGTTGTCTTTATCCTTTTCGTATTGCCGGCGGCGTTCGTACTGCTCGTACGCGCGTTCATATTGATCCCACTTCCCGGCATATTCCTTCGCTCTTTTCAGAAGCTCCCGTGCCTGCCAGACTTGTGTCATTTTTGCGCTCGATCCAAGCATCGAGAATTTGACGGCGGCGTATTCTTTGACAATCATATCCTTCGTGCTGTCACCGGTGAGCTTGATGAGAGCGGCATTCCCGCTGATAAGCCCGCCTGTCTCCGGAGCCAAAAGGACCGAAGTGACTCCCGAGTGTAAAACCTCGCGGAAACCTTCGTCGTTCGGCTTGATGGCATTGGAGATGCTCACCAGATTCACGCTGCCCGAACCGCTCGTCGGCGAAGCCGGATTCATTCTAACGGGCTCACTTTCCCAGTGCAGCCCAAGATGAGAATGGATGTCGATCAGGCCTGGTATGACGACACTTTTAGCCGCATCGATAACGGTCGCCTGTTCCGGAATATCTTTCGGCCGGCCTACGTAAGCGATTTTGTCACCTTTAATGAGAATCAGGCCGTTGCTGATTGTCCCGCGGCTTGCAGTTAAGATTTTGCCGGCACGAATTACCGTGATGGATGCTTTTTCCGCTTGTTCATTTTCCGGCTCGGCTTCCGAACGCGTGTAGACAACCTTGCCGTCGATGAGCGTTTTATCGACAACAGCCTGAACGTCGAACGGCTCGGACGTCAGTATGACCAGGTCCGCGTCCTTGCCCTTTTCGATGCTCCCCGCACGCTCGGCAATCCCGAGGATTTCAGCGGGCGTAATTGTAATCGCTTTAAGCGCTTCTTCCGGCGACAATCCCTGGCTTACGGCATAGCCGGCAACAAATTGCAGATCGCCAATCGCCTGGTCGCTCGGTGCCGATATCGCGAATTTAATACCCGCTTCGGCAAGAAGCTTTGCATTTGCGGGATTTACTCGCCCGAGCATGATATCCCGGGTATCGTCTTTCGGATACTGCCGGCCGGGCTCGAAAGCCCCGGTGACAACCACGGGCGCATCGCTCCACTTGATCTGGTCAATGACGTTATATGCTTCCGTGCCGCCTTCGATGATAAGCCTGAGATTGAAGACCTCGCTGAACAGGATTGCGCTGCGGATATCCTGGGCGTTATGGCAATTGATCCGGACCGGCAGTTTGCGTGTCAACACCGGCAACAGCGATTCGGTTTTCCAGTCTATTTTTCGCGGGCGTTCGTTCAAGTACTGCTGCGCCTGTCCGAAGACGTTTCGCAGGACGGCCATCTCGCCCATCCGCGTTGTCGGCAACTGTTTTTGCTGCGGCACCATGGGATGGCACGGGTCCGGAGGAACCGGCGGATTCCAGAGCGCCGGAGGGTTCTTCGGCAATTCCCCGATTGTAATGCGAAGCGCCGAACTGTCTTTAAGGCGGCGTTTGGCAACCGAATCGCCGGCAAGCTTTACTACCGAGCCCAGGCCGCTGACTAATCGCCTTTGGCCCGGCGAAACATAAACTGTTGTCACACCCCCTGCCAGCATGCGCCGATATTCGCCGTAGAAGTTAAACGCATCGACAGCTCGAATGTCCGGAGTCACCGATTCTTCATCGTCCATGGTTGGTTCGGCGAGCGTCGTAAAAGCATCGATCAGCCCCGGAATGATTACCTTATCCTTAGCATCGATAACTTCAGCGCCTTCGGGTATCGCAATGTCCTTTCCAACGGCTTCTATCTTGCCATCGCGAATCAGAACTATGCCGTCCTGAATCGGCGCAGAACTGACCGGATAGATCGTGCCTGCCTTAACTGCGACAACGGATGTCTCCCCGGCTGTGACGCCCGGAACGAGCACCACAGTAACGAGAATTGAAATCGCGGTCACATAGAATTTCTTTCCAATACTGAGGGACCCCATTTTGCACAAAGATCGCAAAATGGGAACCCTGAAATATCTATAGCGTATATTCATGGCTAAGGCTCATCCTTGTCTCTCACACAATCCGTCCCTTAATCGATCAATCAGTATCTTTCGGCTCCTGAATTTCTATCGGCGGTTCCAGCAGCTTTTTCAACCGCTCATCTTTTGCCCGTTCATAGACAATTTCACCGGCAATCATGACCTAGTCGACCCAGCTTTGGGCATCCAGCGGGTCGCCGGTCAGGAAAATAAGGGTTGCTTCTTTCCCTGTTTCGATACTTCCGAGACGGTTATCGACACCGATGAACTGCGCGGGATAAAGCGTGATGGATTTCAAGGCCTCTTCTCGCTTCATTCCATACTTGACCGCGGTTGCCGCCTGGTACCAGAGGTAGCGTCTGCCATACTGCGAAGTATCGGTTTGGAAAGCGAACTTCACGCCGGCCTTGTGAAAAATCATCGGGATAACTTTCATTTCCTCTTCATTCGTCTGCTCGTTGGTTTCCCAGACGATAAGCTCTGAATCCAAAATGACAGGGAGCTTGCTTTGGGCGATCAGGCCGGCGGCTTTATAGCAATCCGGGCCCAATACCAACACGGTATTCAGCTCAGTTGTTTTCTGAATCTCAATTGCTTTTGGCACATCGGCGGCCCGGTCGCAATAGATAAATGCCGTGAGCTTTTTGTTCAAAAGATCTACCATTGACTGTTTGGTCACGTCAATTTCTTCGTCGAAAGGCTTTTTCTCATCTTTGGCATCCGCCTTTCGCTGCTCGTATTCTTCAAGGTAATCTTTCAGGTCGGACACGTATCTTCTGAATCGCTGCATGTGCCCCACACGGCTGGTGTTTCGGCTCGGTTGCAATGAGATTTTCAAGCCCGTGTAACGTTTAATAATCATCGCTTCGACGGTTCGGCCGTAAGGTTTGACGATGGTTCCCGTACCGCCAAGCAGCGTATTGTTGCCGGGCAGAACCAGCATTGCCACAACTCCGTCACGCAGCGAATCTTCAAAGAAGGTGCTGATCGGATCGATTGAATCGAAAGTCGAAATATAAGGCACTTCCGGCATGTTCTCATTGGCCCGGTACAGGCCGTCCGATGTGTGTGCCATCACGAAGCCGGGCATGACTACCTTGTCCTTCGCTTCGATAACAAAGGCATCCCAGGGAATCTCAACATCGGTCCCAACCGCCTTGATCGTTCCGTCTTCGATTAAAATCACGCCGTTTTTAATCTCCTTGCCGGCAATGGTAATAATTCGGCCTGCTTCGACGGCAAGCTTCTTACGAACCGGTGATGCATACGCTATCGTACTGATGTCAAATGCAATGAAAAACATCAAAACAAATGTTATATGAGACCTGGATTTCATGACGTCTCTCCTGAAGTCTGCTAATAGACAGTCTTACCGTTTAGAATGACTTTTTCTACACGTGTTGTCACATTCAGTGGATCGCCGCTGAGAACGACAATGTCGGCATCCTTTCCTTTTTCGAGACTCCCCACCCGATCGGCAACGCCGAGAATTTCGGCCGGAGTGATTGTGATGGCTTTCAGCGCTTCGTCGCGGTCCATTCCGTGCCGAACTGCAAAGGTCGCCGCCGTTAAGATATCGATTGCCCCGGCTTGCCCACCCGACGACAGGGCTACTTTGACGCCGGCTTCGGCCAGGATGCCGGCATTGTTCCAGTTAATTCTTCTGCCCTCGCGGTACTGGCCCATATTCCCCGGATAGTAGTAGAAAGGTCCCAGCACGACGGGGATTTTCCTTTCGGCCAACTGCCCGGCGACCTTGTAGCCCTCGGTGCATTCCTGAAGAATCAACTTCAAACCATATTCATCAGCGACCTTCAGGGCGGCACGAATCACGATCGCACGGCGGGCGTTAACGTGAATGGGAATCTCATCCTTCAACGCCGCCGACAGGATGGCAAGGTTCGGGTCTTCGGTTTGTCCGGAATCCGCCTGCTGAGCATCGAAGAAACTCTTGCGGAGCATCCAGATTATCGCCATCCGGGTCCCCGGCCGTCGATAATAGAAGTTGGCCGCTGGTTCCCGCCGAGGGATGCGATTGCCCTGGGTCGAATCCAAATCCATGACAATCCTGAGTGCCGCCTCGTCCTTGACGATCATTTGTTGCGGAATTTTGCCGGCCGGCTTAACGACAACACCCAGTCCGCCAATAACATTCTGCCGGCCCGGAGAGACAAACAATGTTGTCACCCCCGTCTGAACGATGCGCTTCAGAGCCTTGCTCTGAGGATCCAGCGCATCTGAAATTCGGAGTGTCGGAGTTATCTCGCTGGACTGCTCGTTCAGGTCTCCGCGAACCGGGGCAACGGCGCTGGCATCTACAAGCCCGGGCATTACAACGCTCTTGCCGGCATCAATAACGACGGCGTCTTCTGGAATCTCAATTCCTGTACCGATCTCCGCAATATTTCCGTCTTCGATCAGGATAACACCATCGGTAATCGGCTCGCTCGATATCGTCAGGATCTTGCCGGCTTTGACCGCCGTGACCTCCGCCATGCCGGGAGCGACAAACACCGACACAAGCAGTAAAAAAGTCAGTAAAATGATGTAGATTCTCATTCTCCCTGCCTTTGATATACAATATTGCCATTGATCAGGATCATCTCAACGCTGGATGTCAGTTGGAGCGGGTCACCGTTGAGAACGACCAAGTCGGCGTCTTTGCCTTCGGAGATGCTTCCGAGACGGTCCGCAACGCCGAGGATTTCCGCGGCATTAATAGTCAGGCTTTTTAACGCCGTCTCCTTATCGAGTCCGTACTTCGCAGCGAGGATTGCCGATGTCCTCAGATCGCATAAATCGGTCTTCGGGGTCAGCGATGCGAAGGCGAGCTTAACGCCGCTTTTGGCTATAGCTCCGGCACGTCTCAGGTCCTTATCCTTACTGGAAAGAAGCAGCGGAGGATATATAACGGGCAGATTCCGCTTAGCAATCATATCCGCAATTTCGTCGCCCTGCCCTGCCGCAACGAGAACCGCGTTCAATTTGTATTCATCAACGATTGCCATAGCCGAAGCAATCTCATCGACGGTGTGCGCCCAAATATAAGCCGGCAGGTTTGCGTCGACTACGCGTTTGAGGACTTCACGTCGTGGATTGAATCCGCCATCCTTATCCGCCTTCGCCTGGTCCAGTTCCTCTTTGATCAACGCCACCAGTCCGGTCCGTGACGTCGGCTCGCGGTCGAACATCAGGGCCTGATTCATCAACGAGAACTCAACGCCGGCCGTGCGTTTCAGCACCCAGTCGTTCGCCTTGCTTGTATCCAGCTTCACTAAGGCGGGCTGACCACCGACGGGATTCCTATAGCCCGGCGCCAACAGAATGGTTGTCACTCCGGAGCGAAGGGCTTTCCTGACGTCGTCCGCCTGCGGATTGAAGGCATCGAGAATCTGCATGTCGGCGGCGACGGCCGCGACAGTCTCATCCATCTCGGCGAGAATATCCAGCGACAAACCGATATGGCAATGAGCGTCGATCATACCCGGCATCACATTCTTGTCCGACATGTCCAGGACTTTGGCACCCTCCGGGATATCTATATTTTCGCCGACGGCTTGTATCTTGCCGTTATCGACGATGATAACGCCGTTCGTGATGACGCTGTCCGTTAACGTCCAGATTTTGCCCGCCCGTATCGCGAGGACATGCGATTCGCCGCCGGAACTCGCCAGGCAAAAGCAACTGCTCAGCATAACCAGAAAGCTCAGAAATCTTATCTTTTTCACTGCTGGTCTTTCCTTTCAAAAACAGTTTTGCCTTCTATCAAAACCATTTCGACATGGCTGAGCGTATCCAACGGATGGCCGCTCAGGATAACGATGTCGGCGTCTTTGCCCGCTTTCAGGCTGCCGATTCGGTCCGCCACACCGAGAATCTCGGCGGGGGTCAATGTCACGGCCCGCAGCGCCAAATCTTTGTCCATGCCGTTCCGAGAGCGTTTTAGATAGGAAAAAGCAAGTCTCATATCTCCTCGTTTCTCCCTGTTTTCGGAGAGCAATTTTTTTTTCTTTTAGCAGGGCGGAAATTTTATGAACTTCCGCTCTCAAACGCCGTACACAATGGCGCAAACGGCAAATATAAATATTGCGAGCTGGAAAGAGCAATTTTGCCTGAATCATATCGAAAACGGCATTAGTTGCTCTCCAAAGCTCTGCTTGTACTTGACTCTTGGAAAGGAGTTTGTTATGTGGGACGATGATCCCGATATTATGGATGCATTCGAAGAAGAATATGATTACGAGTGCGAATCCGACGATGGTTTGGACGATTTGGCGTTCGATTCCGTCATAGCAGCGGATGTTGATGACGGAGCGCTCGATAACGATGGCGATTTCTTCGACGACGACGATTAATTTCACACAATAACGATACTTGCCACCCCGATAAACCGACCTTGACAAGCCAAAACGTCTGTTTTTTGCATATTTTCCGGGCAAAATGCCGCCGCACCGCGTCTGACCGAATAACGGAATAACCGGCCACGCGAGCAAATGTAGGTTCCCATCCGGCAAAATAACCGGCCCTGCCCCTGCAACTTGCAAGCTCCGCCGCCGAATCCCAAAGACCTGGTGCCGGCTTAGCGTGCGCCAATGCCAAGCGATTGGCTTTGATTGGCTTTGAATTGGCTTTGTTTTCACGCCGCCTCCAATCGTCTAAATTCCCATAAGCCATTGCTATAACTCACATTGTGCAAATTCCAACTCCAGCAAATTGGGTTTGTTTTTTCAACCCCCAGCGCAGGTCTGGGGGCTAACACGGATTGGCTTTGTTTGGCTTTGAATTGGCTTTGTTTTTTCGCCGTCTCAAAGCATGAAATTATTCATAATCACCTTTCATATAAGACTTTGCGCCAATTTAGCCCTGCCGCAAATTGGCTTTGTTTTTTCAACTTAGCCACGAATTTACCCTAAAAAACACCGGATTTACTCTCATTTTTGCCTTTTTTCTCTATATTTTTCAATTTTACATTCTAAATTCTCAATTCTTTCAACCAAGCACCAGTGGTGCGGGCTAAAATTCGTATTGCGTTCTGCTTGATTGGACCTATCATTTATCATTTATCATTAATCAATAATCAATAATCATTCAGTTTAGTATTATACGAAGCCCCAACAAAAAGGGCGGGCATATTCCAGGAAAATCTCCGTGAGACGGCGTTCTTATATCTACCACGGGGAATGCAGAGAACACAGAAAAGGAATCACATAACAATCATTTTAACCGCAGATGAACGCAGATTAACGCTGATTATCAATAATTATTTACAATTCGACGGATTTCAAGAATTCGTAGGGTGGGGCTTGCCCCACCATAACCGCCTCGATAATATATAAGCTATGCCGAATTACATACGCGCCAAATTTGAGGGAGGTTATTATTTCTTCACGGTCGTTACATACCAACGCGCCGAATTATTCCGTACGGAACTTGCTCGCCGTATATTAAGAGAAGCCATCGAAAAAACACGATCACGACGACCGTTCGAGACCATTGCGTTTTGTCTCTTATTCGAACATTTGCATTGTATATGGAAACTTCCCGAAGATGATGCGGATTTTTCAAAACGATGGTCTTCGATAAAAGGTCAATTCAGCAAAGCATATTTGAATTTGAGCGGACAACGCAGAGAAGTTTCATCATCACGTGCACGTAAAGGAGAAGTATGCACTTGGCAGCGTCGATTTTGGGAACATCAAATACGTGATGAAAACGACCTCCAACGCCATATCGATTACATCCATTATAATCCGGTCAAACACGGTTTGGTTCAAGACGTCGACGATTGGCCATTCTCAACGTATCACAAATATGCAAAAGAGGGATTCTACGGCCGAGTCAATGATGATTTCAAAAACGTATCGAATATCAGCACGGAACGATTCGGAGAATAAGAACGGTGTATCGCGTTCGGCTTATTTAGATTTCGTAGAACTCGTAGGGTGGGGCTTGCCCCACCGCAATTGCCTCAATAGAATAAGAATGGTGGGGCAAGCCCCACCCTACAAGGATTTTTCTCTATCTGCGTCCATCAGCGTTCATCTGCAGTTTCATGTCTACAAAATCAAAACAGTCGCCACCAACCTCGCCCGTATCTGACCTCTACCTCGACCCAGCCGTCCTTGTCCGCTATTGTATAATCATTTGAATTTGGAAGCTTTATGCACTGGCGATTTTTATAGATGTAAATCCATATCGGCCCACGAGGGAATATGCCTTTTAGATAGTATACACGGAACGAGGACATGATATCAGAAAAGTTTTTGTCAACAACGGTATCGTCAACAATGGTACTGCCAACAAAACCGGCGGGAATTAACTCAGCATCTGCTTTAAGACAAATGTCATTAAAGTCGGCTTCAAATGAATAGTAGTAGCATTCCCCTATTTTCACATCTTTGCAGGAAGTCGGATTGCGGACGCCTAAAAAACGATACGATGGTACAAATGAATCACGTGACAGAAGTCCCAGCAAAATTAGAAGGACGGCTGATACGATGATGATTACCAGAGATATCGTTATGTAAAATTTCTTCATAACTGATCTCATTTCAATTTATCAATCTTTGGTGCGATCCATCACACCCTACCTGCTTAGAAAAATAGTCAATAGTAAATCGTAAGCTTGTGCCCGCGAAGGCGGGTATAATAAATGCCAGAGATATCTTAATGACAAACTTCTTCATAACTAAGTTCATTCTAATTTATTAAGGACAATAAATCATTCAGCATGGGTTAAATTTGCCTATCCTAACAAACTTTAACCTTCTGCTTCGGGCAACCACTCAGTACAATTGACATTACATACTCCATCATACAGGAATGCAACACTATGCCTTGCCCTTGTTACTGCTACATAGAACTTCTCCAAAGACCCCTTGACATTATCCAAATTGCCACTTTTTAGATACTTCTTTATCGGGCCGTGTGGCATAATTAAAACCCTATCAAAAGTCATACCTTTAGCATACCCGAAATTCAGCACAAGATAACCATAAGTCTCCTTAGTACTTCTGCTATACCGAAGAATAGTAGGTGAGAAACGTTTAACGTACTCGTGTATGTTGCGCTTGGACACCACGAAAATCCCATCGTGCTCTGTAGCAATACTGTTAAGGGATTTCGTATTCTCCAAATCAGGCCACAGCTTGTCAGCAAAATCGCAAACTTTCTGGTTGCACCTGTAGCTTATAGCATGATTCTCAATCTTGCAGAGATTATTTGCTTCCCATTTATGGATCAAATTGAGAATTCCAATTCCGCGGTATTGCTTATTTTTTAGAGCGTTGTTCGTATTGTAGGTACATTGCCTAGGATCACCCACCATCACCAGATGAATTCCTGCTTTCAGAAAGACTTCCGACAAATCAAGGTCATACCCAGACAAGTCTTGGAATTCATCGACGAAAACCTCATCATATATATCAGCCAGCCTCTTAGTCACAAGGCCTTTTGAGTTTTTCTCGCAATCGATAACAAAACGAGAAATCTTATCGGAGTATATCTCGTCGCCTTCCCAAAAATAGTAACGTTCGGTATCTGAATGAGGAATGCCTTGTACTGAACGTTTATTGGTAAAGAAAATCGTTCTAACTCTTCTCTTGTCATAAACTGACCGTTGATACGGCCTTGTACACTCGCGGAGTAGAAATGAAAACCATGTCACCACATCCACGCCTTTGGGGATTCCTCCATGCTTTTCATAGAACTTCTTTTTGATCTCATTAATATTGTTATTCGTATACGTGAGTATTGCGATTTTTCTGTCTGATTTCGATAACGCTTCATCCACCAAGAACGTTGTCTTTCCAGAGCCAGCAGAAGCTATGATTAGTCTGTTACTATTTGATTGCATTGCTGATGTATTCCGGAAACTTAAAGTCTTCGTCAGAGTTGAACACTTTGAGAGCGCAGTCAGTTTTGTTGTTACTGTTGCACATATAGGCAAGAAGATCATCATTGCTTTCAAAAGTTGTATTCAGCACTGCATTCAACATCTTTAATGAGTTAGACTTCAGCAACTGAGGTTCCAATGTTTGGTATGCTTCATCGTCATCGTAGCATATCTTTATGTTCTCTACCTTCTTCTCGTCCAGATAATCTTTGTACTTTTCTTTGAGCGCTTCAACGTTCCCGTCATTATCGGTAACGACTCGGATATTCAGGTTCAGCAGTTTCCCGATTTCAAGGAATCTCTTGAAGGCAAGTGCTCTTACTGAGATTACATCAACGCCATTTTCTATAGGCAGTTTTCCGTGTTTCTTCTTATAGGCTTTCTGAACAATCAACTCATCGGAAGGTCCCTCTACGAGAATTGTCTTAGCTGAAAGAATTAATCTCAGAGTGTCGTATCCAGGTAACTTCATAAAGTAATCTCTGGTATCTTCCGACAAATCTGTCAAAGTCATCGTATCACCGCTTAAAGATAGCAGTTTAAGATTGCCTATGCCAAGCTTATTCAGAACAAAATTGCTATGAGTTGTAAGAACAATTTGCCTGTTAGCACCTTTCCGTGTGATCTCTTCTATCAATCTATACATGTTTGAGTGTGAAAGGTGATTCTCGGGTTCCTCAACCAGCAGCACATTTGAATCACCTGCAGCTTCGATAGCAAGCTTCATTTGGACACGGCATTGCTCACCTTTCCCTACGGAATCAAAAGGTATGTCATCCAAGTGAGCCGTAATGCTACTGTCCCACGTGGAACGTGCAGACATGTCCATCGATACAGTAAGATTCTTGGTAGTAACATCCCCTTTCTTATCTGCCAAGTGCTTATTTATACTCTGTATACCCTCCTCATTCATAAATGAATGTTTTAACTTCCTATAAGCCATAGACAGCATAAGCCGCTGGTCATCTTCCAAAACGTCACTAATAATTCTTGAAAGATATTTATTAGGACCCAGGTGACTTCTGACCAGACTCGTGTCGATTATTTTCGATCGGAATGGTAGATTTCTTGTTAATACTGACTTATCTGCGAATGATCTCCACGTAACCTTATAGTATTCAGTGGGTATAATTTCAGGATTTTCATTATTATTGATATATTTTTGAAAGTCGCCTGCGAAATCTTCATTCAATTCAACCTTTAAATATATACCTGGACAGTCTTCTCCCTCAGAATTGTTTGTTCCTCTTAACTTAGCTAATTCACTGTTTTGACCGTCTTCAAGGTATGCTTCTATCAGTATCTGTGGAGGGGATGGATTTCCCCCTTTCTTGAATGCATCGATGTAGTCCTTGATCATATCATTGTTGAAAATATATGGATTCAATTCATATTGAATATTATGCCCATCAAATTGGCAGGATAGAACAAGGTTGATCGCTTCAAGCAATGTAGTCTTTCCTGTCTCATTATCTCCTACAACAATGTTGAGATGCTTATTCAGGTCCAATTGAATCTTGCGAAAAGTTTTAAATCCTTCGATCTTAATTTTCTTTATGTGCATAAGTGCTTCCTTTCTTTGAGAGTAATAGCCAAGTAAATCCTCACTAATTCCTCCTTTAGGTAAAATCCTTTAATATCTCACAAAGGGCTCTTCAAATATGCGATAAATACGTCCTCGCTCAACATCCATAAGGTTTATATTAACAAACGTGAGGCTGATTATCAATCTTATTTTCATATTCTTGCCTGCTTGTGGTGGTTCTGTTATACTTACGCGGCCGGTAAGTCCGGCGGGATTTTGGGTTGGTCTGTTTGAGGGCTTTGTAAGTAAGGATGTTAAGCTGATATGGGAAACGTGTTTTTCTTATCAAAGGTCATGCTGGGGATGTTGAATAACGTGAGATTGCCACGTCGCTCCGCTCCTCGCAATGACAAGAAGTACGAAGGTTACCCTGAGGAGTGAATTTTTATGTTAATGAATCGCTATTTTAGAATTCTTTTAGTGATATTTATGACTTTTACAGGATTTACAGCCAAAGATGCCAGAGCACAAACGTTCGCCGAGCGGCTCGGCTGGCCGGAGGGGACTAAGGCGGTTATTTTCCACGTCGACGATGCGGGGATGTCGCATAATTCGAATATGGGCGCAATCAAGGCCATCGAGGACGGCGTCGCCACCTCGACGAGTATAATGATGCCGTGCCCTTGGGTGCCGGAAATGAGCGCTTATGTGAAGGAGCATCCGCAGGTTGACGCCGGCGTGCATCTGACACTTACGGCCGAATGGAAAAAATACCGCTGGGGACCCGTCACCGGCAAGCCGGCCGTGCCGGGGCTGGTGGATTCGGAAGGTTGTTTATGGCACGGCGTCGCCGATGTGGCCTCCCACGCAACCGCCGACGAAGTCGAGGCCGAAATGCGTGCCCAGATCGACAAGGCACTGGCGATGGGCATAAAGCCCACGCACTTAGATTCGCACATGGGGACGTGCTTTCATCCGATGTATCTCGAACGCTACGTTAAGGTCGGCATCGAAAAGCAGATTCCCATCCTGATGATGGGAGGGCACATGCAGCATATCGGTACCGAGGCAGGCGAATTAAAACCATTGGTATATCTGATTGCCAACCGGGTATGGCAGGCGGGCTTGCCGGTAATCGACGACCTGGTTACGTCGCCGACCTCGGCGAATACTTACGAAGGCCGGAAAGAACAGTTGATTAAGTTGCTGCGCGAAATGAAGCCCGGCATAACGGAAATTATCGTCCACTGCACTGTGCAGACGGAGGTCTTCTCGCACATTTCCGGCTCCGGCCCGAAACGCGAGGCGGAAACGCGATTAATGACCGACCCGGACATAAAGAAGTTTATCGAAAACGAAGGAATCATCCTCACGACCTGGCGCGAGCTGATGGAGCGGCGGCAGCGAGTGAAAAAAGAATCGGAGTAATATGAGTCACGACGAAAATAATTCCGACAGAGCGAAACAACGCCAAAGATTGTATCACCGTTACTGCAGGCAGTTGGCAAAGGCGAACGGCGTGCCGGAGAACGTCGTCGATTGGCTCAGGATGGCCGACGATAGGTACAATGAGATACGGGAGCTGTTATGCAAGGCCGAGCAGGAGGCTGGGATTGCGGAACTGGTAAACAAGGACGGCGAGAGCTTCTCGCAGCTCGCATGGGACTACGCCAACGAGAACGGCGGCATGCCCTATGAAGAGTTGATCTGCATCCTCGGCCAATTCCACGGCAGTGCAGCAATAGACGACGACTAAATTTACTATTTTGTCGAGAACTTAAATACTGTCGTCGTGTCATATTTTTCGCCGGGACGCAGGACGGGCGAGGGGAAGTGCGGCTTGTTGGGCGAATCGGGGAAGTGCTGGGTTTCGAGACAATAGCCGAAATGGTTCTGATAAACTTTGCCGCCTTTGCCCTGCACGTCTCTCATGCCGTTTGCGGTATAGAGCTGCACGCCCGGCTCGGTGGTGTAGACTTCCATAATCCTGCCGCTGCCGGGCTCGTACACGCGGGCGGCCAGAGTCAGCGAGCCGTCGGAGTTTTTCAGCACATAATTGTGGTCGTAGCCGCGAGTTTCGGTCAGTTGCTCGATTCTTGAGCCGATTGTTTTTGGCTCGGTAAAATCCAGGGGCGTATTTTTTATGCTGAGGATTTCGCCGGTGGGGATTAGTGCTTTATCGCCGGGCGTGTAGAAGTCGGCGTTAATCATCATCTCATGGCCTAAAACGTCGCCGCTGCCGGCGCCGGCAAGATTGAAATAGCTGTGGTTGGTCAGGTTCACGACGGTCGATTTATCCGTTGTGGCCTGGTAGTTAATCTTCAGCTCGTTTTTATTTGTCAGCGTGTAGGTTATCGTGCAATTAAGATCGCCGGGAAAACCTTCGTCGCCGTCCCTGCTGAGATAGGCTAACCGCACGCCCGCCCCTTCGGCAGTCTGGAATCCTTCGCCCTTCCACATGACCTTGTCGAATCTTTTTTGGTTGCCGCCGTGGATGTGATTTTTGCCTGAATTTCGTGTTATTTTATATTCGATGCCGTCGATAGTGAAACTCGCGTTTTCGATACGGTTGGCATAGCGTCCGACGACGGCACCGAAGAGCGGATTTCTCTTTATGTATGGTTCGAGCTCGTCAAATCCGAGATTGATGTCGGCCAATTTACCGTTGCGGTCCGGCACTTCCAGTGCCACCAATATAGCACCATAATCCATAACCGTCGCCCGCAGACCATTAGTGTTGAGAAGCTCGTATAAAATAACCTCCCGGCCATTTTCGCTTCGGCCAAACAGTTTTGATTGTACCGCCGCCCCGCCGCCTTCGCCGCTGGATGACGCTTCAACAAAAGCCGAGAAAAAGAGAATTGCCGGCAGGATCCATACACAGATATTTTTATTAGTCATAGCTAAATCCTCGAATCAATTATAAATACTTCATTTCTCTGGTTATCTTCGAATCTCTGTACATTCGGCGTTGCTGGATTATAATCATAAATATCAAATAAGAGAAATAATTATAATCGCAAAAAGAGAAAGCAGAATATGGAAAGACTTGGCGTGGGGATTATCGGCTGCGGCGCGGTGGCGGAAGAATATGTAAAGGCCTTTAAGAAAGACGAGCGGTCGGAAATCCGTGCCCTGGTCAGCCGGAACCGTGCAAATGCGGAACGTTATCGCGACCGGCACGATTTGGATTGCGCGATTGAAACCGACGCCGCGGAGATGCTCCGGCGTAAAGATACGGACATTGTCGTGGTCTGCACGCCTCACAACCAGCACACGAAATATGCCGTCGCCGCCGCCGAGGCCGGCAAGCACATCATAATCGAAAAGCCGGTGGCCACAACGCTGGAAGATATGCGAATGCAGCAAGAGGCCGTAAAAAAGGCCGGGGTCAAAACGCTGGTCAGTTTCGTGCTGCACTGGAATCCGCTGCTGATGACAATCGACCGGCTCATAACGCAGGGCGTTTTCGGCAACATCTTCATGGTGGAGGTCGATTATATGCACCGGATTTGGACGACTGCCGAGCAAAAATGGTACGGCAGCCGGCAGCAAAGCGGAACGGCAATCCTGACCGGAGGCTGTCACGCGATAGATGCTCTGCGCTGGTTTGCCCGCAGCGAAGCTAAGGCAGTCTGCGCCTACCAGGTGAAAACCGAAAATCCAATCGAGTACCCCGGCACCATTTCAGTCAACGTCGAATTCGAGGACGGCATAATCGGGCGCAGCACAACGACATTCGACGCTCAGATGCCATACAGGTTCAACATCGGTGTTTACGGGACCGAGGGCACGATTCGCAATAATGAAATCTTTGCCCCGAAGCTATTCCCCGGACAAAACGATTTCATGATAATCCCCTGCATCCTGCCGGACAGTGCCGATGTCAGTCATCATCCATTCGTCGGAGAAGTATCCCATTTGCTCGATTGCATCATCGAGGACAAGCGACCATATCCGGACCTGGAAGATGCAGCACAAACTCACGCCGTATGTTTTGCGGCCGACCTTTCCGCCGAATCGGGCAGGCCCGTAGCTATCCGCGAGTTGGACAACGCTTCATGACCTGTTACAAAATCGAGGATCGAAATGATTACTATTTCGGGAACGCTTTCGAAGGGGTGGATGGCCGGGGCTTTGGGTGTAAGTTTTGACCGTGACTACTATTTCGATCCCAACAGACGTTATGCTATTGACTGCAAGTGTAACGAATACGCGGCGGCACAATTTCCCGGAATGCGACTTTTCTATTCGGAATCCAACCTTGGACAAATCCATTATTGGGACAATAAGCAGATTCAGATTGGGGGCATTCAGCCGAACATGATTCTCGGCATGTTGCTGGGCGCCGATTTTGTCCCCCGTGACAATTATGACGCCGACATCACGCCGGGATGCCTGTCGGGAAAGGACATTGACGATCTGCCGGCGCCGGAAAGTTTGCTCGATCACGAATTGATTAAGCTTTTCGAGCAGCAGATTCGCCGAGTACAAGACGACTCCCAAAAGCAGCTTCGCCCGATCCCACCGTTTTTCTGGGACACATCCGGCCGGGCCGCCATACACGGAACGATGACCTCCGCCCAGAAATTCCTCGGCGAGACTTTCTTTATGAACATGATGACAGAACCGCAACGCTGCCTGGAAATTATGGATTGGATAGGTGAAGCGTTGATCGTTCTCTGCCGGCATTTTTCTCAAATAGCCGATTTACCAATAACCGGCGTGCACGTGGGCGAATGTTCATCCTGCATGGTCAGTCCGGAACTAATTGAAAAGTTCGTAGTGCCGGTGACATCGAAGATCGGCGAAAAGCTCGGCCCCGTCCGGCTGCATTCCTGCGGGCCAAGCACTAATCATCTGCAGGCCTTTTCGAAAATCACGAATCTCCGCAGCCTCGATCTCGGCGGTGAGACCTCGATAAAAAGAGCACGGCAGATTTTCGGTAAAGATATGCTTATAAGCGTTGCCCCTCTGCCGAGGGATATGTCCGCGAAAAACACCGAGCCAATACTAAGCTGGGCCAAACGCATTCTTAAAGAAAACGACGGCGGCAATCTGGAATACATATATCACGTCGAAGAAAATTACAATATCGATACGATCCGCGCCTTGACAGATTTTTTAAAAAACCAGCCAGGCTTCAAAAGGGCATGAACAGAGCTTAACTTAACAGCTAAAAATTATACGATAAAGGTCGAAGCGAACTTGTTGGTTGTATAATCCTTCATCTCATTTGTATATGTTACGGGAAAAGCCATCCCCATCCCAATAAACGACAATTGGGATGAGGCTGCCACCCAATAGAATTGATGTAAAAGGGTGGCAGCCTCAAGCGCAGCTTGGGGATGGTCGCGAATACCAGAGGTCGGCTAAACATGTATAAAGCAGGGATCCAGAACGAAAAAACTGGATTCCCGCCTGCGCGGGAATGACAAACACTGCTTCCGCAACAGAAATTAATTAAAGAAAACCAAATCCAAACATTTAAAAAGATAACGGATATTTTATGTATTTCTGAAGCTTCTCCCATATCTCTCTATCACCGTCGGAGTCGACCACGGGAGCGAATCCGAACTTGGCGTATAGATTAATCGCAGGTATTCTAACGCTCTGAGTGGTCAGGTATGTCCTGCTGTGCCCAAGCTCTTTTAATCTTTTGCATATAACAGTAAGAAGCGGCTTAGCAAGGCCGTTGCCCTGCTGCTGCGGGATAATCGCCAACCAGTGGATTCTGCCGATGGATTTTCCGCCTTGATTATCGAGCCACGCCGATGCTGTTCCAATAACATTATCCTTGCTGTCACAGAGAAAACACTGACGCTCGGAAAGCAATTGTGTATCTGTTCCGAATTGCTCCTGGAAAAGATCCGGGGTCACCCTGGTATACTCGTCGGCAAGCGACTGGACCGCCTGCCAGTGTTTTTCATCTCCCGGCCGATACCATCGGATCGAATAGCCTGCTGGTAAACTGTAATCGGGAATATCGTCGAGATTCTCACGACTCATCCTGACATCTATATATTCTCTGATAGGATCCATGTTGTCTGACGACTATTATATCTCCAACCGATAGTCACGGCTGCCCCCCATCATATTTGGGAAAACAAATCGATCAAGTCTTCTTGCCGGGCATCTCGTGCAGGTCGCTGCAATGCTTTTGTTAACCATGATCGGAATTATACCGGGATGGAATCATGCGTCTACTGTGAAATTCTACATTCTGTGAATTGTATCTCGCATCTTATGCCTTATGATTGATGCCATGCAACTTCCGCTCTTCGTATCCAGGCTGGATGCTTATATCGGCTTCTTAAGAAAACCGGCTGTGGATTCCATTATGCGAGCCTGAAGCCGCCTGCTCTGCTTCTGTACGTTTTGGTCCCGGAGGTCCTGGAGATTGGCCATGCAGAATCTGCAGCCGATAGTGTTGATATGGAATTCGACGTACTGACGCCATTTACTGTCGAGAGTGCCAAGCAGATACGCCCCTATAGTACTTCGTTTGGGACAACTGAATCTTTGCAGTTTCCAGACGTCCGTCATGAGATTTTCAAACTCTTCCGACGAAGGCCCGATCGGGATGCGGGACGCCTCGATGCGCTGGCGAATCTGTTTGAGACTGCGGTGCTTGATCAGGGCGATGGCCTTTTCTTTCAGACCCATGATCTTTGCAACATCCTTATTGGAGAGATGGCAGTAGAACAACAGTTCCGTAATCTGCAGGTCGCGGAAGTTCAGCGAGCTTTTGAAACCATCGACCAGTTCGGACAAGGCATCGGTTAGTGTGTGTTTTTGCAGCTCGTATTTTTCGTCGGCCCTGACATACCAGCTCGCCGTCTGGGCCGGGCCGGCTACATCTGCAAACGGATCAAGCACCTTATCATCGCTTTGAGATTCGTACGTATCCTGGATCAGACAGACGTGCTTCGACTGCCGGCTGCGATAAGTGTCGATGATCTTGCGTCTCAGCAGTGCGAAGAGATATGTTTCGAGGGCGCATTCACCTCGATAATTTTGCAGGCTCTTTACAAAAGCGATGAATGTTTCCTGAACGACGTCTTCTGCGTCGGCGGACTGATGGAGTTTGGCCTGGGCAAAACTCAACAATCGACCTCTATAGCGGTCGACAAATTCCGACCATGCTTCTGTGTTGCCCCGGCGTATCTTGTCTAATAAATATTGCTCTGCCTTTGTAACTCTGTTCATATTCGTTTTGAAGCCCTCGGCTCCCGCCTTGCGGGAACAAAAGGCATATTATACGGAACCTTCGCTATACGAGAAGGAGAATTATCACAACCAGGGCAAAAACGACTCCTGCGACTCGCAAAGACCACACATAGTAGCCTTTCGTAGCAGCATTGAGAAAAACGTAGACTACAGTTATCAGTACAATGAGCCCGAAAATGGAAAAGAACATTCTCGCAAAGCCTGTTTTCCTGGCTAATGCAATAACCGCTTTTCGCTGGGCCAGATTTTTAAGTTTCTCACTGGAAGCATCTACCAGCAGCGCCTGTCTCCAAATCTTTCCGGCTGTACCTTCGAAACTCTGCACAAATCGATCCAGGATGAAATTTCCTTCGAGGATGTCGGTAGAATTCACCGGCTTTGCGAAAGAAACCGGAACTCCGGATCTTCGCAGCGGAGCATGGCCAAGCATATCAGCAACCAGGGAGCATGCATTTTGGACGGCCTGTTGATTGGCTTCGGCTTTGGTCATGCAGCTCTCTGCCGATTTGGCGATTATAAATCGACTGTTCGGCCTGGTATTCAGGAAGCTGGATAAATCCTCGATCCAGGGTTTGTCGATAAACTCGGCTTTCACACTTGCCTGCTTGTCTCCGGCAAGAACGCTTGCCTGGATTGTACCGCTGGTCATCTCGTTCTCAGATCCGCTCGTCCACGGGGCTGCATGGCTCTGCACCTTTACGATATCTATGCGAATCCCGACTTCGTCAGGCTGCACAGCTACAGTTTCGGGAGCGATAGTCCAGTTAGCATCAGGAAACGTTTTGGCGATTGCTCTTCCAAACTCCTCGATGAGCCCGCGGTCGTGAGCACCCTGGAACAGAATGATACCGCTCGGTGAAGCCCCACCAAAGACCTGCCGGACGGGTTTGGCAATATGCAGGCCGAGCGAACGGACGGCGGAGAGTTTGGATGGATATACATTCGCTTCGAATTCATCTTCGATTCCCGGCAGCCAAATGGCGGCAGTGGCGTGTTCGGATTGAATTGAGTGCGGTTCAGAGTACAACACCTGCTCGCTGATAGGTACGGTCTGCCGGTGTGAGATACCCAAAAAGACCCCCGCAAGCAACGGGAGAAATAACAGAGCTGTGATTACTGCAATCCAGGGTCGTTTAGAGCAGAGTTTGATTGAAAGGACTATCACACCAATCACGGCTAATAAAAGCAGAATCATCGCCGGGAGCATTATGAATATCCTGGGTATCATATGTATCATAAGTATCATCAGATTACTCCTTGATAATGTGCTGGAGTTAATATCATTTGTCTGCTGCGGGCAGGCCACGCCAGTACTACAACTGACAACAGGAAGAGAACTCCGGCAGAGGCTGCTTTCTCATTGTGAGTAGATGTGAGCAGTTTGTCGAAGGCGGGCCCGATCTGCTGAGAATTGAGCATGTTGACAACTTCCTGGTAGTAGGAACCGGACATCGCATCCGAGAAGACAAGAAGCACGCAAAAGAACGCCATGAGCCCCAATATGGCACGGAGCATGTGACGTACACCAAGATGACGCCGGCTGATGATGATAAATACGCCGGCAAGCAACAGTAAAATCACAACCACAATAGTGCCCATGCGCATTACCAGTTCGGGCCAGTCCGAATAACCGAAGAACTGCTCTATCTGTGCAGAAACTTGTGCATCGGGCCAGCCGGCAGCCACATAGTAGGGAATTTGCAATCCCACAGCCAAACCCGCTACGATTGCCGCGAAGGTCAGAATGAAGCCGACTCCTGAAAATAGAAAGGCAAGCGGATGAAACGGCTCATAAATGACCGTCGTGGTTGGAGCAGAAGGAGCGACCCTCGCCGGGGATTCCTCTGCTGCCGGTGCCTGCACTGCCTCTGCCCGCTGCTGTTCTACCGCGGCTACATCCAGCCCGGGAGCCCGGACCTTACCGGCAACCTGGGCATCTGGAGTTTTGATCTTTAACTCTTCGCTATCATGCCAGATCACTAACGGCAAACCATAACGGTCCTTGAAGCTACCCACAATAATCATAACCACATCTATGAGTTGACCAACTCCAAAAATTCCGGCCGTCAAAAACCAGATTATACCGGTTACGATCTTTCCGACGTAGAATCGTTGCAGGCCGCAGATTCCAAATAAGCTCCCTGCCGACAGCAATAACGCCCAGAGGCGTTTGAATGATGAGACACCGGCAGGTGCCTTTTGACTCGATACAGCAGGCTGCTTTGATGGGGCTGCCGAAATCCTGTCAGGTTTGGATACACCGCCGACAAACAAGCTGGCCGGCAGGATGGCAACTATAAAAAATGCAATGGCGGGAAAAATTATCAGCATTAGAAGCAATAAGAACTCCCCATTATTCAAATTAACCAAACCCATACAGATAGACGAAGCAACCACGGTGAGCAGGCAGATTAAAAGTATTGCCGGCTTAATAATATAGCGATACCAGCCGTTAAATTTGCAGCGGAAAATCCCGACGAAGCAGAACAACGATAGTATGAGGCTATCTACTCCTGAGGCAATGCCAAGTGCAAATTGATCATCGTTTTGTCCCATCGCCCCCCATATCACGAGAAACAGACCGATACCCAGAGTCATGAAGAAGCCAACCAGCCAGAAAACGCGTACAAACGGCGGCACCGGGCGGCTGGCAATTTTACCGCTGTCAAGCTGCGTTTCTTTCTTTTTCTGTTGGGCTTTTCTGGCCTGCATTTTGGCCGCCTGCACAGATTGTGCCGCACTGCCAAATGTGCTGTACGCCTGAATTACCAGAGATGTCCCGGCCAAAACCGCGGCGATCATAATGGCATCCTGCCCGAATATTGCGGCGCTTATAGCACCCAGCAAACCAATCCATACGGCCGAGCCGAGCGAAAGGCGCTTGGATCGCTGCGGTGAGCTGATACGGCGCCAATCCACGAGTAACATGGGTATCGCCAGCGACAACCACAGCTTCATTCCATGGGAAGACATTCTTCCCATGACCGAGAAGTGGCCCGCCATGCCAATAAATCCGGCCACAATCGAAGACAACATCGCCGCTAAACCGCACGTGACTAACCTGGGTATCCACTGTGACTCAGGCTCTATATTTACGAACCAACGCCGGTGGGAAAAAAGAATTGTCTTGGAACAGACCGCAATCATCACGAATACCGCAATCGCTATTGGGACAAACCCGCGACTCTGCGGTCCATGCAGCAGACTGGCTCCAATAGCAATAAAAGCCATAGTCATAAAAGCAAGCGTACGCCGCTGGTGAGGATCGACAGAATCGGTAATCCCCGGGATATGCACCTTCTTGCCCAACAGCTTATCAGCCTCGGCATCGACCCTGCCGGCAACCTTTTGACCCATAGCATCGGCCTGCCGGGCAAAACGCTGGGCCGTATCAGCCAGGTCTCTGCCCACATCTCTGGTCGGCTCGGCGGCCACCTCGGCTTTGGGTCTTTCGACACGCGGTTGCTCGACGATATTCGCTTTGGCGGCGACTCGCTCGGCAACGACCGAAAGTTCGTCCGGCGAGAAATGAGATACGCTGTTGCGGATATTCTCCGAGCCGAAGAGGTCCTCGACCATCTCCTGGACGGTCTGGTAGCGGTCGGCGGGATCTTTGGCCAGGGCTTTTTTGATGACGTGAGCAAACGGCTCCTCAATATTGTTAACTTCGGGCGTGAGAGTCATGTGCTTCATCAGTATCTCGGCGGGGCTGGAGCCCATGAAGGGAACATCTCCGGTCAACATCTCGTAGAGCAGCACGCCAAGTGCGTAAATGTCTATACTGCGGTTATAGCTGCCGGCACCGATTTCCGGCGCCATGTAGTGAACGGTTCCGACGGTAATCGTATGCCCGCTGTGACGAGACGCGCTGATGGATTTGGCGAGGCCATAGTCACCGACCTTCACGTAGCCGTTTTCATAGAATATGTTGCTGGGCTTCAGGTCACGATGGACGATGCCGCACTCATGCAGGTAGGACAGGCTCTTGGCGATTTCACGCAGGAAGAACGCTGCTTTTTGCACCCCGAGGCCGTGGGGTGATTCCGTAAGCAGATCGCGAAGCGAAGGACCCGAGACATACTCCATAATAACGAAAGGCTCGTTCCTGTCGTTGTGCTTGACGTCAAAGATCGTAACCAGATGGGGGCTCTTGAGATTCATGCACTGGCTGATGCCTCTGAGCTCTATCTGCTCGTAGTTCTGGACCGCCTTGATGGCCACTTCCCGGCCGCTGTCGCTGACAGCATAGTACACCTCGCCGAATCCGCCGCGTCCTGCTGCCCTCTCGATTGTGAATCCTTCGAGGGGTCGATCACCGTGTTGGTATTGATACTTTTGCATTAGTCTTCCGCCGTACTATGCCCCCCGTTTTTCGTACATTAAACTTACTCCTTGAGTTCCGTTAAGACCAGCGAAATCTGCCCTATTCTTATCTGCTTGTTGACAGGCAGACCGGCCGTCGGGCTGACTTGCTTCTCGTCAACCAGTATCTTATCTTTAGCCCTGCAAAGCAACCGTCCATTTTGTGTAAATAGAGCAATCGTCTCATCAAGAGATTCAGCAAGGACATGGCTGCCTTCGGTTGGTCCGATCAGAATATCACGATCCATGAGAATGATCCGGCGAATGTCCGCCCGGCCTAATCGCGCAGATGGAAGACTCAGAGTCGCGGTTGTGCTCGCCGGATTAGGAATATTGAACTTCATCCCGCACCTCGGCGACAAATTGATACGGTCCGCGTCAACAAGCAGCTTATTGGTCGTCGTCACGTCGTTCACCCGGACGGGACTGGACGACCTGATGAAATAATCATCTTCCGACCGCTCGATTGTTACCGCCGGCAGGTTCGGATCCACCATCAAACCCACGGTCGGCCGGGCCGAAGAGCTGACAGGCCCCACCGTGATACTCGCATCCCGAAGAACGTAGAAGCTGCCGACTCCATCTATTTGCAGCACAAACTTTGACGGGAGCGACGATTCGGCCCGATTGTCCGAGCCTCTATCTTTTGGTATTGCCCGCAGTTGTTCCTCGCTGACGCTCTGAGCTTCGTTATCCGTCTGTATTCTGTCTTCCATATCCTGTCTTCTCGCGATATCTAATCCAAGAGGACTTGCCGCCAATTCATCGAGCAGCTCGGCAGCCTGCCGGCTCTGCTCGGTAACCATACCCAGCCACTGCGCCGAGGGGCAGGTCAATTTGACCTTGCGAAGCAGATTAACCGCCTCACGCGGCCGACCCGCTGCGACAAACTCGGCCGCCTTACTACACTGGCCCAGTGCCGTTCCCAGCTCGGATATTTCGCTGCATCCATCGGCAATGGGAGAAACTTTCTGCCACACCGAATGAGCCAGATCGAGCCGGCCGCTGTCAAAGTTCTCTTTGATCTGCCTGGCCGCCAGCGATCTGAGCTTGGAGATCAGCTCGACTACTTGTTCGTTTTGACTGCCGGCGGCCCCCGTCTTGAGAACGAAATCAATGGCCGCATCCAGATCATTCCGCAGCAACGCTTTTTCCGCCTTTGTGATTGCTTCGCTGGTATGCAACCGTTCAATAGCCGCCTGCTGCAAAACGATACCCGCCTGACCGTCTTCATTGTCGGCGTCTTTCAAAATTTCTTCGCCGGCCGAAATCCAGCCGTCCTGGATATGCTGTCTTGCCTGGGCAACCTTGAACGAACGATGCCGGCCTCTAAGCCGTCTTTGCTCCATCTCGCTGCAGATTGCCGAACGCAGCTTCGCCACGTCTGCCGTGTTGCCGGCCAGTTTCTCCGCTTTGTTGCAATCGGCCAGGGCAAGTTGTATCCGCTCCGCTTCAAGATTCTCCTGGCCGCGTTTTGCAAAGGCAACGGCGAGCCGACCGATGAGCTTTTGACCGCGACGATGCTCCCTGATGTCTTTTGACTGGACAAGGTCAAATGCTTCATCCAATCGGCCATCAGCAATCGCACTTGCAGCTTGTTTTAGTCGTAGAATCAGCACTGTAATACTCCCGGCATTCACTGGCACGACAATAGAAGGTATATCGGCCTATTTTACAAAGTTTCGTTTCAGTTTTCCAGTAGTTGTTCAGGTTGTTGCGTCTGAGTGGCGGTACTTGCCAGTTTTGTATGTTGATCTCTGGTCTGGAAATAGTCGTCCACCTGTGTCAATAAATCTTCTTCGACGACTGCATCGACAGGAATTGCCTGAACGAACTGGCTCTCGTGGGCCAATATACGCTCGGCAACATCAAGACGTTTTTTGATCTGAGTGATGAGTTTTTCCGTCTGTGCGAGCTTGCTGTTGTCCACCTGGATATTCGATCCGACCGACGCTGCTTTGACAAGTCTATGCTGGCTTGCAAGCGACTCGATCTTATCCTGGAGCATTCTCTTACGGCTGCGGGTTTGCTCCAGCACCTGCATCGCTGCGTGCAGGGAGTTCTGACGGCTGACAAGGAGTCGTTTCTTGCTGGCAAAGATCAGTTCGCTCTCTTTGAATCGCTCGAATCGGTTCGCCAGGTCTTCCTTGACATAGCTGCGAGGATATTCTCTGCCGGCGAAGCAATATTGGGCTTTTGGCTCTGCAAGGGCGCCGCGCAGCTTTGCGATCCGCAGCTCCTCTTCCTTCATAGAGTCCCCGCTCCTGGCGATATCGACATTCAGTGCCGCCACTTCCACTTCTTCCTGGGCAATCAGCCGGACGTTTGCGTGCATCTCGGGAATGATCTCTTCCAGGAGATCGCGGGCGCGCCTCAGCTCGAATTCGATAGGAACCGAGTCTTTTACCACGGTCCGCACCGATTTGGCCGAGCTGCGAACGTAGCTGACAACGTCTTTGCCGAAGAGCATACCTCCGACAAGTGAAACGCCTGCCACAACAATCACGCTTCTTTTTAACCATTTCATAATCATTTCATTACTCCTTAATAATATTCACTTTACATTAATTCTTGATTCCGGCCGCCATCGGCCCACATTTGGATTGTCGCTGCTCAACCAGGTTTATTTCAAAAAAAAATAACGTTTCAGACCTAACAATTCTTATATAGCAAGTCCGGCAAAGCCCGGTTAAATCAGGCAATACCTCGCCCTACCGGAAAAACAGGCAAAGCCCGCCTCCCGCCGAGCGGGAAAATGCCGAAAATGACAAAAAAATTAGTTTTGGTAACTTAACGACATGCAATCTATATCGATGATATCTTAGTGCAGAAGAAAAACTTTAACTCCCTATAATATAAGTCTTTATGAAAGTTTATTCTTTGATGGCCTTGTTGTATCCGAACTCAAATTAACTACCAATCGTATAACTAAATGGATCAGGGGGATCCAGGGATGCGGGCCGAGTTGAATTTTCTCCTGACTCTACTTCTCGGCCCACTCCTTTTATATTAACATCATCTGCGAATCCGGCTTTCGGGCTTCATAGCAGGAACTCGAATTGTTTTTACTCCGAAAGACTTATTATAGGATTAATAAACTACTATATTCTCTCGCTTTCTGCTCTGCGGCAACGTGTTCGCATCCAGACACTGGTATCCTCGGTCCTGCATACATGAGCATGTGGGACGATCCGAATAAGCACATTCCAATAAGTCCCGTCTACACAGCTCAATGCCAAAAAACACTAAAATATATCTATATTATCGGCAAAAGATTTGCTTTAAATCAAACTTGTTTTATAGCCGATGTAATATCTGGAAAAAAGTGTTTGGCAAATTTTCAATAATTTCAACAGAAAAGAAAAGGAGTAGCGAGATAATGAAACAGAAGCTGATTCTCATGTGCGTAATAGCGTTGGGTTTTTCGTTTACCCTGACAAGTTGCTGCAGAGTTGAGATGACAAGCCTGAAAACCGCTCTTCAAAACACTGAGAGTGAGAGAGACGGCTTCAAGACGAGATTGGACACCGTAACGCGGACCCGTGACCAGTTGCAGGATCAGGTCGATGAACTCACGAAACGGCTCGTCAAACTTAACAGCTCGCGCGACCAGTTACAGGAACAGGTCGATGAACTCACCGAGTCCCGCGATGCGCTGCAGATGCAAGCTGACGAACTCACCCAGTCCCGCGACGCGGCTGTAATCGATGCACGGAAAGCTCAGGAAAAAACTGACATGCTTACAGCTCAGTTGCAGGCCGAGACCGGAAAGGTCGACGAGCTGCAGGACCAACTGAAGCAGATTCAAGCAGACATCACAGAACTCCAGAAAAAGCTCAACTTGTGATAAAACCGGCCAAGAATCCTGTTATCAGAATGCAAGCGTGATAACGGCTGTGAGCACGACAGTTTACAACCATCTTATGCCCCTGCTCTCTCGTGCATATGGATAACGCTGAAGCAGGGGCTCTTTTGCATTTCCCAGCCAAAATATCTCAACAAAACCATCAACATTTGATGGCTGACAACGGTCGTAGTGTCCGAAAATAATAGGATAAGGTGGCTTCTCGACATAAGTGTTGGGCTTTTTGTTGTTTTTTTCGCGACATCACCTGTTGAACATACCGAAAATTGTTGAAATTGAGATCGAATTATGTTATAATGAAGCTTTAAGCATGCAGGGATGTTTCAGTGAAGTGTATATAGGAAATCCCATGGTCTACCGAGTAATCGTTATATAATTGCAGTATCGGTAGCACTAAAAAAGTGGTGTGAAGAATCATTATTCCTGATCAAGGAAGCTTGTCCTTAGAGAGGAGCGTCGAAATGATAAAAGAGATGCGGATTTTTACATGTGTCACGGCGTTGGGTCTTGCTTTAGCTCTGGCGGGCTGCAACGGAACCGAGCTGGCAGACCTCAAAGCGGCTTTGGAAAAAACCGAAAGTGAAAGAGATAACCTCCAGACTCAGGTGAATACTGTCACGAAGACTCGCGATCTGTTGCAGAAACAGGTCAATGAACTTGCCGACTCGCGCGACCGGTTGGAGCAGCAGGTTACCGAGCTTACCGGCTCACGCGATCAGTTGCAAAAGCAGGTCAAGGGGCTTACTGCATCCCGTGATGCGCTGCAGAACCAGGCCGATGAACTGACGCTATCACGCGATGCGGCTGTCGTCGAGGCGAGGAATGCCAAGCAAAGAATCGATGCGCTTGCAACCCAGTTGGACGCTGAGACGAAAAAGGTTAGCGAGCTGCAAAGCCAGTTAAAGCAGGTTCAGACCGCTATTGCCGAACTCCAGAAGAAATTCACCCTCTAACGGTCTCAAACGCAGCCAAATAAATCTGACTGTGCCACCTTCGCTTAGTACAGGCTCCTTATACCGCCGGCGAGTTCAAGGATAATCTTGATGTAAATCAAGAGATACACGAAGCAAGGACTTTGCGCTCGTAGAATGGACAATCCCCCATTGCACGTATCTTCATTCAAAAGGCAAGGGCTGAAGGGCTAACATTCTCTTTCCTACCCGCATTTTACATGCTTAATCACAGACATATCGGCATATCAGCAAAATTTTCGATTTTGCTTGACGTATGGAATAAGCCCATGTTATAATCAGGTAATCTTTGAACGAAGCGAACTTGCAACTCAAAATTGAAAACTAAACAGCTTTTTCGCACAGGACTTTTAACGGTCCAACTCAAACCGCCAGTTTTCGTATAAGGAGATACACAAGAATCTGTGCCTTTTTCGCCCAGGGACTTAGGGGTATTGCTTTTGAGTTCCATACAGGTTCAGGCCGGCCTGAAGTTGGACATATAGCAGCGGAGGAGTCGGCAAAATGGGTGTTGCAGAGTGGATAATAATAATGGTCATAGTATTTGGATTCTGGTACTGTCGTCGAAAACCAAGCTAAACTTTTCTTTGCGTATTCATTAATAGCACATATAAGAGAAGGCTGCACTCCGGCAGAGCGGAAAATCACCGCATATATTGAGTGTGTATCTCAAGTAAGTGGCATATCTGCGTTATCTAATGTACTTTCATGCTAATGTGATTAATTTTTATCTCAGCCATAATATATTCCGGCAATACCGGCCAAACAGCTACGATTTAAGCCAGGTCATCGTGAAGGTTTAGGACTTGATTTTTTGTCCATTTCTGTTATTTTGGCGCCAATTGGTTTTTTAGATTTCGCAATTTTTTCAGGACAAGGGATTTGGTGGCATCTGCTTCTTAAACGACAATCGGAGGTTCAAGTCTTGTCGAGCGAAATGAAACACTGCGCGACTCAGAATTAAGTAATTATGGAGACAATTGAATATGAAAGAACTTCATATTAACCGAGCAACAATATGGATGAGCATCTCTATCGTCCTGACCAGCTTTACTTATGCTTCTTATGCCGCTGAAGAATATCTGTCACCGACGGCGTTAGTAGCAGACAGTCAGGGCGAGACAATCTATATTGCCGAGGCTACCGCCAAACAGATAGCTGTCTTTGACACGAAAACGGCGAAGGTAACAGCAACAATCAGCGTGCCGGCCGAGCCGACGGGCCTTGCCCTGACGGGCGATGGAACGACGCTCTACGTCACCTGCGGCGGACAGAAAGGATGTGTCGGTGTCATAGATACACGCAATGCCAAATTGCTCCGTACGCTGCCCGTGGGCCATACACCCATAGCTCCCGTGCTCAGTCCGGACGGCAGGTTTCTATATATATGCAATCGTTTCGATAACAATATCTCCGTAATAAGCACCGGGGACGATAAGCAGCTCGCGAAGATTCCCGCCCTGCGGGAGCCGGTCGCCGCCGATATCACACCTGACGGAAGCTGGCTCTACGTGGGCAACATGCTCCCATACGGCTCGGCGAGCGCCGACTCGATCGCCTGCAATATTTCGGTCATAAACGCTAAGACGATGACCTTCGAAATCGACATTGTCCTTCCGAATGGAAGCACGGGACTGCACGGCATTGTCGTTTCGCCGGACGGACGGTTTGTTTTTGCCTCGCATATTCTCGCCCGGTACACAGTTCCAACTACCCAGCTCGAGCGAGGATGGATAAATACGAACGCGGTCAGCATCATAGACGCCGGACGCAAGAGACTCATAGAAACGGTTCTTTTGGACGACGTGGATTATGGCGCCGCCAATCCGTGGGGCCTTGCCTGCACGAGCGACTCGAAATATCTCTGCGTGACCCATGCCGGGACACACGAGTTAAGCGTAATAGAAATCGCCGCCATGATCGAGAAAATCAACAGCTATAATAAACGCATCGATAGGCAGCCCGATAGCTTTGCGGGCGGCTCCTACAACGCAAGCGGCTCCGGCAGCGTAGCCGCCTCGAACATCCCCAACGAACTTAGTTTCCTTTACGGCATTCGACAGCGTATCAAGCTGCCCGGCAAAGGCCTGCGAGCAATCACCATCATTGGTGACAAAGCTTATGTCGCCGAGTATTTCACCGACAGCATAGCTATCGTGGACATAAGCACCGATTCCAGGCCCAAGGCCACATCCATAGCCCTCGGCCCAAAGACCGACATGACAACCGAGCGAAAGGGCCAAATGCTGTTCAACGACGCCGGGCTTTGTTTCCAGGGCTGGCAGAGCTGTGCCAGTTGTCATCCTTCCGGCGCCCGGACCGATGCTCTGAACTGGGACCTGCTTAATGACGGCCTGGGAAATCCGAAGAACACCAAGAGCCTGCTGCTCGCGCACGAAACACCGCCGGCGATGATCACGGGTATTCGAGAAAACGCCGAGGCTGGGGTGCGTGCCGGAATCAGGCATATCCAGTTTGCAGTGCGTCCGGAAGAAGAGGCCGTCGCTATCGACGAGTATCTTAAGAGCCTTAAACCGGTCCCCAGCCCTCATCTCGTTGACGGCAAACTGAACGAGTCGGCCGAGCGAGGGCAAAAAATATTCGACAAAGCAGGTTGCGCTTCATGCCATACAGGATCGTTGTACACCGATTTAAAGGCGCACAACGTGGGTACGGGTAAAGACCTCGACAAGGACCGGCGCTTCGATACGCCGACACTCGTCGAGGTATGGCGGACCTCGCCATATCTATATGATGGGCGGGCCGCCACGATTGAAGAAGTGCTGACAACCTGCAATCCGGGCGATAAACACGGAGTGACATCGAATCTGACCGAAGCAGAGATAAAAGATCTGGCCGAGTTCATTCTGTCACAATAGAACGTTCGAAAACAGTAACAGCATAAGGAGATCGTTAAAATGAGAAAAGGCATTCGTTTTTTAACGCTGGCCGTACTTTTCGTTTCGCTGGCTGCGACCGGCTGCTCGGCAAACCGTCAGGCCGAAGCTGATGTTTCGACCGTCACGATTATCAGTCCATCGGACGCAACGACAGCCGAATGCTTAGCGGCACAAGAGGTTCGCCGTTATGTGTATCTGCGGACGGGCAAACTGTTGCCCATCGTTCGGATCGATAAAAACCTGCCTTCAAAAACGCCTTTAATTATCGTCGGACAGAAGGACCGCCCCGCCGTCAAAATAATAACAGACAAAAACGCGGAACTGGCATCTTCAATAGACTCGCTTGAATCACAGCAATATCTGATTAAGACAGTCAATTTCAGGGATCGGCAAGCCTTGCTGATTACCGGCGGCGATTCGATAGGAACACTCTACGCCGCGTATCGGTTCGCCGAGCATTTGGGCGTACGTTTTTATATGCATGGTGATACTATCCCCGATAAGCGTATCGCGCTGAAAATACCCGACATGGATGAAAAAGGCAAACCACTGTTCGACATGCGTGGAATCCAGCCGTTCCACGATTTCCCCGAGGGGCCGGACTGGTGGAATACAGATGATTATAAAGCTATTATTGCTCAACTGCCTAAACTGCGCATGAACTTCTTCGGATTGCACACATACCCGCAGGGCGGTGTCGGGCCCGAGCCGACCGTATGGATCGGCATGCCCGGAGACTTCAACGAAGACGGAACAGTCAAGTCCGGCTACCCATCAAGGCATTTCACTACGGCGAACATCACCGGTGCATGGGGCTATAAACCGGCAAAGACAAGTGACTACACTTTCGGCGCAGCACAGATATTCGAACGAGATGACTACGGCCCGGACTATATGCACGGCATGAATCCGTGGACGCAGCTTGCCGGGGACAAAGCAAACGAACTTTTCAACCGCATGGGCAACACGCTCAAAGAAGCCTTCGAATATGCCCACATCCTCGGCGTCAAAACCTGTGTCGGCACCGAAACGCCACTCATTATTCCCGACGCCGTGAAAGAGCGTATCAAAAGTATGGGCAAGGATCCGTCCGATCCGACCGTCGTACAGGAACTTTACGAGGGAATGTTTAAGCGAATCGCCAAAGCCTATCCGCTGGATTATTACTGGTTCTGGACTCCCGAAGGCTGGACGTGGGGCAACCCCAAGGACGAAGAGATCGAAGCTACGATGGCCGATTTCCGTGCCGCCGTTGCCGCGGCAAAGCAAGTCAACGCCCCGTTCACATTAGCGACGTGCGGCTGGGTCCTCGGACCGCCAAAGGACCGGGCGATGTTCGATAATTCACTGCCCAAAGAAATGCCGATGAGCTGCATCAATCGCAACGTGGGTTTCGCCCCTGTCGAGCCCGGCTTTGCCAACGTCACCGGCCGGCCCCAGTGGGCCATCCCCTGGCTCGAAGACGACCCGGCATTGATTATCCCGCAGCTCTGGGCGGGCCGGATGCGGCGCGATGCGGCGGATGCCCTGGCTTACGGCTGCACGGGACTTATGGGCATCCACTGGCGAACGCGCATCCTCGGGCCGAATGTTTCAGCACTCGCCCATGCCGCATGGCAGCAGAAAGACTGGAACCCGGAGTTCGGCAAAAAAAATGTGCCGCCCATGCCAAAGCTCTCAGAGGGCCGTGAAGGCGGCAATGTCGCGGTATTTTCAAACAACGCCATAGCCGATACCGAAAACGACCCGCTCTACCAGACGGTCATCTGGGATGTGAAAGCCTATCACCTTAAGGTGCCGAACGGGACATACACTGTGACATTGAAGTTCTGCGAGCCTCACTACACTGAATCCGGCAAGCGGGTATTCGGCGTAAA
The DNA here is from genome assembly GCA_964439135.1 of uncultured Pirellulales bacterium. GTDB lineage: Bacteria > Planctomycetota > Phycisphaerae > Sedimentisphaerales > Anaerobacaceae > JAFGPJ01. The sequence goes on from CAYTNN010000006.1 coordinate 39,631, forward strand.
ACTACAGGGCAAAAAAGTCATTGACCAGTTAGACGTTTTCGCCGAGGTCGGCCAGAACAGGGCGCTGGATTACACTTTTGAAGATGTCAAGACGGACAACGGTCTTTTGGAAATCGGTTTCGATAGCCTGGTGGAATTTCCATTCATGGCGGCCTTTGTTGTGCAGGGCCGGGGCATAACAAAAAAGATCAATTGCGGCGGTCCAGCTTATAAAGACTACGAGGCCGATATGCCCGCAACGACAACCGACAGTAGACCGCGTGACCTGCCCGCAGACGATTTTTATGCCGACTGGGCCCTGTCGCAGTTCGGGCCGGAAGCAGCCGAACAAATCGCAGGGATATTCATCAGCCTCGATGGAGGGCCGTCGGCGACGGCTGAAAACCAGCAAAATACCAACCTGCCCCGGCCATCCACATGGGTCGACGGCCCCGGCGGCATCAGGCCCGACGAAAGAGATTGGGGCCAGGTAAGCAAAGAATACGAATTCATTGAGGATATGGCCGATATACGCCCGAATATAAAAGGGCACGGCAACCTCGAACGTTTCGACTACTGGCTGAACAACTTCCGCTACCTGCGGGCGGTCGGACGAGTCAATTGCACATGGGCGAGATTCAACGCAGCGATGAAAAAGGTCAAGGACGAACAAGAGCCGGAGAACCGCAAACGATTGGCACGAGAGATTGCCCTGCCAATTCGAAAAGAGCTTGTCGCCCAGGTTGCCGATGTACATAAGTATCTGCTGGCAACCGTCAACACGAACGGCGAGATGGGCAATGTAACAAATTGGCAGCAGCACGTAATGCCTGCCCTGCTCACCGAACCCGGCAAGGAACTAGCTAAACTTATGGGCGAAGAGCTGCCGGCAGACGCAATACCTTCGGGCTCATATAATGGTCCGCTCCGGTTGATTGTGCCGACCGTGCGAGGCAGCCTGTCGGCCGGTGAGGATTTGCAGCTTAAAGTAATTATTCTGGCCGCAGCCTCACCTAAAGACGCATCACTATACTTCCGCTCAATCGGCAAAGGCAGTTACGACAAGATTCCGCTTACACACATTGCCAGCAGCGTATATTCCGCACGGATTCCCGCAAGCCAAATCGAAACCGACCTGGAGTATTATATCGAGGTAAACACAACCGATGGTCAAGAGTGTACTTTCCCCGCCACCGCGCCGGACATCAACCAGACAGTCGTGATAATGAAGGAGAGATGAGAATGAGCGAACAGGATTACACGCGTCGCAGTTTTTTGAAGGCCATTGGGCTGGGGGCGACGTGCCTGACTGTGTCGCTGGCTTCCAGCCCGCGATCCGAGGGCGGGACGCCCTCGACACAAACAAATGCCGCTCAACCGCGCTCAAGCGAGGTGACGGGAGAGAAGCTTAATTTCGTTTTCATTCTCGTCGATGATTTGGGCTGGATGGATACCGGCTGCTACGGGAGCAGGTTTTACGAAACTCCGAACATTGACAGGCTCGCCGCCCAGGGCATGCAATTCACTGACGGCTACGCCGCTTGTGCCGTCTGCTCGCCGACACGGGCGGCGGTAATGACAGGACGCTATCCGGCTCGTCTCGGAGTGACCGACTGGATCCGATCGCGGTTCCAGGGCGGCGAAATACCCGAGAACAAGAAGAATCCAACCGAATACGTCGCCGGCAAAGATAGAAAGCTTTTGTGCCCACCCAACGCGCTGTGGATGGAGCTTGAAGAGATTACAATCGCCGAAGCACTCAAACCCGCAGGTTATACTTCGTGCCACATCGGAAAATGGCATCTCGGCGCCGATGACTGGTACCCCAACAAGCAGGGATTCGATTTTAATATCGGCGGGTGCGACTTCGGCCAGCCGCCCAGCTATTTCGACCCCTATTCTCGAAATCAACAGGGACCGATACCGACACTAAGTCCCCGTCGTAACGGTGAGTACCTGACCGACCGCGAAGCGGATGAAGCGGTCAACTTTATTCGCAGCCACAAAGATAAGCCGTTCTTTTTGTATATGGCTCATTACGCAGTCCACACGCCTATCCAGGGCAAAGAAGATGTGGTCGCAAAATACAAGGCCAAAGAGCCGACAAACCAGAATAATCCGACGTACGCAGCGATGATCCAGAGCGTTGACGATGCCGTGGGCAAAATGATCTCCGCGATCGACGAGCTGGGTATAGCAGAAAAAACGATTATTTTCTTCACCAGCGACAACGGGGGGCTGATGGGCATAACCAGCAATACTCCCCTGCGTGCGGGCAAGGGCTATCCGTACGAAGGTGGAATTCGTGAACCTCTGATCGTTCGCTGGCCGAAGGTAATAAAAGCCGGCACAATCAGCCACGAGCAGGTAACCAGCGTCGATTACTTCCCAACCATTTGCGAAGCGGCCGGTGTTTCTCTGCCACGAGATCGCGCCATCGACGGCATCTCGCTCCTGGGGCATCTAAAATCCAACGGCGCCGATAAGCTGGATCGTGAAGCGATATTCTGGCACTTTCCACACTATCGCGGCAAGATCGTTCCTTACAGCATCATTCGAGCGGGTGACTTCAAGCTCATCAAACGATACGAGGGCAAGATTTTCGAACTGTTCAATCTCAAGGACGATCTTTCGGAGGAGACCGACCTTTCGGAAAATATGCCGGAGAAGGTAAAAGAACTCGACGCGAAATTGACGGTTTGGCTGCGGGCCACGAATGCCAAACTGCCCAGGCCGAATTTATCGCCGGGCGTTACGTAGGGGCAGGCCCGCGTGCCTGCCCCGGGCAACCACATAGGGTTGCCCCTGCAATCTCCAATATAGTCCAAGATATACAATTGGAAAGGAGAGCAAATCCGATGAGAACACATAACCGGCGGGATTTCCTGAAAGTGATTGGACTCGGTCCGGCTGATTACTGAATACTTCCGCAAGGCCGGCTACTTCACGGCTAATGTCAAGACCGCCGCCCCGGGTGTATCCGGCTCAGGCAAGACGGATTTCAACCTCAAGTTCAAGAACGCCTTTGACGGCAGCGACTGGAACCGGCGCAAAGCCGGCCAGCCTTTCTTCGCTCAACTGTCTATCAGCATGACCCACCGGGGCGGGCACTGGAAGAATCTGCACGACCAGCGAAAAAATCCAGTCGATCCAGCAAAGATCAAGCTGCCCCCCTGGGCCCAGCGTCACCTCGGCCGGCAATATTTTTAAGAATCGAAACATATTGCAGCAGCAGAAGGTTTGCGCCCTGTCTTAACCACCCATCAACATTTAGAACAACGTTACTCCGATTTTTTTGTCCCGCCAGTCAGCAACAAAGGACTTCATCTCCTCCAACAGCGCTTTTAACTGCTCGGTGTTTTCAAGCAGATTTTCGTAAAAGTTTCCATCATTGATAAGTCTGGCGGCGCTGCCCTGGCCGCTGTTGACTTTCTCCAAAACCAGCCGAAGTTCCCCCATAGCCTTGCTCAGTTGCTCGCTCGTATCGACCATCGCGGCAACGAGCTGTTCCGCTTTGGCATCGACACTTTTAAGAGTCGATGTCCCGGCGGCGGCGAATTTCTGGATTTCTTCGCTCGTATCGACAACGGCAGTGACAGCTTCTTCTATTTTTGTATCGGCTTTTTCCAGAGTTGTAGTCCCCGCAGCGGCAAGCTTCTCGAATTCTTCCAACGTATCCTTGGCCTGCTCCGACGCTTTAGCGAGATTGGCCAGCGTTTTCTTGACGTTCTCTTTGCTGTCTTTGTCGCCCATGATATCATTAGCATTAGTAATGAGATTTCCAAGGCCCTCGATCAATCCATCGAGTTTCTTCTGGCTTTCTTCCGGAAAGAACTCGCTTGTCATGCCGGTGGAGCCCTGAAGTGACATTTTGTCCACCAGGTATTGTGTTTCCGGCCGGTTCGGATCGAGCGGAACCAGAGGCTTGCCGGGGTACTGTTTGAGCTCGATATAACTGCTGCCCAATCCACGTGTCATCAGTTTTACCTCAACGCTGGAGGGAATGGTCACATACCTCTTGTCGATGCTGAGAACAACCACCGTCTGATAATACTCCATGCCAGTCTCCAAATCCTTGCGTACCTCCGGAGCCATAACACTTGTGACTCTCCCAATCTGATAGCCGCAAAACTGCACAGGCGTATCCTTCTGCACTCCCGTCGCCGTCGGGAACTGAACGAAAACTTCAAAAGAATCCATCTTGGTAACAATGCCCGGCAAATCACCGAACTTCAATATCAGCCAGCCAAGCGCACATATACCCAATATCACAAAAAGGCCCACAACAACATTGCGCCTTCTCTGGGAGGTTTCGTAGTCACTCACAAATTATCTCCTTTTAATTCGCCGCGGCCTTCCATAAACAATTCCCTTATGTCACGCAAAGGATAGCCGCTTTTGTTAAGTTTCTTTATAATTTTAATCCTCTCGATACCTTTCTCATCAAACAGTCGCCTTCCGGTCGGCGTAACCTCCGTAGGCTCAAGCAGCCCGACCATAAGATAATATTGCAGAGATTGACGGGAAACGCCAGCTTTTTTTGCGGCTGTACCTATCGGAGCTAAATTGCTTTTCTCACTCAACGGTTATCCCTGTAAAACTAAAGGTAATAAAGTATAATATAGAAACAGTTCGATGACCGGAATTTATACGGGATTATACCGATTCCATTATGGTTTGCCCAGAAGTTTCTATACACGAAAAACGACTTTTACACCGACCAATACGACAAACAGATCGGGCAGATGGGACAACAGATCGGGCAATCTCGTTTAAAATTGAGTTTGAGAGCATCTCTATTATCTTACCTGTTCTCAGAGTTTACTCACCCGGCGAAGGGGTCGTGGCGGTCCAGTTCTCGGGATCGTTGCCGTAGTCAGTGAGAACCTTTCGTGTTAAGGCCATTCCGTTGCCGTCGGCTTCGATGGGCCAGAGGTCAATCGAACCGGGGCAATTCTCCGGATGGGAGCCGTCGCTGTAATTGACTCTGTCAACGCGGACGTATTGGCGTACGCCTTCTTTATCCACGTCGCTCGGCATGCTGAGCTCCAGACTTTCGCCGGCGTTGCTCAGGTTGCCGTCATAGGGGCCGAAGATTAATTCCGCGGGCACATCTGGATATCGCCAGGAAAATGCCGCTGGTTTTTTGACTACTAAGATCAAGCCGCCAACAGGGATAGTAACCGGCACATCGCCGCCGAAGGTAAATTCGATGCCGTCGGTAAACTTCCACGGCTCGGCTGTCTCGTAATCGTATAGCGTTACCGGCTCGGAGCCGACGTTGTGCAGTTCGATGTATTCATATTGGTCGTTGGTGTAGGAGCCGCCATCCGGCCAGTCGGGATGATACATTATTTCGCTGATCACGATGGGGCCGACCTTCGGATAGGCATTGGCGGAGCCCGGCGTGTTTTGCTCCATTGCTACGAAGTTGTAGTTGCCCGTGCTGGATTTATAATATCGTCCGAAAGATATGCCGGTTTCAGAAGCGCCATAATCCTCCACTGTGCGATAGCCTGTCAATACGCTGTTTTTTGTTGAGCTCAGGTACAATTGTTCACCGTTCTCGCTCATGGCAAAAGGCTCATAAGCACCCGGGTCGTTCGCGTTGCCGAAGTTCAGGTCTTCATATATAACGAGGTAGCCGTTCGGGCCGATCGTGGTTCCATTGGCAATTTTGTATTTGAAAAGGTTATCGTTGCTGTCGCTTAGGAACCAGCCGCCAATGTCAATCGTGGTCTCTGTCGTGTTGTGCAATTCGATCCAGTCCGAAGCCTCAGCGTGTGAATGGGCCAGGACTTCGTTAATCACTACAGTTCCGGGATTGGGAATTATGCCGCTGTCATCCTGTCCGGGCGAGCCGCCCGCGTAAGCGCTCGGGCGCCAGGAGTCTTTTTCGTCCCAACTG